>NZ_CP102578.1:3200192-3518269 GCF_042230915.1 Archangium gephyra | reverse complement strand
GGAGCACGCCCGCCGCGGCGTACCGGACGCCACGGGCGCCCTCAATCCGCTCGCCCTCACGCAGGGCACGCTCCTCAAGGAGGAGTTCGACCTCTCCACCCACGCGCACCACGAGGGCTGGACGCTGGGCGCGCTCATCGCCGACGTGAAGGGGATGATTCACGTCAACGCGCGCCACGGCTTCCCGGCGGGCGACGCCATGCTGCGCGCCGTGGTGGAGTCCCTGCGCGCCCAGTTCCCCGGGGCCAAGGTGGTGCGGCTGCAGGGCGACAACTTCGCCGTGCTGCTGGTGCCCACCTCGGGCCTCACCGTCACCGAGGCCCTGCGCGAGCCCACCCGCTCCCGGCTCGCCGCGGACGCTCGCGCCTCGCTCCCCGCGGGCGCCGAGGCTCCGGATTTCACGCTCGCCCTGCTGGAGCTCACCATCGAGCAGCCCACCCACTGGCAGGTGCTCGGGCCCCTCGTGTGGGGTGAGCTCGAGCGCGCCTATACCCTGGAGCGCATGGGCAACGCGGGAGGTCTCCAGCGGCGGCGCCTGCAGCTCGGCGGCTTCGTTCCCGGCCGTACGGAGCCCTGAAACGCGAAAGGGGCGAGGGTCCGAGGACCCTCACCCCTGTGCTCGCGGGATTCAACCTGGGAGGCGAGATACCCTCACCCCGTCCCTCTCCCGGCGAGAGAGGGGTGGATTACTCCTCGAGGATGAACTTGCGCGGGTTCTGCGGGATGCCGTTGACGCGCACTTCGTAGTGCAGGTGCGGACCCGTGGAGCGGCCCGTGTTGCCCACCGCCGCGATGAGCCCGCCCCGCTTCACCCGGTCTCCCGCCTTCACCAGGATCTTCGCCAGGTGGCCGTAGCGCGTCTTGATGCCGTAGCCGTGGTCGATGACGATCACGTTGCCGTAACCGCCCTCCAGCCCCGCGAACACCACCGTGCCATCCGACGGCGCGAAGACGTCCTTGCCGTGCGGCGCCGCGATGTCCATGCCCGCGTGCATCACCCGGTCCGCCGTATACGGATCCAACCGCGAACCGAAGTCGCTCGTCACCCAGCCGCGCGTCGGCCACAGCGACGGCGTGGAGGCCAGCAGCGACTTCTGGTCCTGGAAGTAGGCCTGCAGCTCGTGGAGGCTCTGCTCCTGCCGGGTGGCCTCGGCGCTCAGCCGGTCCAGCTTCCCCGTCAGCGCCTTGGGAGACTCCATGCTCGCCAGCTCGGTGAACGCCGTCTCCGCAGCCGGAGAACCCACCCCCGGCTCCTGCTCCACCGGACCCATGGCCAGGTTGCGTTGCGGATCCGACAACAGCGTGATGGCCCGCAGCTTCTGGTCGAACCGCTCCACCCGGTCCAGCGTGGAGCCGATGTGCTCGATGCGCTCGCGCACCGACTTCAACTGGCCGCGCAGCGTCAGGTTCTCCTCACGAAGAATCCGGTTCTCCGCCGCGTCCCGGGCCACCTGGAAGTAGTGGAGGGTGGCCCCCAGGGCCAATCCCGCCAGCAGCAGAAGCCCGCCCCCCACCTGGAGGAACAGCGACTTCTGCACGCGGTAGCGCTTGACCGGAGATTCGTGGTCCGGGACCACGATCAGGGTGTAGGACTTTTTCGCCAATGCCAGCTCCCTCTAGTGCGCCTCAGCGCTTCGGCGTGCGAACCCGGGGCCAGAATCTAGGTCCTGCCCGAGTGCGCTTCATCTCCCCCACGCCCCGACACCCGCCCATCCGTCATCCAGCGTGCCTCTCAGAGCACGGGAATCGTTTGGGCAGCTACCACCCGACCTCTCAGGGTGTCAAGTAAGGACACACGACACCCGACGTCCCACGTCCAGTCGCGTGGAACAATTCCAGGCGCCCACTCGGAGCGCCTGATGTTCAGGCCGAAACCTGAACGACGATGACGGTGATGTTGTCGTCGCCGCCCCGCTCGTTCGCCAGGTCGATGAGCCGCTTGGGAACGTCGGCGAGGGTGGCCGAGGCCTGCACGGCTTCGTGCAGCTCCCGGTCCTCGACCATGTTGGCGAGGCCGTCCGAGCACAGCAGGAAGACGTCTCCTGGCTCCGCCACTACCCCCATCACGTCCACCTGGACTTCTTCCTCGAAGCCCACCGAGCGCGTGATGATGTTCTTGTAGCGGGAGTGCTTGGCCTCTTCGGGGGTGATCATCCCGGCCTTGATCTGCTCGTTGACCAGCGAGTGGTCCTCGGAGATCTGCTGGATGAGGGGACCCCGGACGAGGTAGGCGCGGCTGTCGCCCACGTGCGCGAAGAACGCCTGGTTGTCGCGCACGACGAGCGAGATGACGGTGGTGCCCATTCCCGACAGGCGCGGATCCTCCTGCGCGGTGGTGAAGATGGCCAGACAGGCCCTCTCCACCGCCGTACGCAAGGCATCCGGCAGGAGCGCGTCCTGCAGGTTGGACGTGGTGACAAACGGGTTGTCCCGACCTTCACGGGCCCGTCTGAGCTCCTTGTCGATGGTCTCGACGGCGATGCGGGAGGCGGTACCGCCCCCAGCATGGCCGCCCATGCCATCCGCGACGACATAGAGCTGTAGCTCGTCGTCGATCAGGAAGCTGTCTTCATTGTGGTTGCGCTTACGCCCCACATCCGTGAGGCCGGCCGAGACGACCTTCATGCGGGGAGCCGCGGTCTGCCCTGCGGTTCTGGACACGGGCTGGATGCTATGTGAGGGACCTTATTGGAGCAAGGAGGCGTTGCACGTACGTGGCTACGCACTGCGGCGCAGCCTGCCCCGGGAGCCACCATCCGGGGCCTGCTCCCGCCGGGCCCGGGGGGGTCCGGACGCTCGGTTGGCCGAACGGACCAGGGCCTCGGCCGCCCCCAGCGCCTCGCGCGTCACCTCGACGCCGGACATCATCCGAGCCAGCTCCTGGGTGCGCTCGGCCCCCGCCTCCAGAGGGACAACCTCCGAGACGGTGCGCTCGCCCTTGAGCCCCTTGCGGATGAGCAGGTGGGCGTCCGCGTAGGCCGCCACCTGTGGCAGGTGGGTGATGGTCAGCACCTGACGGTGGCCGCTGACGTCCCGAATCATCCGCCCCACCACGTCCGCGATGGCGCCGCTCACCCCCGAGTCCGCCTCGTCCAGGATGTAGCAGCCGCACCCATCACTGTCCGCCAGTGCACGCTTGAGGGCCAACAGGAGGCGCGAGGCCTCGCCGCCGGAGGCCACCTTGGCCAGCTGGCGGGCGGGCTCGCCCGGGTTGGCGCTGAAGAAGAACTCCACGTCGTCCAGGCCCTCGGACTTGAGCTGGGTGCCGGGCGTCACCCGCACCTCGAAGGCGGCCTTGCCCAGCGCGAGCATGCCCAACCCCTCGCGCACCTGGGCGCCGAAGGACACGGCGCACGCGGTGCGCGCCCGGGACAGCGCCTCGCCACTGCGGCGCGCCCGCTCCTCCGCGGCCTTGCGCTCGCGGGCGAGCTGCTCCAGCACCTCCTGACGGTTGTCCAGGGTGGACAGCTCCGTCTCCAGCGTGTCGCGCTTCTGCAGCACGCCGTCCAGGGTGGTGGCGTGCTTGCGGCACAGCCGCTTGAGGGCGTCCAGGCGATCCTCCACCTCACCCAGCCGGGCCGGGTCGGACTCCAGTCCCTCCACGTACCGGCCGAGCCGGCGCTGCGCCTCCTCCAGCTCCGCGAGGGCCGACCCCAGCGCCTCCGCCACCGGGGCGAGCGTGGCGTCGCACTTCGCCGCCTCGGTCACCAGCCCCAGCGCGCGGCCCACCGTCTCCACGGCGCTCGACTCCTCGCCGGAGAGCAGCTGCTCCGCCTCGGCGCCCTGCCGCTTGAGCTTCTCCGAGCTGGCCAGCCGACGCCGCTCGGCATCCAGCCGCACGTCCTCGCCGGACTCCGGCTCCAGCCGGGAGATCTCATCCAGTTGGAAGCGCAGGAACTCGGCGCGCTCGCGCAGCCGGGACTCGTCCCCGCCCAGCGCCTCCATGCGCGACACCACCTCCGCCACGGCCGCGTAGTCGCGCCCATAGGCGGCGAGCTGCTCCTCGAGCCGCCCGTACCGGTCCAGCAGCACCCGGTGCAGCCCGGCGTCGAAGAGGCTCACGTGCTCGTGCTGGCCGGCGATGTCCACCGTGCCGCGCATGAAGCGCGCCAGCACGCCCACCGTCACCAGGGAACCATTGATGTAGGCCTTGGCCCGGCCATTGCGGCCCACCACCCGGCGCACCAGCACCTCGTCCCCGAGGTCCGGCACTCCCAGCTCCTCCATCCGGGTGGCCAGCACCGGCGTGCGCTCGAAGACGCCCTCCACCGAGGCCTCGTCGCAGCCCGAGCGGATGGCGTCTGCATCCGCCCGCCCGCCCAGCAGCAGCCCGAGGGCGTCCACCAGGATGGACTTGCCCGCTCCGGTTTCGCCCGTGAGCACGGTCAGGCCGGCCCCGAACGTCACCTCCACCTCCTCAATCACCGCCACATTCGAAATGCGCAAGCCCAGCAGCACGGTGCCCTCCTTCGCCATTCGGACCGTACCTGAACAACCTAGCAGTGGGCTCTGACACTGCACAAGCGTTCCGTCCCGTGGCTCGTGCGCCAGCTTGCATGCACGGAGGGTGATGTGAGGAGTCAGACTCTTTTGTAGCCCTCCCGGGTCACTCGCCCTGGAAGAGGTCGACGATGTCCGACTCGGTCAGCAGCTTGCCGAAGTCGCCATCCGCACTGAGCACGCCCGCGGCGAGATCCTTCTTGCGCTTCTGGAGGCTGAGAATCTTCTCCTCCACGGTGCCGCGGGTAATGAGCTTGTAGCTGATGACGGCGCGCGTCTGGCCGATGCGGTGGGTACGGTCCGTCGCCTGGTCCTCCACGGCCGGGTTCCACCACGGATCGTAGTGGATGACGTAGTCGGCCGCGGTGAGGTTGAGGCCGGTGCCGCCCGCCTTGAGGCTGATGAAGAAGAGCGGAGGCCCGTCCGGACGGTTGAACTCGTCCACCTTGCCCATGCGGTCCTTCGTCCGGCCGTCCAGGTAGAGGTAGCGCAGGCCCCGGCGGTCCGCCTCGCCCTTGAGCAGCTCCAGCATCTCGGTGAACTGGCTGAAGACGAGCGCGCGGTGGCCCTCGGCGACGAGGTCGTCCACGAGCTGGCCGAAGCGCTCCAGCTTCGCGCTGCTCGGCAGCAGCGTGCCCGGGGGCATCTTGAGCAGGCGCGGATCGCAGCACACCTGGCGCAAGCGCATGAGCGCCGCGAGGATGGAGACGCGGCTGCGCTTGAAGCCCATCTTCTCGATGGACTCGTTCACCTTGCGGCGGCTCTCCTCGAGCACCTCGCGGTAGAGGGCCGCCTGGCCGGGCTCCATCTCGCACCACGCCACGCTCTCCGTCTTGGGCGGCAGGTCCTTGGCCACCTCCGTCTTCAGACGGCGCATGATGAAGGGCTGAATCCGGCGGCGCAGGCGGTCGCGCACGTTGCTGTCGTTGGCCACCTGGATGGGCTGCTCGAAACGGTCGCTGAAGCCCTCCGCGCTGCCGAGGAAGCCCGGCATGAGGAAGTCGAAGAGGCTCCACAGCTCGCTGAGCCGGTTCTCCAGCGGCGTACCGGTGAGCGCGAGCCGCGTGTCGCTCGGCAGCGACTTGCACGCCTGCGCCGTGGCGCTGTCCGCGTTCTTGATGTTCTGCGCCTCGTCGAGGATGACGTAGCGGAAGCCCACCTCGCTGAGCGCCTCCAGGTCCCTCCGCACCAGCGCGTAGGAGGTGAGCACGAGGTCCGCGCCCTTGAGGTCCTCCACGCGCTCCTTGCGGTCCTGGCCGTGCCACACGATCGTCTTCAGGCCCGGGGTGAAGCGCTCGGCCTCGCGCTCCCAGTTGGCGAGCACGCTGGTGGGCGCCACCACGAGCGACGGCTTGCGGCCCTCCTCGTTGGCCACCTTCTGCAGCAAGCTCAAGGACTGGATCGTCTTTCCGAGACCCATGTCGTCCGCGAGGATGCCGGACAGGCCGTGCCGGTGGAGGAACCAGAGCCAGGACAGGCCCGCCTCCTGGTAGTGGCGCAGCGTGGCCTGAAGGCCCTCGGGCAGCCCCACCTTGGGCACGCCGTTGGTGTCGCGCAGCTCGGTCATCGCCTTGCGCGCCTTGGCCTCCACCTCGGTGTACTCGCCGAGCTCCACCAGCAGATCCAGCGCGACGGCCTGATGCAGCGGCAGACGCGTGCGGGTGCGGCCAGGCATGGCGCCGGCCTCTTCCAGAAGGTCCGCGGCACGCTTGATCTCCGCGAGGTCCGCCTCGGCGTAGGTGCCGTCCTTCAGGGGCACGAAGCGCCGGCCCGAGTCGAGCCACATGCGCACCGCGCCCAGGTCCACCGCCTGGTCGTCGGTGACGAACTCGGCATCCAGCTCGAACCAGCTCACCCCGCTCATGCCCACGCGGATGCGCGGACGCAGCTTCGGCCGCAGGCGCACCTTGGGGGCCTGCACCCCGTAGCGCTCCCAGTCCTCGGGCAGGCTCGCGAGCCCGCGCGCCCAGAACTCGATGGCGCCATCCCCGCTCGTCTCGTAGGCGTGGGTGTGGCTGTCGTAGCGCATGCCCAGCTCCTGCAGGCGCTTGCCCGCGGCGCGCTCCAGCTCCTCGCGGCGCCGGTACAGCTTGCGGCCGTCGGAGCCCACGCCACTGGCGTAGCCCAGGTGCGAGGCTGTGGGGGACACGGGCACGGTCGTCTGCCCGTAGCGCGCGGCGAGCTGCACCTTCACGCGCTCGGGCGTGCCCTCGAGCGTGAGGAGGAAGCGCGGCTCCACGGACTCGTCCACGTCGATGTCGTCCGCCTTGAGCGCCATCTGGAAGCGCGGCAGGTGGGCGGCGAAGAACGTGAGCACCCGATCCAACTGGCCCACCGGGAAGGCCATGGTGGGCTCCAGCATCCACTTGCGCACCAGGCGCGGCGGCAGATTCGGCTCCACCGGCGAGAGCGTCTGCCCCGTGATGATGTAGGTGCGCATGCCCGCCAGCAGGATGGCGTCCTTGAGGGACAGGCTCGTCCCATCCGGCATGAGCAGCTCGATGCGGGCGGTGGCTCCGTCCGGGCGGGACTCGAGGTGGATCTGCGGCCGCACCGGCTCGTCCGAGAAGAGCAGCGCGGTGCCGCGGTAGATGACGCGGCGCGGACGCAGGAACTCGAACATCTCGCACAGGTCCTCGTCGGAGAGGACGATGCGCGAGTCGTAGCGCTGCTCGTGCTTGGCCAGCAGGATGAAGACGCGCTCGTCGGCCGGGGCGATGCGGGTGCCGGCCTGGAGCATGCGCTTGATGTGCACGGGCCCCTTCATCTGCGCGTCCTGGCGGCGCACGTCCATCAGCCAGTGGCGCCCGCCGGGACCCGTGTTGGAGGGGGTGAGCCGGTAGAGGAACTCGTAGTCCGGCTGGGAGGAGAGGCCCAGCCAGCTCTCCACCTTGGCGAGCGCGGGCAGGCTCACCGCGTCCATCATCGGGGAGTCCGCCGAGGGGACGGGAGCCTCGAAGTCGGCGTCCGCCTCGCCGTCTGGCGAGGGCTCATCGGGACCAGCGTCGGGCACGGCGGCCACCGGAGCGGCGGCGGCAGCGGCAGCGGCCGAGGCCGCGGAGGCAGCGGCGGCCGAGGAGGCGATCATCGAGGCGCGCAGCCGCGCGGCGTAGACGAGCGCCGCGGCCACCACGTGCTCGCAATGCAGCCCGTCAGAGTTCCAGGACGGGCAGGTGCACTTGGAGGTGGGCTTGCCGTTGCCCACCTCGAGGGCGACGTCGTAGCGCTCCTGGGACGAGGCGGCGGCGGCCACCTGGGCACGGATGAGGTTGCCCTCCCGTTGCAGGCCGAAGACGCGGCGCGTCTCGGCCACTTCGCGGCCCTTCTTGAAGGTGGTGGGCTGAACTTCCGCCTTGAGGGCGCGCAGCCACTGGCCATCTGGCGGGAAGGAGGCTTCTCGGGTGTCGGCGGTGGAGGGCACGTTTGGCAAGTCCCTTCCCCCCCGGGTGCGAGGGGAATCCATTCGATTACCACAGACGGGGCAGCCTCCGTCGTGGGAAAAATGCAGGTCGATGACCGGGCGATGGTTGCTCGGTCATCCACCGCACGGCTCGCGGCTGTGCGAGCATCGGCGGTCGAAATGGAACGCCCCACACGCCCCCGAGTTTTCGTCACGCGACAACTTCCCGGCGACGCGCTGGCCCGGCTGGCCGCTCAGGTCTCACTCCGGGTGTGGGAAGAACAGCTGCCTCCCCCACGGGACGTGCTGCTCGCGGAGGCCCGGGAGGCGGACGGGCTCATCACCCTGCTGACCGACCGGGTGGACGAGCCCCTGCTCGACGGCGCCCACCGCCTGCGGGCCGTCAGCAACGTGGCGGTGGGGTACGACAATATCGACGTGGCGGCCTGTACCGCGCGGCGCATCCCAGTGGGGAATACGCCGGGGGTGCTCACGGAGACGACGGCGGACTTCGCCTTCGCCCTGATGATGGCGCTGGCGCGGCGGGTGGCCGAGGCGGACACCTATGTGCGGGCGGGCCGGTGGCGGACGTGGGAGCCCGGCCTGCTGCTGGGCACGGACGTGTACGGGGCGACCCTGGGCCTCGTGGGGCTGGGCGCCATCGGCGCGGCGATGGCCCGGCGGGCGCGCGGCTTCGGCATGCGGCTCCTCTACGTCAACCGCCGGGCCCGGCCGGACCTGGAGGCGGAGCTGGGGCTCACGCGCGTGGACAAGGCCACCCTGCTGGCCGAGTCGGACTTCGTCTCGCTGCACGTCCCGCTCAACGCCGGGACCCGGCACTGGCTGGGACGGGCGGAATTCGCGGCCATGAAGCCTGGGGCCCTGCTGGTGAACACGGCCCGGGGGCCCGTGGTGGACCAGGCCGCCCTGGTGGAGGCGCTGTCGGGCGGGCACCTGGGCGGCGCCGCGCTGGATGTGACGGACCCGGAGCCCCTGCCCTCCGACAGCCCGTTGCTCACCCTCCCCAACCTCCTGCTCGCCCCCCATATCGCGAGCGCCAGCCACGCCACCCGTGGACGCATGGCGTCCATGGCGGTGGATAATCTCCTCGCCGCGCTGCAAGGGCGGAAGCCCCCTCACTGCATCAACCCGGAGCTCTTCACATGAGCAACACCCCTCCCCTGTTCGTCCCCGGCCATGACTCCAACCTCATCGAGGACGTGAAGACGCGCATCCGAGACGTGCCGGACTTCCCGAAGCCGGGCATCCTCTTCAAGGACGTGACGCCGGTGCTGGCGGATCCGCACCTCTTCGGGCGGGTGGTGAACGCGATGGCGGCGCCCTTCCGGGGCCGTCACATCACCAAGGTGGTGGCGGTGGAGGCGCGCGGCTTCCTGCTGGGAGCGCCCATCGCCCTGGCGCTGCACACGGGCTTCGCTCCGGCGCGCAAGCCGGGAAAGCTGCCGTACAAGTCGGTGATGGAGCGCTACTCGCTGGAGTACGGCGAGGACGGGCTGCAGCTCCACGAGGACGCGGTGAGCCGCGGGGACCGGGTGCTCATCGTGGATGATCTGCTGGCCACCGGTGGCACGGCGTCGGCGGCGGCGCGCCTGGTGTCGAAGCTCGGCGGCGAGGTGGTGGGCTTCAGCTTCCTCATCTCGCTGGACTTCCTGCCCGGGCGCGAGCGGCTGGGCAGCGAGAAGGTCTGCGCGCTGCTCAACTACTGAGCCCCAGCGCCTGTCCCTGTAACAACCCCTCTCCTCCGGGAGAGGGACGGGGTCAGGGTCTCTCGCACCCCAGGTTGAACCCCGGAGTCCCGGTTGACGGCGCCCTTTCGCCGCCTTATAAGTTGGTCAACCAACCTAGAAATGGAGCCGCGGATGGCCCGCCCATCGAACACGGAGGAGCGCCGGCAGCAGATCGTCTCGGGACTGCTGCGCGTCATGGCCGAGCGCGGCTACGAGCGCGCGTCCATCGCGGAGATCGCGAAGGCGGCGGGGCTGAGCCCCGGGCTGGTGCACTACCACTTCACGGAGAAGCAGGAGATCCTCCTGACGCTGGTGGAGCAGCTCGCCGGGCGCGTGCGCGAGCGGGTGAAGGCGCGGCTGGAGCGGGTGAAGGGCGGAGCCCGGGCGCAGGTGGACGCCTTCCTCGATGCCTTCCTGGCCACGGGGGAGGACGCGGATCCGTCCTCGGTGGCCGCGTGGGTGACCATCAGCGCGGAGGCGGTGCGGCAGCCCGAGGTGCGCGCGGCCTACGAGAAGGTGGTGCGCGCGGACCTCGAGCACCTGGAGGAGCTGGTGGGCGCGGTCATCGGCCGCCGGCGGGCGCGGGCGGTGGCGGCGGGCCTTTTCGCGGCGGTGCAGGGCTACTTCGTCCTCTCGGCGGCGGCACCGGGCCTCACGCCCGCGGGCTCCGCGGCCGGCACGGTGAAGCGCATGGCCGCGGGGCTGCTCGACACGGTGGAATCCCCGGAGGGCACATGAAGACCTCGCTGACGACGCCCCAGAAGCTCGGGTTGCTCACGAGCCTCTACCTCTCGCAGGGCCTGCCCTTCGGCTTCTTCACCCAGACGCTGCCGGTGCTGCTGCGCACGCAGGGCATGTCGCTGCCGGACATCGGCCTGGCCAACCTGCTCGCCCTGCCCTGGGCGCTCAAGTTCCTCTGGGCCCCGCTCATGGACCGGTACGGCTCGGAGCGGCTGGGCCAGCGGCGCGGCTACATCCTCCCGCTGCAGTTCCTCTCGGCGGCACTGCTCCTGGGGCTCGCCGTCCCCCAGGGCGCCGTGAGCATCCCGGTGCTCCTGGTGGCCGTGCTGCTCGTCAACCTGCTCGCGGCCACGCAGGACGTGGCCACGGACGGGCTCGCCGTGGAGCTGCTCGAGCGCCACGAGCGCGGCTGGGGCAACGGCATCCAGGTGGCGGGCTACCGGGTGGGCATGGTGCTCGGCGGTGGGGTGATGCTCATGGTCATCGACACGCTGGGCTGGCGCGCCACCCTGCTGAGCATGGGCACCCTGCTGCTCGTGGCCTCGGTGCCGGTGGTGCTCTTCCGCGAGCCTCCTTCCGCCGCGCCCCGGCACGGCAACGCGAGCACGTGGCACTGGCTCCGAGAAACATGGCTGTACTGGAGCCGCCGCCCAGGCACGGGCGCGTGGTTCACCCTGCTCGTCCTCTTCAAGGCGGGCGAGCACCTGGCGACGGGCATGCTGCGCACCTTCCTCGTCGACTCGGGGCTGAATCTGACGCAGCTCGGATGGATGCTCGGCGTCGTGGGCTTCACCACCGGGCTCCTCGGCGCGCTCGTGGGCGGAGCGCTCGTCAACCGGCTGGGACACCGGCGTGCGCTGCTCGTCTTCGGCACCCTGCAGGCCGGAGCGGTGCTCCTCTATGCCCTGGCCGCGCGCGGCGCCTCCATTCCCCTGCTCACGCTCGTGTGCGGCGTGGAGCACCTGACGAGCGGCATGGCCACCGCGGCCCTCTTCACGGTGATGATGGAGCCCTGCCGCCCCGAGCACGCCGCTTCCGACTACACGGTGCAGGCCTCGCTCGTGGTGCTGGCCACCGGCGCCGCCGCGGCCGCCAGTGGCTTCAGCGCCCAGGCCTTCGGCTACGCGTGGCACTTCACGCTCTCGGCGGCCGTCTGCGCCCTGGCCGTCCTCTGGGTGGCCCTCACCTTCCATCCTCCCCGGACGCTCGTGTCCGGGGCCCAACCGGAGGTGTCGTGATGACCATCGCCGTCTATGCCGGCAGCTTCGATCCGGTGACCGCCGGCCACCTCTCCGTCGTCCGCCAGGCCGCGCGCCTCTTCGGCCATGTCGTGGTGGTGGTGGCCATCAACCCCGAGAAGCGCACCCTCTTCACCGTGGCCGAGCGCATGGAGCTGCTGCGCGAGGTGGTGGCGCTCCACCCCAACGTCACCGTGGCCAGCACCGAGGGACTCATCGTGGACTACGCGCGGGCCATCGGCGCCAGCGTGCTGCTGCGCGGGGTGCGCGGCGCCACGGATGCCCAGTTCGAGACGACGCTGGCCCAGGCCAACCGCGCGCTCGCCCCGGACCTCTCCACCCTCTTCCTCCCCGCCGAGTCCCACCTCGCCGAGGTGAGCAGCAGCCGCCTCAAGGAGAAGCTGGCGCGCGGCGAGGACGTTTCGGACTTCTGCCCGCCCGCCGTCGCGGCGAAGCTGCGCCTGCGGTTGTCCCCTTCCTCCCTCCGGAGCCCGTGATGAGCCTGTCCTTCGTCACCCTCGGCGTTGGCGATGCCTTCTCCGCGCTGCACTACTCCTCGTGCCTGGCGCTCGAAGCCGAGGGGCAGGTGCTCCTCATCGACTGCCCCCACCCCATCCGCAAGATGATGCGCGAGGCCAGCCTCTCCTCGGGCGTGGAATTGGACGCGGACCGCGTGTCGGGCCTCGTCCTCACCCACCTCCACGCGGACCACAGCTCGGGCGTCGAGGGGCTCGGCTACTTCTCCTTCTTCGTCCTCAAGCGGAAGCTGCAACTGCTCGCCCACCCGGACGTGACGCGCCGGCTCTGGGACGGCCACCTCGCCGCCGGCATGGAGGACCTCATCCGCAAGCCCGGCGGCGAGCCCCAGCGCCATGGCTTCGAGGACTACTTCGAGCCCCTCGCGCTCTCCACCGAGTCAGCCGTGCGCTTCGGGCCCTTCTCCATCGAGAGCCGCCTCACCTACCACCACGTGCCCACCACCGCCCTGCGTATCCGCGCTGGCGGGCGCTGCCTGGGCTACAGCGCGGACACCGCCTACGACGAGGGCCTCCTCTCCTGGCTCGCCGAGGCGGACCTCGTGGTGCACGAGACGAACTACGGCGTGCACACGCCCTACGAGAAGCTGGCCGCGCTGCCCGCCGCCTCGCGCGCGAAGATGCGGCTCATCCACTACCCGGATGATTTCGACCTCGACGCGAGCAACATCGAGCCGCTCGCGCAGGGGCGCCGCTACACCGTGTGAGCGAGCGAGCGGGCATGCTCCCCACCCCGCCTCCTCACTTGCAGTGAAGCGCCTCCGGGCCGCCGCCGCTTCCAGGGCGAGGAGGGAGACGGGCTTCGCCACACCGCGTCACGGGGGGGTCACGCGAAAGGATGCACACGCGCGCCGGACGTGGGACATTGAACACCCCGACGACCCCCCATGTTCTTCCCGTTCCGCTCGCCGCGCCCCCTCGCCACCCTCGTGGCCGCCCTGCTCCTCACCGCCGGTTGCGCCTCGCTGCCCGGGAGCGCGCCCACGTCCCCCACGGGCGCGGAGTCCAAGTCCGCCGAGAGCCCGGCCCCTGAGTCCGAGCAGGACGACGAGCCCACCGTCACGCTCACCCTGCTGCACGTCAACGACGTGTACCAGTTCACCCCGGTGGACTTCGGGGCCCACGGCGGACTGGGGCGGCTGTCCACGCTGCGCAAGCAGGTGCTCGCCGAGTCTCCCCACACGCTCTTCCTCATGGCCGGTGACACGCTGGGGCCCTCCGTGGAGTCCACATTCCACAAGGGCAAGCAGATGATCGACGCGTGGAACGCGCTCGGCCTGGACTTCGCGGTGCTCGGCAACCACGAGTTCGACTTCGGCCCCGACGTGCTGCGCGAGCGCATCCAGGAGTCCCGCTTCACCTGGCTGGGCGCCAACGTCATGGACAAGCAGACGAAGCGCACCTTCGCGGAGACCCCGCCCTTCGTCATTCGCGACGTGGGCGGCGTGAAGGTGGGCATCTTCGGCGTGCTGCTGGGCAAGACGAAGTACAGCTCCAAGCCCGGGCCGGACGTGTACTTCACCGACACCTGCGCCAAGGCGCGCGAGCTGGTGCCGCAGATGCGCAAGCAGGGCGCGCAGATCATCATCGGCCTCACCCACCTGTTCGTCGCCGAGGACAAGGTGCTCGCCCGCTGCGCCCCCATCGATCTCATCATCGGCGGCCACGAGCACGTGATGATGCAGGCGGTGTCCAACGGCACGCCCATCATCAAGATGTCCTCCGAGGCGCGCGAGCTGGGCCGTGTCACCCTGCACGTGGGCACCCAGAGCGGCAAGCTCAAGAGCATGGACTTCGACATGCTGCCGGTGACGCCCGAAGTGCCCGAGGACCCCGCCTTCGCCAGCGCCATGCGCGAGTACGACGCGATGATGGCCGATCTGTCCCAGCCCGTGGGCCGCACCCAGGTGCCCCTGGATGCCATGGAGGAGTCCAACCGCAACCGCGAGACGAACCTGGCCTCCTTCGTCGCGGACGCCTACCGCAAGGCCACCGGCGCGGACGCGGCGCTCATCAACGGCGGCTCCATCCGCTCCGACTCCGTGCTCCGGCCCGGCCCGCTCACCCGGCGCGACGTGCTCGCCATCCACCCCTACCCGGGCTCGGTGGTGAGCATCGAGGTGACGGGCGCGGTGTTGCTCCAGGCGCTCGAGCACGGCGTCAGCCGCAGCGCAGAGGAGACCGGCCCCGGCCGCTTCCCCCAGGTCTCCGGCATCCAGTACGCCTTCGACGTGTGCCGCCCCGTGGGTGACCGCGTCGTCCGCGTCACCGTGAATGGCGAGCCGCTGGATGCCCGGCGCACCTACTCGCTCGCCACCAACTCGTACATGTCCGGCGGCGGTGACGGGTACACCATGTTCAAGGGCGCCAGGTACCGCGTCTCGCCCGAGAAGGGCCGCACCACGCAGGACGTGCTGCGCGATGCCTTCGCCTCCGCCAACGCCATCTCCCCCGCCACCAGCGGCCGCATCGAGCGGCTGCGCGGCGGCGCCCGCGAGGTCGCGAAGAAGGACGACAAGGACGCCGTCGCCTGCCCGGGCACGGCGAGCGCGGCCCAGTAACGAACAGGAATTGAAATGAGTGACAGCCCCATGCGAGTCCTCAGCCTCGACGGAGGCCCAGGGCCTCTTGTGCTCATCCGTGTGCTCGCGAAGCTCGAAAAGCGCTATCCGGGCTTCCTCGCCAAGACGGAGATGTTCGCCGGCACCTCCAGTGGTGCGTTGATGAGCCTCTTCCTCGCCAAGAAGCTGAGCGAGGAGCAGCCCCTCCCGACCCAGAAGATCCTCGAGGAGTGCATCACGTACACCCAGGAGATTCTCGCGTCCTTCCAGATCAAAGCGGGGGGGGTGCTCCGCCTGGCGAGCGGGTTCGGACCCCTTGTCGACGGTGAGCAGTTCAGGGAGGTCCTCAAGAAGCATCTGGGTAAGGACACGACCCTCAAACAGCTCAAGCCGAAGGTCTCGATCCTGGCGTTCGATGCCTATCGCTCCGTGGGCAAGACCTTTACCTGGTCCCAATACCTACCCGGCGACCCAGCCAACCTCGTCAATGTGGCCCAGGCAAGTGCGTCCTTGCCCCTCTTCCTCCCCATCTATCGCGAGAAGCTCAAGTCCCACGCCAAGAAGAAGAATCCGGAGACGCACACCTCAATGCTCGACGGAGTCGCCACCAACAACAATCCCACCCTGGCGGCTCTCGGGGATACGCTCCTGCACATGTCGTGGGACCACTACGGCGGACGTGGCTGGGACCAAGCGACCAACTTCAGGATGATCCCGCGCCTGAAAATCCTCTCGCTCGGCATCGACCCGCTCCGCCAAAACGACGCCGGGGAACAACTGGAAGGGGCGGTGCTGAAGGACCGCATCGCCCCCTGGGGATATTGGAGATTGCTCGCCCGGCGGCTTCCCGAATTTCCCATCCGCCTCCTCCAAGGCCAGGCCGATTACACCCACCGCCACACGAAGACGATTCTCGGCGTTTTCAAGTACCAGCGGTTCCAGCCCTACGTCCCGCCCCTCGAGGCACTGTACGGTCTGCTCGCACTGCCGCCAGATGTTGCCCAGGGACTCAAGAAAACGCTGAAGCACCTTCCGGTCGCGCGGCGCCTCGCCACAGTGCCACTCACCCTCGACGAGATGAACGACTGGCTGGATCAGCGTGCGAATGAGATCTGGGCCAAAGAGTTGGAAAAGTACAAAGCGGTCGAGACGTTCCTCGGAATGAACGCCTCCGACCGGAAGCAGTACCTCCCGGACATGAAGAAAGTCGGGATCCCGGTCTACCCCGACGGCGCTCCGTCCGAACCCAACTTCAACGCGGAGTGGTGGGAGTCCCTTCTCTGGTGGGTGGAGGCCGTCTGGATGGCGGAAGCGGAGTGGCCACCGCCGCCTCCGCAACCACCGCTCAAAGCTCGTTCGGTTTTTGATCCGAGAGGTGTGTATCCCCCAGGGCCAGCGCCCACGGAAGAACCGGCCTGAGTGAGGGGCCCTCACCCCAAGGCCGCGACTCCGCCCGTCTACCCTGAGGTCTTCACCTGCACTCGCGACGGATGATGCGTCCCTGACGGACGCTCGCCCCGCCCATGTAGGTGGACGTGTGTTCCCAGGCGCCAAAAACCCACGGAAACAAGAAATTCGCTGTTTTCGATAATGTTTCGAACAGCCTTTTTGTCTCCCGGGACGTCGCACGCCCACGTCCCCAGCCTTGGAGAACCGCCCCATGCCTCCTGTGACCAATAATGGTGGAGCGTCCGCCGCCGCCGCAGCCGCCGCGGAAGCCCGCGCCCGTGCAGCAGCGGAAGCCGCCCGCAAGGCCGCGGAAGCCGCACAGAGGGCAGCGGAGGCCGCCCGGCAGCAGGCGGAGGCCGCGAGGAAGGCGGCCGAGGCCGCCAAGCAGCAGGCGGAGGCGGCCAAGCAGCAGGCCGCGGCGGCCCAGAAGGAGGTCGCGGCGGCCAAGGAGAACTTCTCCACGGAGAAGAAGGCCCTGGGCGACAAGCTCAAGGAGCTCAAGCCCAAGGCCAACGAGGCAGGCCAGAAGCCCAACCTCCAGGCCGACCAGAAGGCGCTCAAGGCCGCCCAGGACCAGAAGGCCAAGGTCGACGAGGCCCACAAGAAGCTCCAGGCTGCCGAGGCCAAACTCCAGGCCGCCGAGAAGAAGATCCAGGCCGCCGAGGAGAAGAGCGTCCTCGCCTCCAAGCAGGCCGAGACGCAGATGCACGCGGCCAACGAGGCCGCCAAGGCCGAGGGCCTCAAGCCCCCCTACTCCGACAAGGAGCTGCAGAAGAACCAGGTCAGCGCCCAGCAGGTGAAGGACGCCTTCGACGGCGCCTCCGCCCAGCGTCAGGCGGAGCTGAACAAGTCGCTGGGCGTCGACGGCACCCAGGACACCCAGGCCATCCAGAAGGAGCTCGGCGCCGACCGCGAGGTGGCCCGCCTCTCCGCCAAGCCCGAGACCAAGGCCGTGCTGGACCAGCTCGGCATCCGCGACGGCAAGGACCTCAACAAGCTGGCCAACCGGCTGGACTCCCAGGCCAACGCCCAGGGTGACCTCTCGAACGTTCCGCTCCTCGGCAACCTGCAGAACGCGGACCTGAAGGGCGTCAAGGACAAGCAGGCGCTCTCCGAGGTGCTCCAGGGCGCCGGCAACACGCTCGAGGGCAACAGCAAGGCGCTGCTCACCGACAAGAAGTTCGCCGACGCCGTCGCCAACGGCACCTCGCCGCACGAGGCCGCCAAGGCCCGCACGGACCTCAACGAGAACGAGAAGGCCGCCCAGGACGCCCAGTCGCGCAAGGGCCTGGAGCAGCTCGGCGTCTCCCAGCAGCAGTTCCAGGAGATGAAGCCCGAGCAGCAGAAGCAGTACCTGGACGCGGCCAAGGCCAGCGCGGAGAACAAGCCCGCGGACGTGCTGCGCGCCTTCGGCGACAACGTGCCCAAGGACGTCGCCAACCGCGTCTATGAGAACCCCGAGGTGAAAAAGGGGTTGGAGCAGCTCGGCCTGGACAAGGAGACGTTCCTCGAGTCCGGCAAGGGCATGGCCCACCTGACCGAGGCCTCGCTGGCCAAGGATCCCCAGGGCGCCATCGCCCAGCTCAACCAGGCCGCCCAGCAGAACCCCCAGCTGCGCGGCGTGGCCGCCGAGGCCATTGGCCGCAAGGCCGAGCAGCTGCCCGCGGGCCCCGAGCGCGAAATCCTCCAGAACCGCACGCTCGTGCGCGAGATGCTGGAGAAGCCCGACACCCAGAAGGCGCTCGACGGGCTGGCCAAGGGCGAGCTGTCCTCCATCGCCGACGTGCAGGACCCCAAGGTCCGCAACCAGCTGCTGGAGACGGCCGCGAAGGATCCGCACCTCAAGGCCACCCTGGATAAGGCCGGGCTCAAGCCCCAGGACCTGCAGAACCTGGGGGCGGGACAGGCCAACGTGCTCAAGGCGCTCGAGTCCTTCCAGGCGCCTACCGCCCTCGACAACATCCCCTTCATCGGCCAGCGGCCCGAGACGGATCCCACCAAGGCCCTGGAGCAGCTGCGCGACGCCGTCGCCGCGGACCCCAAGGCCAAGGCCGTCGCGGAGAAGCTGGGCGGCGCCGTCATCGACTCGGCGGCCACGGATCCTCGCTTCAAGGAGGGCCTGGACAAGCTCGGCATGGATCCCAAGGTGCTCAAGGCCAAGGGCCCCGCCGCCGCGGCGGACCTGCTCCAGGCCTCCGAGTCCGCCACCCGCGGTGACACCGCTGGCACCCTCACCGCCCTGCGCGAGGCGCACGCGACCGCCCCCAACGTCGCCACCGACGCCGTCACGAAGTTCGCCGGCACCCTGAAGTCCGAGGGCAAGGAAGGCGAGATCAAGACGCTGCTGGGCGACAAGAAGACCGCCGAGGCGCTGCTCTCCGACCCGAACAGCGCGGCCGCCTTCGACTCCATCGCCAAGGGCGACGTGGGCAAGGCCATCGATCAGCTCGGCCCCAACAAGGCGCTGCGCGATCAGGTGATCGACCAGGCCGCGAAGAACCCCGAGTTCAAGAAGGGCCTGGAGCAGTCCGGCGTCAGCGTGAAGCAGCTCAAGGACTACACCGGCCCGGCGGCGGGCAAGCTCTATGACGCCGTCACCGGCGCGGGCCGGGGCGACTTCGAGGGCTCGCTGCGCGCCTTCCGTGACGCGGCCCAGCAGGACCCGAAGGCGGTGGACCTGGCGACCCAGGGCGTCACCACCTTCGCCAACAAGAGCTTCCCCGGGACCGACGGGGCCAGCCAGGCGATGAAGTCGCTGCTGGGCGACAAGGCCACGGTCCAGCAACTGCTGACCAACCCCAAGCTCAACGACGCCTTCGACGCCCTGTCCAACAAGGACCTGCTCGAGGGCCTCAAGGACGCCAAGGGCAACCAGCAGGCCGTCAACTCCACGGTGGACGCGCTCACGCAGAACCCCGCGTTCAAGAAGGCGTTCGACGACCTGGGCCTGTCCGCCGACACGCTCAAGAAGAACCCCCAGGGGCTCGACAACTTCGTGGGCGCCGCGGTGAAGATGGTGGATGGCGACAAGCTGGGGGCGCTCGGCCACCTGCGTGACGCCATGGTGGACAACAAGGTCCCCTTCGAGCCCGTCATCAAGCAGTCCATCGACAAGCTCGCCGCGGGCATGGACGACAAGGGCAAGGAGGGCCTGGTCAAGACGCTGATCAGCGGCGATCCCAAGCAGACCGAGGCGCTCCTCAAGAACGGCGGGGCCTTCGACGCCATCGCCGAGGGCAACACGGCCGAGGGCGTGGCCCGGCTGCTCGCCGACGACAAGACGGCCCAGGCGGCCGCCGAGCGCATCTTCGAGCACGGCCCCACCGCGGAGATGCTGGGCAAGCTCGGCATCGACAGCCCCGAGAAGCTCATGCAGTACCGCGAGACGGCGGGGGAGCTCGTCTCCGCCGCGCAGAACCTCGCGGAGGGCAACATCGCCGAGGGCCTCAAGAACATCGGCAAGGCCGCGCTCGCGCTGCCCACCGAGGACCGCGCCAAGCTCATCGAGGGCCTGGGCAACGCGCTGCCGCTGCCCGCGAAGTACGAGGGCCTCTTCAAGGCCGCGGCGGGGCTCATCACGGACCCCGGCTTCATCGAGCACCTGGGCAAGGGCATCGAGGAGCTCGTCAAGAACCAGAACCCGGCGGCCTTCATCAGCGAGCTGTCCGAGGGCCTGGGCGCGGCGGCCGAGGGCAACCCGGACGCGGCCACCGCCTTCCTCAACGAGCTGCCCAAGGTGCTGCCGCAGGACAACCCGCTCGCCAAGTTCTTCAGCGACGAGACCCTCAACGGTCAGCTCGTGGAGACGGGCGCGCTCACCAGCGTGCTCAACGGCGTGGCGAAGTTCGCCGACGGTGACGTGCTCGGCGCCCTGAGCGAGATCGGCGGCGCGTTCGGCGATCTGCTCGGCGCGGGCGACGGCTTCCTCGGCCAGGACGTGGTGGGCAAGGAGGGCCTCGAGGCGGTGGGCCGGCTGTTCAAGCAGACCTACGGCGTGCTGCCCGAGAGCGTGCAGAACAAGGTCGAGGCGAAGGTCGCGGAGATCGGCGGCAAGGGGCTCATCGGCAGCATCCCCATCCTCGGCGACGCCATCAACATCGGGAGCAGCATCGGGCCCTTCGTGGACGCGCTCGGGGGCGACGACAATATCGAGAAGGTGCTCACCGGCGCCCAGCTCGCCCTGGACGTGGTGGGCGTGGTGCCCGGCGCGGACGCCTTCACCACCCCACTCAAGCAGGGCATCGGTATCGTCCAGACGGTGCGCGACGTCGCCCAGAGCGCCGAGACGATCAACGACTTCCGGGAGGCCTACATCTAAGGCGCCCGAAGCGGGATGAAGCACACCGCCCGCTCCACCGTCTCCCTCGGAGGCGGCCTGGAGCGGGCGGTTTCGCTGCGGGGAGAGACGTCTAACGCGCCCAGCGCTGGATGAAGCGCACCGACTGCTCCACCTTCTCCTTCTCGGAGAGGGCCTGGAGCTGGAGGATGCGGTCCGGCGAGGTGCGCTTCTTCGCCTCGTTGAGCAGGTAGGTCTTCACCTTGATGAACTCGTCGTCGATGCGCTTCTTGCCCACGCGATCGGCGCCCGCCTCGCGCGCCTGCTGGAGGCCGTCCGAGTCGAGGATGACCACGTCCACGCGCTCGGAGTAGACCAGCCATCCCCAGCCGTGCAGGGCGACCTTGGCGTCAGGCACCTTCGTCTCCAGCACCTTGCGGTAGTAGGGCGAGAGGCTGGGGTCCGGGTTGGAGAAGTTCTTGATCTTCGGATCCATGAGCGCCTTGCCGAACCCGGGCTCCTCGCCGAGCCACCGGCCCACGTCGTCCTGATTGACGAGGGTGAGTCCTCCGGCCTTGGCGGCCTCCTGCATCCAGGGCACGACGCCCAGCGGGGCATTGTCGAACACGGCGACGAAGCTCTTCATGGCATGGCTCCAGGAAGCGGACGGAGGGGGAACGGCGCGTCCCGGAACTGTCCTCCAGCGGGTGCTCCAGCACAAGTCAGGCCTTGCCGGGCACGGCGCGCGCTCTTTCAGGCGGGTCCGGCATTCCAAGCAGGGGATTGGCAATCCAGTCGGCAATACCGTCCAAGAAGGTCCAGACATCCTGCGGCCCGGGCTGGACGTATCCGGGTTGATCCGGCTCATCACCCAAGCGCTCGAAGACCTTCATCAGCCACTTCGGCTTGTCGGACCTACCGACTCCCTGCGTCAGCGAGGGGAGCCAGCTCTCCAACTCTCCTTCAGGCACGACGAAAATGCCTCGTTCCGCCAAGGGCCTGAGCAGGATTGATTGAAACTCCGCTCGTTCTCGCTCCGGCAGCAGGTGGATACCCTTCAGCTTCATCTGGGCCTTGGCCGCATCCGCGTCCCCTTCGCTGAGTTCCTTGCAGCGGCGGAAAAACCTGTCTCGGGTCTGGAGCAGGGACTCCCGGATGGCGCGTTCCGTCCCCGTGGCCATCAGCAACCTGCTGAGGTCTTCTCCGGGAGAGAGCACATCCAGATCCAGGACGGCCGCTGCGGGAATGCCCATCTCCCGGAGCGGCGAGATGAGCCGCTCGATCGTCTGTTTGTTCTGGGCGTTGAGGAACGCCACACCTTGCGCGCCGCGGCCGCTGGCCAGCAGGCGCTCATTGATCTCCTGATAGAAGGCCCGGTCCGAGTCGGACTCGCACACGACCGCGCCCGAGTGGAACAGGGCACCGAGCACTCCGGTCGATCGCATCAGCGGCTGACGCATGATGTGCCTCAGCCGCTCGGGCTTCAGCTCGCGCGCGGTCGCCTGGGTGTCCTTGTAGGTCAGACGGACAATGCTGACCTCTGTCCCGGCCTGGATGCAGCCCATGAGAAAGTCCGGGTTGTGCGTGGCGGCGAACACCTGGGCATGGTGTTCCCGGGCCAGCTTGTGCAGCTCCGCGCCCAAAGTCCTCGCGAGCGGTGGATGCAGGAAGGCCTCGGGCTCGTCGATGAGGATGACCTTGTGGTCCCCGCTCAGCACCGCCGACAAGAGCCCGACGAAGGATTTCACTCCGTCACTGAAAGCCCCAATGGGTTGAGCCTTGTCGAAGTACTGGAGCGCGTCTGGCTGGGTCGAGCGCTCCCTTTCCAGAGGATGCTCCTTCGACATCTTGAGCTGGGTGGCCCCTGGGTGGGTCGTGTCGATGACCGGGAAATGGTCAAGCGCATTATGGACGATGCGCCGGAGCGTCTCGAGCCGATGACGATCCTTAAGCAGATTCGCGAGCAGATTGCCATCCTGCCCCCGCCAGTCGGCTGCACCCCTGTCCTTCACCAGCGTGAGACGGGTCGTTCCGTCCAACACGATGGTGTGAGGAGCCAGCAGTCCGACATATCCCGTCACATTGACAATTCTCTTCGCTATCAACCTGCGGGCGATCTTGCGAAGCCGCCTGGGCTGAACGTGCTGTTTCAATTCCTCGAAGAATGTATTCAGTTCCTGCTCGTCCTCTGGCGGTGGAGCCTTTTTCTTGCGGTCTGCCTTTGGCAGGTTGAGTTTCCCCTTCTCAACCAGATCTTTGAATTGAAGGCCCATGCCAAGCGCTCCCATGAGGGAGCCCCACTGATTCAAGACCTCCCGTCCGCCCTTGCTCGTCAGTGTGAGATCCGCAAGGTCCTTGGCCACGGCCTTGATGAACGTAGCCCGCAAGCTCTTGTCCTGGGGAAGCCCGAGCTTGAGGCTTCGCAAGATGAGCCGCTCAGAAGAGGCTGTACCAATGCCTGAGCTCAACGACCTCCGACGGTGATCATCGCGGTCGGGCAGACGAGCACCCACCGCCTCCGCAATCTCTACCAGGACACGGCTCTTGCCCGCGTTGTTGGGTCCCACGAACACGGTGACGACTCCGGGGCTACACCGAAGCCGGGGATGCTCCGGACCTGCTCCGAACTTGAAATAAATGTTCTTCAGCAAGGGACCTCCTCGTCTGTTTCGCGTCAGACTGCCCAAGCACGACCCGCTTGGCCAGCCAGCACGGGAGTTCGATTCTCGACCCCCATGGAAAAGGGCGCGGCAACCTAAGTAAGTGGCCAAAAGTTCCGACCGAGCCCGGCAGGGGCACCGCCCTGCCCGAACTCCACCGGAGGGTGTGGGCCCTTGTGTAAAGGAACTTCTGGTCACCTACTCAAGCCCAGCCGCGCAGCCGGTAGACGAGGCGCCCGACGAGCTCGCGCAGCGCGTCCGTGCCCGCCGACAGGTTGGAGGCCCGCGGCTGCCACCACGCCCCGCGCAGGTGCCAGTCGTGCGCGCGCACGTCCACCACCAGCGTGTCCGGCTTCAGCCCTACCGCCTCGAACGTCCCTAGTGCCCGCGGCATGTGTGCCGCGCTCGTCACCAGCACCAGCGTCCGCCAGCCCTTCTCCCGGATGAGCCGCTCCGACTCCACCGCGTTCTCCCGCGTGTTGCGGCTGCGGCCTTCCAGGACGATCCGCTCCGGCTCGATGCCCCACAGCCGCAGCTGCCGCGCCAGGATGTCCGCCTCCACCAGCGCCCCCGGCCGGGTGTCCAGCGTGCCCGCCGACAGCAGCACCTGGCGCGCCCTCCCCTGCAGCAGCAGCTCGTACCCGCGGAGGATCCGCTCCACCGGGAGGGTGTACTCGGGCAGGCCCGAGCGCTCGGTGGCGTCCGCATCCACCGCTCCGCCCAGCACGATGACGGCGTCGTAGACCGCGTCCGGCCGGTACGTGGACACCGCCCCCGCCTCCACCCACCGCTGCAGGCCATTGGCCACCGGCTCGAGGGAGAAGAGGTACACCACCAGCAGCCCCAGCCCCTGCAGCCCCGCGGCCAGCCGCGCCCGCCTGCGGCGCAGCAGCAGGCCCACCACGCCCAGCAGCAGGCCCCAGGAGAGCGGCGCGAGCAGCAGGTCCAACACCTTCGACAGGAAGACGAACACGCCGCGCTACCGCTCGCCCCAGTGGAGCTTCTGCCGGAGGATGGTGAAGTAGCCCACGCGGGTGTTGCGCACCAGGTTCACCCGGTTGGGCGAGCGCACCACCTCGATGCTGTCGCCGCACTGCAGGCTATGGCCCGTCTGGCCGTCCAGCGTGAGGAAGGTGTCCGCCGTCTCGGTGGCCAGGGTGACGCGGATGGTGCGATCCGCCGGGACGACGATGGGGCGGTGCGTGAGCGCGTGCGAGCAGATGGGCGTGAGCACCGTGCAGTCCACCGAGGGGTGGACGATGGGCCCGCCCGCGGACAGCGAGTACGCGGTGGAGCCGGTGGGCGTGGCCAGGATGACACCGTCCGCCTTGTAGGTGGCCATGGGCACGCCCTCGATGGACACCTCGTGGTCCGCGATGCGCGCCAGCGCGCCCTTGTTGATGACCACGTCGTTGAGGACCTCGTCCTGCACCAGCACCTTGCCGTCGCGCACCAGCCGGGAGCAGAGCTTCATCCGGGAGTCCGTCTTGAAGCGGCCGGCGAGCACCTCGTCCAGCGCGAGGAACAGCTCCTCGATGGGGATCTCCGTCATGAAGCCCAGGCTGCCCAGGTTGACCCCGAGGATGGGCGTGGGGCGTCCATCCAGCAGCCGGGCCGCGTGGATGAGGGTGCCATCTCCCCCCAGCACCACCACCAGATCCGCCCGGGAGGCCAGCTCGCGGTCATCCACCCGGGGCCAGCCGAGCGTATGGGCCAGGAGCCGGTCTCCCAGCACCTCATGCGAGGGGTAGCGCTCCCGGATGCGAGCGGCCAGCTCCGCCGCCTCGGGCTTGTCCTTCTTCGCGACGAGCAACAGGGTGTGCACGATGGGCCCAGGTTCTAGTCCAGGCGGCCAGGGGGGCGCTGGACGAAATGGCCGCTTCGATGACCCTGTGACACGTGGGACCCGGACGCCAGGATTGCCCCATGGACCTTTTCGAGCATGCCAGCCAGAAGGACCAGGCCGCCCTGGCCCCCCTGGCCGAGCGGATGCGCCCCACGCGCCTGGAGGAGTTCGTCGGGCAGGAGCACCTGACGGGCGAGGGCCGCTTCCTGCGCCGGGCCATCCAGCAGGACCAGGTGCCCTCGCTCATCCTCTGGGGCCCTCCGGGGACGGGCAAGACGACGCTCGCCTACGTCATCGCCCACTCCACCGGCTCCGCCTTCGAGTCGCTCTCCGCCGTGCTCTCCGGGGTGAAGGACATCCGCGAGACGGTGGCCCGCGCCCAGGAGCGCTGGAGGATGCACCGCCAGCGCACCCTGCTGTTCCTGGATGAGATCCACCGCTTCAACAAGGCGCAACAGGACGCGCTGCTGCCCCACGTGGAGAAGGGCACCATCACCCTGATCGGGGCCACCACGGAGAACCCCTCCTTCGAGGTAAACGCCGCACTCCTGTCCCGCACGCGCGTCGTCACCCTGCGCGGGCTGGAGGAGGAGGAACTGGTGGCGCTGCTGCGCCGGGCGGTGGTGGACCCCAAGGGGCTGGGCGGCCGGGTGGAGGTGGACGACGAGGCCCTCTCCTTCATCATCCAGGCCTCGGGAGGCGACGCGCGCCGGGCGCTCACCGCGCTGGAGGCGGCGGCCGCGCACGGGGGCTCCCGGGTGGACAAGGCCATCGCCGAGGAGGCGATGCAGCACAAGGCGCTGCTCTACGACAAGGGCGGCGAGGAGCACTACAACGTCGTCAGCGCCTTCATCAAATCCATGCGCGGCTCGGACGTGGACGCCGCGCTCTACTGGATGACGCGCATGCTGGAGGCGGGCGAGGATCCCGTCTTCATCTTCCGGCGCATGGTGATCTTCGCCTCGGAGGACATCGGCAACGCGGACCCGCGGGCGCTGGGCGTGGCGGTGGACGCGCTGCGGGCCTTCGAGCTGGTGGGCCTGCCCGAGGGCACCCTGCCCCTCACCCAGGCGGTGACGTACCTGGCGCTGGCGCCCAAGTCGAACGCCGTGCTCACCGCGTACGCCGCGGCGCGCACCGCCGTCACCGAGGGGGGGCCGCTGCCCGTGCCCATGCACCTGCGCAACGCGCCCACGAAGCTGATGAAGTCGCTGGGGTACGGCGCCGGGTACAAGTACCCGCACAACTTCGAGGGCCACTACGTCCCCGAGGACTACCTCCCGGACGCCTTGCGCGGCCGGCGCTTCTACCAGCCCTCGCGCAACGGCTTCGAGCAGGAGCTGTCCGAGCGCTACGAGGACATCCAACGCCAGCTCGCGGAACACCCCCGCGAGCCGGGCGAGGAGGGCTGAACCCGCTCCAGAGGGGGAGGCTCCGGCCGCGCTCGGGAGCAACTGGTCCAACAGTCGGACCAGTCGGAGCACCACGCGCCCGGAAGGTGCCCCTCGCCGTCCCGCGGGAGGACTCCTGAAAGAACCGGCTCCAGCTGGCTTAGGCTCTCCCGCATGAGGCGCTCCCTTCCAATGATTGTCGCGGGCTTGCTGCTGCTGCCCACGCAGGCGGTGCTGGCGCAGCAGAAGCAGTGCATCGAGGCCGAGGCGCGCGTGAAGGGGGACAGCCTGGAGGCGTGCGCGACGGGTGCCACGCGGCTGCTCGACGAGAGACTCCTGGGTACGTGCGTCCAGGCGCCAGAGTGGAAGGCGCTCGTGGCAGGCCGCCTCGCCGAGTGCACCCGGCGGGTGATGAACGAGCGGCTGGATGTGCGGCTGTTGGCGCTCAAGAAGGCGGACCGCAAGCAGTTCTCCGCCGAGATGAAGCTGCAGAAGCTCTACAACCAGTCCATCCAGGAGCAGTGCGCGCTCTACGAGGCGTGCGGAGGTCCCAGCGGTGCCCGGCTCGCGAGCGAGTGCCGCGACCGCTTCCAGCGCTACCGGGCCGGGCAGGCCGTGCCCATCAACGAGGACGAGCTGACGCTGGGGGACGAGCTCCCCCAGACCGATGCGCCGCCGCTGCGCCAGCAGTTCGCCGAGGCGCTCTGCGCGCTCCCGAAGAAGGTGTGGGCGAAGGGCAAGGTCCCCGACAACTGCGTCCCGCGCGCCCTGGCCGAGCTTGAGCAGGCGGTGGGGCCCTTCCAGCCGGAGCCCTGCCCCCGCTTCGAGTGCGCTGCGGGCAGGCGCATCCGGCTCGACCTGAAGCCCTGGGAGGAACAGCCGGACGCGCCTCCTCCCGATGAGCCCTCACCGGAGGCCGCCGAGAGCACGCGGGTGCGGCGGCTCCTCCAGAAGCTCGGAGAAGAACCCGGCGACAAGGCCTGCCTGGCGGACATGGTGCCCTCGGTCTCCCTGGGCGAGGCGGCGCTCGTCCGCCCGGACACGACGGACCGGCTGATCCGCGTGGACTTCTCCTGTGACGGCTTCCCCACCAGCCTGCTGGTCGCCCTGCACCCGCTCGGCGAGGGGGAGTGGTGCAAGCTGGGCTCCCTGGGAGCGGAGGGCCGGGGATTCGGCGGGTGCGCGGCGAGCAACCCCCTGGCCTATGAGAGCGTCCACCTCACCGATGGCGACCGGGAGACGCTCCAGGTGACCTCCCGGCAGAGCCACTCGGCGCTCCGGGAGGACGGCAACCGGGAGTGCTGGGAGTCCGCCCACACGGCTTTCTACGACGTGCGCGGTTCGGAGCTCGTCCCGGTCTTCGGCTCGAATGGCGAGGCCCGCATCATCCCCGAGGGCCCCTACCCGCGGGCCCTCATCGCGCCCGGCGAGGACCTGAAGGACACCGTCTACCGCTTCAGGGACGGGGAGTACGTCCCCGCTCCCCGGACCTCGCCCTGACCGTCAGGAGGCGGCCTCGAGCGCGTCGTCGTCGTCGCCGTCCTTGCCGCGCTTCATGGAGCGCCCGGCCACCTCGTACTGCTTGAGCAGGCGGCGGAAGTTGGAGCGGTCCACGCCCGCGGCGCGTGCGGCGCTGGAGACGTTGTGGTTGTGCTTCTCGAGCAGCGCGGTGAGGTAGCGCCGCTCGAAGGCGCGCATGGCCAGCCGCTTCGCCTGGGCGTACGGCAGGTGCGCGAGGCTGAACACCTCCACCTGGGCTCCGGCCTGCGGCGCGTCCTGGAAGCCCGGCGGCAGGTCATCGACGTCCAGCACCTCCTTGGAGGTGAGCACCACCGCGCGCTCGATGACGTTCTCCAGCTCGCGCACGTTGCCCGTCCACCGGTTGCAGGTGAGCGCCTCCATCGCGCGCGGCGTGAAGCCCGTCACCCGCTTGCCCACCTTCGCCGCGTACAGCTTGAGGAAGTGGTGCGCCAGCAGCGGCACGTCCTCGGGCCTGTCGCGCAGCGGCGGCAGATCGATGGTGATGACGTTGAGCCGGTAGAAGAGGTCCTCGCGGAACTTGCCCTGCTCCTTGGCCCGGTTCAGGTCCACGTGCGTGGCGGCGATGACGCGCACGTCCACCTTCACCGGCTCGTTGGCGCCCACGCGCTTGACCTCGCCCTCCTGCAGCACGCGCAACAGGCGCACCTGGGTGGCGGGAGGCACGTCGCCAATCTCGTCCAGGAAGATGGTGCCGCCGTCGGCCGCCTCGAACAGGCCCTTCTTGTTGGAGGTGGCTCCGGTGAAGCTGCCCTTCACGTGGCCGAAGAGCTCGCTCTCCAGCAGCGTGTCCGACAGGGCCGAGCAGTTGACCGCCACGAAGGGCTTGTCCTTGCGCGCGCTGCGGTAGTGGATGGCGCGCGCCACCAGCTCCTTGCCCGTGCCGCTCTCGCCCTGCACGAGCACCGTGGCCGTCGAGTGGCTCACCGTCTCCACCAGCTTGAAGACGCTGCGCATCTGCGACGACTGGCCGATCAGCTCCTCGAACTGGTTGCGCGCGGTGAGCGCCTCCTCCAGCGCCCGCGCCCGGTCTCGCAGCGCCTTGCGCTCGGCGGCCTTGGCCACCGTCATGCTCACTTCGTCGATGTTCTCGAAGGGCTTGGTGAGGTAGTCGTACGCGCCGGCCTTCACCGCCTCCACCGCCGTCTCCACGGTGGCGAAGGCGGTCATCATGATGACCTCCACCTCCGGCCGCGCCGCCTTGATTCCGCGCAGCAGATCCATCCCGGACAGGTTGGGCATCTTGATGTCCAGGACGGCCACGTCGATGGACGGGTCCTTCGCCGCCGTCAGGCCTTCCACGGCGTCGTCGATGGAGACGACCTGGTAGTCCTCCCGCTTGAGGATGGACGTGACCGCCTTGAGGACGATCGGATCGTCATCCACGACCAGGATCTTGGCGCGCTTGGCGCCGGTAGGGGCTGGCTGTGGAGTCACGGCAACCTCTCGAGCTGCAAGGGAATGGGGATGTAGACGGTGAAGCGCGAACCCTCACCCACCTGGGTGTCCACCTTGATGACACCCCCGTGGTCCTCGACGATCCGGTAGGCGATCGACAGCCCGAGGCCCGTGCCCTGGCCGGGTGGCTTGGTGGTGAACGACGGCTCGAAGATGTGCCCCAGGTAGCGCTCATCGATGCCGGTGCCCGTGTCGGCGACCCGGAAGTAGCACCGGTCGCCGTCCTTCCCCGTCTCCAGGCACAGCACCCCACCCTCGGCGGGCAGCGCGTGCAGCCCGTTCTGCAGCAGGTTGAGCATCACCTGCGACAGCTGGCTCGGGTCTCCGAACAGCTCCGGCAGCTCCGGCGCCAGGCGCAGCTCCAGCTTCACCTTGGAGTAGCTCTTGAGCTGGGCCCCGAAGAGCACCGCCGAGTCCTCCGCGCACTTGTTGAGCTGGAAGGCCCGGCGATCCTCCGTCCGGCTGTGGCGGCTGAACTTCAGGAGGCTCTCGACGATGCGCTTGCAGCGCAGCGCGCTCTCCTCGATGAGCTCCAACGACTCCAGATCGGAGGCGTTGCGGCCCTCGTCGCGCTTCATCAACTGCGCGAAGGCGAGGATGCCGCCCAGCGGGTTGTTGATCTCATGCGCCACGCCGCCGGCGAGCTGGCCCACCGCCGCCATCTTCTCGGTGTCGATGAGCCGGCGCGTCATCTCGCGCTCGTCGCTGATGTCCCGGTAGGAGCACACCGCGCGCCCCTCGGTCGTCAGCGGGTAGGCCGCCATGGCGTAGGTGCGCCCGCGCTGGCTGATCTCCGCGCGCGCGCCCTTGCCGCTCTGCACCGCCTCGGGCAGCGGACAGCCCGCGCAGGGCGTGTCCCGGTCGAACAGCAGCTTGTGGCACAGCTGCTCGGCGCCCTCCTCGGACAGCGGCTCCTTGAGCCGGTCCCCGGCCAGGTCCGTGTACGCCCGGTTGGCGCGGCGCACCCCGTAGTCCCGGCGCACCACGGCCAGCGGCGTCTCGATGGAGTCGAACGACAGCTCCCACTCCCGCTTGGCCTGGCTCAGCAGGTGCGTGCGCAACGCCACCCGCGTCTCCAGCTCCGCGTTGAGCCGCCGCAGCTCCTCGTTCTGCTGCTGCGTCACCCGCAACAGCCGCTCGTTCTCCGCCTGGAGCGCGTACTGCTCGAAAGCGCTCTTGACCGTCAGCACCAGATGGCTGTCGTTCCAAGGCTTGGAGATGAAACGGAAGATTTCCGACCGGTTGATCGCCTCCTCAATGGCCTGCTGGTCCGCCTGCCCGGTGAGCATGATGCGCTGTGCCCTCGGCACCTGCGCCTTCACCCGGCTGAGGAACTCCACGCCGTTCATCCCCGGCATCCTGAAGTCGGAGATGACCACCTCGGGCGTGAAGCGTTCGAGGGCCCGCAGGCCCTCCTCCGCATCAGAGGCCGTCTCAATCTGCCAATCGCCGCGACGGAGCACCCGCCGGATGGACTTCAGGATGTATTCCTCGTCGTCCACCAGCAGCAGCCGACCGCGTGGCACCGCTCCCTGTGTCTGCGCCAGTTCCAGTGGCAACCTCGTCCTGGGTCCGAGACCCGAGCATTTGCAATGACGCTGCCAACGTCCGCCACCTCGCAAAGCCCCCTGATACCGGGTGCTTCCGCACCCGGGGCTCGCGACCACCCTGGGTCCCTCCATACCCCGACCTATGAATCGGGTCAATGTTGACCCACTCCGAGTATGGGGAGCGGGCTAACGAGGGGTGGGTCTATCGAAGGGTGAGGAGGCGACGTAGAGGCAGATGCGATTCCGGCCCTCGTCCTTGGCGCGGTAGAGGGCCTGGTCGGCGGAGCGTACCAGCAGCTCCGCGCTGTTGACGGCGTGGTGGGGGAAGGTGGAGACGCCCAGCGAGGCGGTGACGCGCAAGGTGCGCTGGGGGCCGGTGTGCAGCTGGCCCAGCTCGCGCCAGACGCGCTCGGCCACGGTGAGGGCGCCGGCCAGCGGGGTGCGCGGCAGGAGGATGGCGAACTCCTCGCCTCCATAGCGGGCGAGCAGGTCCGTCTCGCGCACGCTGCGCTGGAGCGAGGCCGCCACGTCGCACAGGACGATGTCGCCCACCTGGTGGCCGTGGGTGTCGTTGAAGGCCTTGAAGTGGTCCAGGTCGATGAGGATGAGCGACAGGGTGTCGTCGTAGCGCTGGGCGCGCCGGAACTCCTCGCGCAGCCGCTCCTGGAAGTAGCGGTGGTTGTGGACGCCGGTGAGCCCGTCGGTGACGGACAGCCGCTCCAGCGAGGCCACGCGGGTGAGGAGCGCGGTGAGGCGCTCGCGCTCCTGGAGGCAGCGCGCCATGCGGGCCACCAGCTCCTCGGGGTCCACGGGGGTGCACACCACCTCGGCGCCCAGCCGCAGCACGGCCACCACCGCGGCGCGCTCCTCGGTGGGCACCAGGGCGATGATGGCGGGGCCCTGCCCCTCGTCGTCCCGGCCTATCAGGTGCTGCAACAGCGCGCGCGAGGGCCCCCCGGCGGGACCCAGGACGAGAAGCACCAGCGCGGCATCGGCGAGGAGGCGCTGGGCCTCCGGGCCGGCCGACACCAATCGGACGGAGAATCCCTCCTGCTCCAGGGTGCTCGCCAGCTCGGCCTGCCGCTCGGGCAGCTCGTCCACCAACAGAATGAGGCGACTGTCTCCCACATCTATCCCCGAAACCAACCCAAGCTTCCACGCTACCACGCCCGCGCGAGGGCTCGCGACCGTTGGATTGCGCTTGCCCTTCAATGTTTGATAGCCAGCCGCCCCAGTTCCGCCATGCCTGTCACAGGGGCACATCGCCGAGGTCACATCGTGGGTAAATCTCCCAGCATCAGCCTCTTCTTTCCCGCCTGGAACGAGGAGGACTATGTCGAGCGCTCGGTGGCGCGCGCCATGGAGGTGCTCCCCCGGCTGACGGACGACTTCGAGATCATCGTCGTCAACGACGCCTCCACGGACCGCACGCAGGAGATTTGCGAGCAGATGGCCGCGCGCATCCCCCAGCTCCGGGTCATCACGCACCCGGTCAACCTGAAGCTGGGTGGGGCCATGCGCACCGGCCTGTCCGCGTCCACCAAGGACATCGTGGTGTACTCGGACATCGACCTGCCCTTCGACCTGAAGGAGCTGGAGCGGGCGCTGCACCTGATGAAGTACCTGGAGGCGGACATGATCTGCGCCTTCCGGTTCGACCGCACCAGCGAGGGGCCCAAGCGCATCGTGTACTCCTTCGCCTACAACCTGCTCATCCGCACGCTGTTCGGTGTCCACGTGAAGGACATCAACTTCAGCTTCAAGGTGATGCACCGGCGGGTGCTGGAGGCGGTGGAGCTCAACAGCCAGGGCTCCTTCATCGACGCGGAGCTGGTGGTGAAGGCCATCCACCAGGGCTTCAAGGTGTTCCAGATGGGCGTGGACTACTTCCCGCGCACGCGCGGCATCTCCACGCTGTCCTCGCCGGCCGTCATCGCGAAGATGGTGCGGGAGCTGGTGAAGCTCTACCCGGAGACGCGCACGCCGCAGGTGGCCAAGCGCCCGGTGCGGCTGCCGCCGTCGGTGGCCCCGCTGCATGGCTCGGCGCGCGAGCGCGACAAGGCGCGCGGCCACGGGTAGCACGGTGGGAGCCACACGCCTCGTCGTCAACGCGGATGACCTGGGGCTGCACCCGGCCCTGGACGCGGGCATCTTCCGGGCGCACCGCGAGGGCATCGTCACCAGCGCCACGGTGCTGGTGAGGGGCCCGAGCGCCGAGCAGGCGGTGCCGCAGGCGCGGGCGCGAGGGCTGGCCCTGGGCGTCCACCTGGCCTTCTGCACCCGGCTGCCCCCGGCGGCGCCCGCCTCGCACGTGCCCACGGTGGCCCCGGGAGGGCGGCTGCGCGCGAGCTGGGCAGACTTCGCGCGGGCGTGGCTCACCGGGCAGGTGCGCCGCGAGGAGCTGGAGCTGGAGCTGGCCGCGCAGGTGCGGCGCGCGCGGGAGCTGGGTGCGGAGGTGGACCACCTGGACGGACACCAGCACCTTCACCTGCTGCCCGGGGTGCGCCCGCTGGTGGAGGCCCTGGCGCTCCGGGAGGGGCTGCCGCTGCGCTGGCCGGACCGGCTGCCGAGGATGTCGTGGCTGCGGGCCCCCGGACCGGCGGTGAAGACGTCGCTGTTGTCGCTGCTGGCCCGGAGCGCACCGGGGCCCCTGCCGGGCGTCCGGCGGGTGAGCGCGGGCGGCATCTTCGAGGCGGGCCAGCTCACCGAGTCCGCCCTGCTCTCGCTGCTGGAGGCGCTGCCCCCGGGAGACTTCGAGCTCGGCTGCCACCCGGGCGAGGGCCTCCCCCACGTCCCGGAAGACCCCGCGTGGACGTACGGCTGGCAGTCCGAGCTGGACGCGCTCACCAGTCCGCGCGTGCGGGCCCGGCTCGAGCAGCTCGGGGTGGAGCTGACCACCTACGGCGCGCTGTCGGCCGCCGTGTCTCCCGCGGTGGCCTCGGCCACGTAGAGGATGTGGGGCGTGGAGTAACCCGTCCCCAGCTCCACCGTCTCGCGCGGGGTGAAGCCGGCCTGGCACAGCAGGGCCCGCATCGCCTCGCGGGGCTGGAGCACCAGCGCGCCCCCCGCCTTCGTGCGGCCGAGCAGCTTCACCATCACCACCTCCTGGGCGAGGCACTTGAAGTGCTTCCAGGAGCGGTCTCCCTCGGCCTCCTTCAGGAGGAGCCGCCCCCCGGGCCGCAGCAGGCGCCGGGCCTCGCGCAGGAAGCCGGGCCAGCGCTCCACGGGGAGCAGGTAGAGGACATCACTCACCACCACCGCGTCGAACTGGCCCGGCATCCGCTCGGCGAGTGACTCCACGGTGCCCACCTCGGCCTTCACGTTGGGCAGGCGGCCGGGGCCACTCCGGGCCCACTCGATTTTACGTGGGTCAGGATCGACCCCGTGCACGGTGCGCCGGGAGTCGCCCAGGGCCAGGAGGGCGGAGAGCAGGCCGTGCCCACATCCCACATCGGCCACCCTGCCCCCGGCGGGCACGCGGGAGGCGACGGCCTCGAGCGGCGCGGAGAAGGCCCGGGCGTGCACGTGGAAGCGCTCGCCGAGCGGGAGGTGGGAGAACAGCGCCAGGGCGGGAGCGAGGGGAGCGTTCACGAGATGTAGTGGTCCAGGGCGAAGGCGGCCGACAGGAAGACGAGCGACACGGCGCCCACGGCGAGGAGGCCCTGGCGCACGCGCGGGTGCTCGCGCAGCAGCAGCGCGAGGGTGAGGAAGAGGGGGAAGGCGGAGATGAGGTAGCGCCCCATGCCCATGAAGTCCTTGGTGGACACGGTGGGGATGCCCACCAGGACGGCGCAGTACACGCCATAGCCCCACCCCAGGCGCTTGAAGGTGGGCCACACCAGCGCGAGCGCCCCCAGCGTCAACGCCGCGTGGACGCACAGGCGCACGATGGTCTCCCGGTTGGAGTCGGGGGAGAAGACGGTCTTGAACCAGGACAGCTTCAGCCAGGAGCGCCAGCCCTGCTCCTGTCCCCACGCGGCCTGGGCCTCGACGAAGGCGAAGGGCGCGCCGAACCGCTGGTCCAGGTAGAGCATGTAGAGGATGAAGCCGAGCGCGGACAGCACGGGCAGGAAGTCGAGCGCAGTCCAGCGCTCACCCCGCTCGCGCTTCCACTCGAGCCGGCGCGCCAGCAGGCCGAGCACCACCGCGGGCGCCACCGGCCGCGCCGCCGTGGCCACCACGCCGAGCAGCACCGCCGGGCCCAGGTGCCCCTTCTCCAGCAGGAGGAAGGCGCCCACCACCAGCAGGAGGAAGAGCGCGTCGGAGTACATCACCCCGTAGAGGAAGAAGGTGAAGGGGTAGAGGGCGAGCAGCAGCGAGGCCTGGAGCGCGAGGGGCTCCTCCACCCGGCAGCGCGCCCAGCGCAGGAAGAGGAGGATCGCGAGCGGTCCACACAGCAGGGTGACGAGCACCCCGGCCTGGTACACGTCCGGACCGAGCGCCTCGACGGCGCGGATGGCCAGCGGGTAGACGGGGAAGAAGGCCACGGAGCTCTGCTCGCCGGGCGTGTAGCGGTAGCCCTCCTCGGCGATGCGCATGTACCAACTGGAGTCCCAGCCCACCCAGCCCATCACCACGTACTCGTCCAGCCGCACCACCGGGTTCTGCTTGTTCTTGTGGTGGAAGCGCCAGGCACCGAGCCCCCCCGACACGGCACAGGCCAGGACGGCCGCCAGGATGACGAGAGCCAGGGTGCGGGACGCGGAGCGGGACATGCGGCGCAGGCATCATCCAGAAACGCGCTGGGGTCAAGGACGGAACCCGGACACCGGGTGCGAGGGGCTCCTGCTGCGCGAGCACGAGACGGCGCTTTCCGCACCGCCACCATTCATCGACAATGCCCGCCTTCCTCACCAGGAGAGTGCATGCACCCCATGTTCCGCAGCCTCATGGTGCTCGTGCTTGTCGCGCTCGCCGGTCCCGCGAGGGCCCAGGCCGCGAAGCCCCAGCAGCCCACCGCCGAGTCCGAGCGCGCCGAGTACATCCGCTCGCGCTACACCAAGTTCGAGTACCGCGTCCCCACCCGTGACGGCACGAAGCTGTTCACGTCCGTCTACATCCCCAACGACGCGAGCCCCTCCAAGCGCTACCCCCTCCTGCTCGTGCGCACGCCCTACACGGTGGCGCCGTACGGGCAGGACCGGTACGCGCGCCGGCTCGGGCCCACCGCCGAGTACGAGAAGCAGGGCTTCATCTTCGCCTTCCAGGACGTGCGCGGCCGCAACATGTCCGAGGGCGAGTTCGTCAACGTGCGCCCGCACGTGGCGAAGAAGAGCGGGCCCAAGGACATCGACGAGAGCACCGACACGTACGACACCATCGACTGGCTGGTGAAGAACGTGCCGGGCAACAACGGCCGCGTGGGCCAGTGGGGCATCTCGTATCCGGGCTTCTACACCTCGGCGGGAGCCATCGACTCGCACCCGGCGCTCAAGGCGGTGTCGCCCCAGGCGCCCATCGCCGACTGGTTCTGGGACGACATGCACCGGCATGGCGCCTTCAACCTGGTGCTGGCGTTCGACTTCTTCTCGGGCTTCGGCAAGCCCCGGCCACACCCCGTCGCCAACGAGGAGTGGTTCCGCTTCGACCATGGCACGCCGGACGGCTACCAGTTCTTCCTCGACCTGGGCCCGCTGGCCAACGCGGACTCGCGCTACTTCAAGGGCGACATCGCCTTCTGGAAGGACATCGTCGCGCACCCCAACTACGACGCCTTCTGGCAGTCGCGGAACCTCCTGCCACACCTGAAGAACATCAAGGCGGCGGTGATGACGGTGGGCGGCTGGTACGACACCGAGGACCTGTACGGCCCGCTGCGCACCTACGCCGCCATCGAGAAGCAGAACCCGGGCATCACCAACACGCTCGTCATGGGCCCGTGGCCGCACGGCGGCTGGACGCGCGGGGACAGCACGGCGCTCGGCGACGTCGAGTTCGGCTTCCGCACCAGCGAGCTCTACCAGGAGCTGGAGCTCGCCTTCTTCAAGCACCACCTCAAGGGGGGCGACAAGCCCGAGCTGCCCGAGGCCCTGGTGTTCGAGACGGGCGCCAACCGCTGGCGGCGCTTCGACACGTGGCCCCCCAAGGGCGTGCGCGAGGCGAAGCTCTACTTCCAGCCCAAGGGCAGCCTCTCCTACGCGCCCCCCACGTCCGCCCAGGAGGCCTTCGACGAGTACGTGAGCGACCCGAACAAGCCGGTGCCCTACACCACCGAGCTGACGACGGGCTGGACCAAGAACTACATGACCGAGGACCAGCGCTTCGCCTCGCGCCGGCCCGACGTGCTCGTCTACGAGACGGCGCCGCTGGAGAAGGACCTGACGCTCGCGGGCCCGCTGGAGGCCGAGCTGTGGGTGTCCACCACCGCGACCGACGCGGACTGGGTGGTGAAGCTGGTGGACGTGAACCCGGGGAAGATGCCCGGCGCCAACTGGGGGGACTCGGAGGACGGCAAGCGCAACCGCGGGGGCCAGCAGACGCTGGTGCGCGGCGAGCCGTTCCGCGGCCGCTTCCGCGACAGCTACAGCGAGCCCAAGCCCTTCAAGCCGGGCGAGGTGACGAAGGTGCGCTTCGTCATCAACGACGTCTTCCACACCTTCAAGCGCGGGCACCGGGTGATGATCCAGGTGCAGTCGAGCTGGTTCCCCTTCATCGACCGGAACCCGCAGACCTTCGTGCCCAACATCTTCGAGGCGAAGGAGGAGGACTTCGTGCGCGCCTTCCACCGCGTGTACCGCTCGGAGGCGCACCCCAGCTCGCTCAAGGTGAGCGTGCTGCCCTCGGTGGATGACTGACGCACCCGGGAGGGCGGGGAGCACGAGCCCCTACCCTCCCTTCACTGCGTGACCAATCCCCTTCGGGTAAGTTCGCGAAGAGTTCCCCTCTCCCTTCGGGAGAGGGACGGGGTGAGGGTATCAGGGCCCCGGGTTGAACCCGCTGTCCACACGGAGGGCCCCGAGTTGGAAGAACGGGCTCGGATACCCTCACCCCAACCCTCTCCCGGGGGGAGAGGGAGCAGCGGGCGAGGGAGCCTCAAGCCCCTTCGGTCACTTCGCTGAAGGGGATTAGCGCGGGTAGAACGTCTTGCCCGCCTTCACCATCTCCACCAGGGACGGGGCGGGGGTGAAGCGCTCACCGTACTTGTCCTGGTAGTGCTCCAGACGCCGCAGCAGCTCGGCGGGGCCGAGGCTGTCCGCGTAGCGGAAGGGGCCTCCGAGGAACGGCGGGAAGCCGAGGCCGAAGATGGCCCCCACGTCGCCGTCCCGCGCACTGCGCAGAATCCCCTCGCCCAGGCAGCGCACCGCCTCGTTCACCATCTGGAGGGCGCACCGCTCGGCCATCTCGCGAGCGTCGATGCTCTTGCGATTCTTCCCGTGCGGCAGGAGCTCGTAGACGGTGGGGTCCACCTCCTTCTTCTTCTTGCCGTCGTAGGTGTAGAAGCCCTTCTTGTTCTTGCGGCCGAGCCGTCCGTCGGCCACCACCTTCTCCAGGGCGCGGGGCGCGGCCATGCGCTTGCCGAAGGCCTGCTCCATGATGGGGCCCACCTTCTGGGCCACGTCGATGCCCACCTCGTCCAGCAGGGTGATGGGGCCCACGGGGAAGCCGAAGTCCACGAGCGCCTTGTCCAGCTCGGCGATGTCGGCACCATCGGCCAAGAGGTGCGCGGCCTCGTTCATGTACGGCGAGAGGATGCGCGAGGTGTAGAAGCCCGGCCCGTCGTTGACGACGATGACCGTCTTGCCCTGCTTCTTGCCCACCTCCACACAGGTGGCCGTCACCCAGTCGGCGGTGCCCTTGTGGGTGATGATCTCCAGCAGCGGCATCTTGTTCACCGGGCTGAAGTAATGCATGCCGATGACCTGCGCGGGCCGCTTGGAGCCCTTGGCCAGCTCGGTGATGGGGATGCTGGAGGTGTTGGAGGCGAAGATGCAGTCCTCGCGGGTGACGGCCTCCACCTCGCCCATGATGCGGTGCTTGAGCTTCAGGTCCTCGAAGACGGCCTCGATGACCACGTCCACGTTCTTGAAGCCGCTGTAGTCGGTGCCACCGGTGACGAGCGCCAGCTTCGCGGCCGCCTCGCGCCACGTGAGCGAGCGCTTCTTCACCCGCTCGTCGTAGAGGCCCTGCACCTGCTTGAGGGCCCGGCCCACGCCCGCGTCGTCCTTGTCCTTCACGCGCACCGGCACGCCCTGCAGCGCCGAGCTGACGTAGGCGATGCCGCCGCCCATCAGGCCGCCGCCGAGCACGCCCACCTTCTTCACCTCGCGCGGCTTCACGTCCGTGTTGGCGGTGCCGTTCTCCTTCTTGAGCGCGGTGGTGGCGAAGAAGATCTCCACCAGCCGCTTGGAGACGTCGGACACCACCAGCTCGCCGAAGAACTTCGCCTCGGCCTCCAGGCCCGCCGCGCGGCCGGACTCCACGCCGACGCGGATGGCCTCGAGCGCCCGCTCCGGCGCCGGGTACTTGCCGCGCGTCTTCTTGCGCAGCTGCTTGCGCGCCTGGTCGAAGAGGATCTTCCGGCCCACCGGGTTGTCCTCGAGCGCGACCTCGGTCCACATCTCCTTGTTGGTCAGCCCCAGCAGCAGGCCGCCCAGGCCCTTCTTGCCCTGCTGCGCCACCGCCTTGAGGCCCTGGCCCCGGGGACGCTCCACCTTCAGGCCCTCGGCCAGCTCGCGGGCGCGGCGCACGGCCTGGCTACGGAGGATGGGCGCGGGCACCACCTCGTCCACCAGGCCCAGCTTCTTCGCCTTGGCCGGCTTCACGTTCTTGCCGGTGAGGATGAGGTCCAACGCGGCCTGCACGCCGATGAGGGCCGGCAGCCGCTGGGTGCCGCCCGCGCCGGGGATGAGGCCCAGCTGCACCTCGGGCAGCCCGAGCGTCGTCTTCGGGCTGTCGGTGGCGATGCGGTAGTCACAGGCGAGCGCCCACTCCAGGCCGCCACCCAGGCACGCGCCGTGGATGGCCGCCACCACCGGCTTGGAGAACGCCTCCAGGCGGTCGAAGCCCTGCTGCCCCTGGCGCGAGGCGGCGGTGGCCTCCGAGGCCGACTTGAGCGTCTGGAGGAAGTCGATCTTCGCCCCGGCCACGAAGCTGTCCTTCTTGCCGGAGATGAAGACGACCGCCTTCACCGCGGGGTCCTTCTCCGCGCGGGTGAGCAGGTTCGCGAACACCTCGCCCGTCTCCGGGGAGAGCGTGTTCACCGGCTCGCCCGGCAAGTCCAGCACGAGGAGCGCGACACCGTCCTCGACGTGGTAGGTGAAGCCCTGCTTCGCCTCGAGCTCCTGAGCCATCATCGCAGCCATCACGCACGCTCCAGGACCACCGCGGCTCCGAGGCCACCGGCGGCGCAGACGGTGCACAGCACCGTGTTCTTGTTCTGACGCTTCAGCTCATGGAGGGCCTGGGTGACGATGCGCGCCCCCGTGGCCCCGAAGGGATGGCCGATGGAGATGGAGCCACCCGACAGGTTGAGGCGGGTGCGGTCCACCTCGCCCACCGGCGCGCTCCAGCCCGCCTTCCGGGCGAACTCCTTGGAGGCCAGCGCCTGGATGTTGCTGGCCACCTGGGCGGCGAAGGCCTCGTGCATCTCCACGAGATCGATGTCGGAGAGCTTCATGCCCGCGCGCTGCAGCGCGATGGGGGCCGCGTACGCCGGGCCCTGGAGGAGCTGATCTCCCGGGTCGGTGGCGGCATAGGCATGGGCGCGCAGGTAGCCGAGCGGCTCCAGGCCGAGCGCCTTCGCCTTCTCCTCGCTCATCAGCAGCAGCGCGGCGGCGCCGTCGGTGAGCGGCGAGGCGTTGCCAGCGGTGACGGTGCCGTACTTGCGATCGAACACGGGCCGGAGCTGGGAGAGGGCCTCCAGGCTGGTGTCCTCGCGGACGATGTTGTCCTTCTGCGACACCTTCTCGTACTTGGGCGGCACCACCACGTGCATCACCTGGGCGTCGAAGAAGCCGTCCTTCCAGGCGCGCGCGGCGTTCTGGTGCGAGGCGAAGGCGATGGCGTCCTGCTCCTGGCGGGAGATGCCGTTCTCCTTGGCCATCTTCTCGGCGCTCTCGCCCATGGTGAGGCCGGTGGAGTACTCGGCGATGGCCGGGGGCACGGGCACCAGGTCGCGCGGCTTGAGCGTCTGGAAGGCCTTGAGCTTCTCCGGAAGGCTGCGCGCCTTGGAGGCGGCCACCAGCGCTTGGGCCAGCGGCCGGCTGGTGAAGATGGGCGCGTCCGACATGGACTCGGTGCCGCCCACGAGCGCCACGTCCGCCTCGCCCACCGAGATGGCGTTGGCCGCGGTCGTCATGGCCTGGATGGAGGTGGCGCAGGCGCGCGCCACGGTGAACGCCTCGATCTTGCGCGGCAGCCCCGCGGCCAGCACCACCTCGCGCGCGATGGACGGCGCGGTGAGCGTGGGGATGACCTGGCCGAACACCACCTGATCGATCTCCTGGGGATCGATCTCCGCGCGCTGCACCAGTTCCTGGACCACCATGCGGCCCAGGTCCAGCGCGGTGAGCTTCGCGAAGTCGGTTCCCGCCTTCACGAAGGGCGTCCGCAACCCGCGGACAATGGCCACCCTGCGGTGACCGTTACGCTGCTTCTCGCGAGCCATGTGTGCCTCACCTTCACGACGTAGGTGAGGCGCATCTAATGGCCCGTGCCGCATCGCGTCAACGGAAGATTGACTCCGGAGTCAACCAGTTGAACCGCGAGCCTTCCGGCCTCTCGGTGGGCGGCTCAGGGAGCGGAGCCCGGCTGTTGAGCGGCCAACTTCTCCAGGAGGAACTCCTCCAGGGGACGGAGTTCCGGGGCAACGGACCACAGCGAGGACAGGTCGGCCTGATCGAGCCGACTCACCAGGGTCTCGGGAAAGGGCTGCTCGCCCGCCTGCGCGAAGAGCTCGGCGAGCACCTTGTTGGGCTCGTAGCGGCCCCGGATGAGCTGCTCGAACGAGGGACTCACCGGCAGCAGGGAGCGCAGCAGGTGCTCGTCCCGGAAGAGGAACACGGAGATCTCGGGCGCGATCGGCAGGATGAGCCATTCGCTGGGAGGCGCTGCCTGCTCCAGGAACAGATGCACCCAACCGCACTGCTCCGCGATCAGCTCTGGAGAAAACGTCTGGGCATCGCGCACCACGGCCACGGGCATTCGCTCCTTGAAGAGGATCTCCCGCGCCACTCTCGAGGCTCCGATATTGCCATCGGTCGAAAAGATCTGAAGGTCCCGCCCCCTCAGACGGGGATGACCCTCCACCAGACGCCGCATGAGCTTCCCAGCCACGCGTCCCGGGGTCACGATGGACACACTCATCACTCATTCCTCCTGCCCAGCGGGTCCACTTCCGCGAATCCCATCTCCACCGCATGCCGCAGCTTCCTCCTCATTCCCTCGAGGAGCCGATGTTCCCGGAGGGCCTGCCCGAGTTCCTCGCCCTCCCACAGCAGCACGTCTGGCGGTGGCAGCATCTCCACCAACGAGGAGGCGGGCTCCGAGATCTTGCCCGTGCACAGCAGCGCCCCGATGGTGGTTCGCGGCCGGCGCAGGATCTGGGACTTCAGCTTGACGATGGCCAAGGCATCTACCGGACTGGTCATGTCCTTGCACTCTACCAGACAAGACACCCCATCGAAATAGACCACCCCGTCGATCTGCTCCAGGAGGACACCGTTCCGGTAGACCCGGTACGGCCAGGTCACCTCGGCGCCCTCCAACTGGAACGCCCTCAAGAGGAGGTACTCCAGCAGCACCCCGGCGGGCCACTCGGGGGGCGAGACTCCCGCCCGAAGGCCCTGCCACAGCGCCAGCAATCCTTCATGCTCGAGCGCGAGCACCCTGCGCTGGTACTCGCCGCCCCTGCCCTCATCTGTCACGGCCCCCGTCCCCTTCCCCAACCCCACTCACGCCACCCTACCGGGAGCCCCTGACATCCCCGGCTGACTCACGGGGTCACGTCATCAAGTGCCCTGGCGGAGCGCGGCGCCATGCTTGTGCACGGCGTCCACCATGAACTTCGCGGCGTCCGGATCCGTGGGCGGGAGGATGCCGTGGCCCAGGTTGAAGATGTGCCCCACGGGCCCGGCGCGGCGGAGGATGTCCACCACGCGCTGCTCCAGCTCCTCGCGCGGCAGGAAGAGGTGGAGCGGATCCAGGTTGCCCTGCACCGCCACGTCGGGGCCGAGCACGCGCCGAGCCTCGTCGATGGGCGTGCGCCAATCCTGGCCGATGACGTCCGCGCCCGTGCGCTTGAGCAGCGGCAGGTGGTTGGACATGCCGGTGCCGAAGACGATGACGGGCACACCCTTGGCCTGCACCTCCTTCACCATGCGCGTGAGGTACGGCAGGCAGAAGCGCTCGTAGTCCCAGGGCGACAGCTCCCCGCCCCACGAGTCGAAGATCTGCACGATGCTCGCGCCGGCCTCCACCTGCATCAGCAGGTAGGGGATGAGCGTGCTCGTCAGCTTCTCGAAGAGGGTGTGGGCGAGCTTCGGCTGCTCGAAGAGGAGCCGCTTGATGAGGATGTAGCTCTTGGAGCCGCCGCCCTCGACCATGTACGCGGCGAGCGTGAAGGGCGCGCCGCTGAAGCCGATGACGGGCACCGAGTCATTGAGCGCGCGCCGGGTGCGGCGGATGGCCTCGGCGACGAAGCCGGTGCCCTGGACGGGGTCCGGCACGCCCAGCCGCTCGATGTCCGCGGCGGTGCGCACGGGGTTGGGGAAGTGCGGCCCCTTGTCCCCGAGCTCCAGCTCGATCCCCATGGCCTCCACGGGGATGAGGATGTCCGAGAAGATGATGGCGGCGTCCACGCCCAGCCGGGTGATGGGCTGGACGGTCACCTCGGCGGCCAGGTCCGGGTTCTTGCACAGGTCGAGAAAGCCGATGTTGCCGCGAATGGCTCGGTACTCGGGGAGGTAGCGGCCGGCCTGGCGCATGAGCCACACGGGGGTCGTGTCGGTGGGCTGGCGGCGGGCGGCTCGCAGGAGGCGGTCGTTCAAGGGGTGGGCTCCGTGTCTGCCCCCTCTTCCCTGAGGGGTGGGCGGGGGCGAGGGTTGTCAGGTGCAATCGCCAGGGTCAACGCTCGTGTCAGGGCGGTCCGGAATGATCCGTCCGTCCAAAACGTATGCTTGACAGTGACGGTCGTGGCCGATACAAGCCCGCCCCGTCGCAACGCGGTGGCGCAAGCGAGGGGCGGATAGCTCAGCGGTAGAGCGTCGCCCTTACAAGGCGAGGGTCACAGGTTCAATCCCTGTTCCGCCCAAGCAGTAGCCGTGGTAGTGCAGCAGAGCAGTGTCGTGGGGAGTTAGTTCAGTTGGTTAGAACGCCGGCCTGTCACGCCGGAGGCCACGGGTTCAAGTCCCGTACTCCTCGCCAATAGAAGGGCCCGGAATCGCAAGGTTCCGGGCCCTTCGCCTTTTGCGGCCCCCTGCCATTCTCGTCGTCGCGGAGCGTGCCTCCTGGTGGTCTCACGTGCGTAGACTCGTGGCCCCACCCAGGAGCGCGTGCGATGGCGAGCCAGAGATACACGGACCTGAAGAAGCTGTTCGAGGACTCCATGCCCGAGGGCGGCCTGCTGAAGGACCGCTACACACGGCTCGGGAAGGCCATGGTCGACGAGCTCAACATCCCCACGAACTGGGAGAGCTACGCGGCGTGTGACGAGCTCGTGGGCGGGACGAAACGCACGGCGCTGGGGATTCCTCCGGTGCTCGTCCTGCTCGAGAGCAAGGGGATCGACAGCTCCAACCGGCTGGACATGGGGAAGCGGCAGCTCAAGCGGCTCCAGGAGGGCGAAGAGCAGACCATGGTGCGCCCCGTGCGGGTGGTGGGCGTATCGGTTCCGATGACGACAGGAGACCGGGGGCGTGCGCCCAAGCCGGTGTCCACGCTGGATCTGCTGAACAAGCCGTTGGATCGCGGCCACGTCATGGCGCTGGAGATTGGTGGGCCGGATGACGCGGAGAACATCGTCCCCCAGTGGAGCCAGTGGCAGCAGAGCGGGCTCTGGCGGTACCACGAGACGCAGGTGCGCGAGTTCGGGGAGATCATCCTGAGCGCGGAGAGTGGGCTGCCCGCGATGAAGAAGGTGGCATCGACGGTCAGCACTCCGCTGGTGGTGGTGAACCTCTCGCTCGAGTACACGGGCTCCATCTCCAACACGCGATGGACCACACCGAGCGCGGTGGACTGGGAGACCTACGTCTTCCGCCCCGTGACAGGCGGCGGCAAGTTCGAGGCGATCCAGATCCACACCTTGAGCCTGAGGCTGGACGCGGAGTTCGGCGATGCCCTGGCCCAGAAGGCGTACAAGGAGTACTGCGCCGAGATCGATACAGGAATGAAGCTCTAGAACCCCTGAGGAGGTCCCTCAGCGGGGCATGAGCCAGCTCGACGCGGTCCCGGCCACATGACCTGGAGCATCTCGCGGAAGACATGAAAAAGGGCCCGCCGATTCCCCTAGCGGGCCCCTTCCCCTTCCAACACAAACCGCTCAGTTCACGATGGCGAAGGCGCGCGTCGCCGGACACTGCCCGAAGATGCCCTGGGTGAACTTGAAGTCGGCAGTGCTGTCACCGAATTGCGTGGTGCACAGCGTGGACTGCGTGCGGATGCACGTGCTACCCGCCGAGATGTAGTGGTTGTTATAGCTGCCGCTGCCCGGCCCATCCCATTCGTGCGTGATGTAGCTAAAGCCCTTTCCGATGCCGTCGTTCTCGCCCTGGGTGGTGTCCACAACGCAAGAAGAGGATGGCAAACAGGTGTCGTCCGTAAAGGACTGGCACTTCTTGTTCCCCCAGCTGCTCCTCAACACATGGTGGTCAAAATACTGCGACACCGCCTTGCGCTCCAGGTCGCTGATGTTCTGGCCCATCCAGTTGTAGAGCAGGGTGGAAGGCAGACCTCCCGTGCCAACCCCCGTGTAGTAGGACAGCGGGTGCTGGCACTGAGACCAGCTCAGCGTTTCGATGCAGCGGAGCTTGGCCGTCACCAGCTCGGCGACCGCCATTCTACAGTTCGCCTGGTTCAACCCGTAGGACTCCTGCAGCTTGCAGCGCTGCTCCCGCTCAAGGTCGATCGCATGCCAGCGCCGCAGCTGCTCGGCCGGCGTGCGATAGTCCGCGAAGATCTGGAAGTAGTTGTAGTTGAGGAACTGCGAGGGCTGGGGATAGTGGCTCATGGACGGCTGGATCGCCGCCACGTTGGAGGAGTTCACGCCGTTCACGAACTGCTGGAACTTGGTGCCGAAGTCGGCGTGGCTGAGGCTCACCTCGACGGTGCTCTTGTCGCCACCCACCGCGTACCCCTTGATGACCACGTTGTTCTGCGCCAGGAACTGCTGGGTGTCCGAGGAAACCGAGCCTCCACCATTGATGTTCAGCACTTCCTGGATCTTCAGCTTGAGCGTGGCGGCCTTCTGCTCACGCTCGGTGCTGGTGTACTTCTTGGTATCGAAGCTGAACACCATATACAGCCGCGCGCCCCGCGTCACCGCGTGGATGTACTTGTCGCCGCAGCGCTCGCGGAAGTTGGCCCGGGCGTTGGAGTTGTTTGGAATGAGCATGCTCGTGACAAAGTCCTGCCGGAGCGGCTCGGCGACCGTATTCAGGGTCCAGTGGTCGAGCTTGTACTCCCACCGGACCACGAGCTTCTCCTGGTAGGTGTCACTCACCTGCTCGCTCAGGCGCTTCTTGCTCCCCGACAGGTCGAGCGTGAAGTTCTTCAGCCCCAGGGACAGGCCCCCATTCAGCTCCACGTCGAGCAGCTGGGCCAGGTGGCTGACGCTGGTGGAGCGCTCGACAGAGAACGAGCGCTCGTACATGGGGTTGGAGACAACCTGGAAGTTCGGGTTGGCCGTGTCCAGGCAGATCTGCGAGAGCTCGTCCTTGAGCAGGTTGTAGCCCTGTCCCAGGTAGAACTTGCCATCCACCACGTCCAGCGCGTGGAAGCTTCCCTCGGAGGCAATGCCCACGGATTGCCTGAATCCGGTCTGGAAGCTCTGGGTGGCGGCCGCGTACTGGGCGTTCTGCTGGTCGTGCGAGTACAGGAACGGGTACTGGCCGTAGAGGTCGATCACCGGCGCCGGGTTCACGACCGTGGCAATGCCCGTCTGGTAGTAGCCGCACCCAGAGACGTTGCACGAACGGACCCGGTAGTTGTACGCCGCCGGGCTGCGTCCACTCACAGTGTAGGACGTCCCATAGCCCTGATAGATCGGCTGCCACGCTCCCTGGTTGACCTGCTCTTCCAACTCATACGTCTCACCGTACGAGGCGTAGCTCCACGACACCGTGAAGGAGGGCGAGCGGCTGTAGGATGGATAGGAGATGTTGTAAGGAGTGTCCGGAACCGGGGGAGGTGGCTCCTCGCACATGCCCACCATGGCCATATAGATGGGGCACTCGGGCTCACACGGCTGATCAATCGGACACGGCTCGATGATTGTGGTCCGGACCCCGGGCAGGATCTGGTCCGCGGTTGGCCGCGGAGTCTCTTGTTTCAAGGGCTCCTCACTGGAGGAGCAGGCCCCCAGGGCCGCGGGGAGGAGCACCTGGAGCATCAGCGAGACGGCCTTCTTACCTCTTCTCATTCCATGAACCTCAAGCTGGGTTTCAACAAGCACGTGTCCCCAGGCGAGAGGAGCGCTAGCGAATCGCCGACACGTGGGACGATTCCATATCAGTGAAGTGAAGGATTTTTCACCAGTGAAGGAGTGCGGCCTTTAATGACAGACCACCGCGCTCCATCCCCGCCTGGTTGCGGTGGGAAATATGGCAAAAACAAAAATAGAAAACGAGAGGGGCTCGCCTGGGCCGACTGGTCTCCTGAAGACCGGCCAGGGAGACGTCTCCCGCCTCACGGGTGCTTGTCTCCCAGCGCGAAGCCTCCCGCCTCCTGGGAGACGGGCAGGCCCTTGTGCACCAGCCACCAAACGCTTGGACCCTCGCCCCACGCGGTTCTAGGGTCCGCTCTCGGACCCTCGATTGGGTCCGGGGGAAATGTCCATGATCCGCCGTCTCGCCATCCTGGGGCTGCTGGGCCTCACCGCCTGCCCTGGTTTCATCGAAGAGCCCACCCCATCCACGCCGGGCACCGGCTCGGTGCAGGGCACGCTGGCGCCGTTCCAGAAGTCCGCTTCGGAGGTCCTCGCGACCGAGCCGCTCCTATTGAAGAGGATGGGGGCGGACAACCTCTCCCGGGCCATCGCCAGCGCGCTGGCCTCCCGAGGTGTGCTGCGCACAGGCCATCCCACGAGCCACCCGCTGCTGGAGGATCCCATCATCAAGGGCGAGGTCATCGTCCGCTTCGAGGAGGCGAACCTGTCTCCCGAAGCGGCCCTCGCCCGGGTGCGGGTGTCCGGCTACCAGGCCGCGCACAAGGGCTACATCAGCGAGCACCTGCACGCCTTCCGCTTCGAGCGCACCGGCCTTCAGGCCATGGGCGGCACCGAGGGCACCTCGGCGGTCCGGGCGCTGACGAGCGCGGAGCACACCACCCTCGTCCAGTCGCTCGCGAGCGCACCCGGCGTACGCTACGCCGAGAGCAATCAGCGCATGGTGCCCTTCGCGGTCCCGAACGATCCGCGCTACCGGGAGCAGTGGCACTACCCGAACATGAACCTGCCGGCTGCCTGGGACATCACCACCGGCTCGGACACCCTGGTGATGGCGGTGGTGGACACCGGCATCCTCCCGCACCCGGACCTGGACTCACGCGTACTCCCCGGCATTGACCTCATCTCGGATGCCACCAGCGCGGGGGACGGCAACGGAATCGACAACGACCCGACCGACATGGGCGGGGATACGCCCACCGGCTCCTCGTTCCACGGCCTGCACGTGGCCGGCACCATGGGGGCGATCTCCAACAACGGCACCGGCGTGGCGGGCGTCACCTGGAAGGGCAAGATCCTCCCCGTGCGTGTGCTGGGAAAGAAGGGCGGCTCGCTGTCCGACATCGCCGCGGGCATGAACTGGGCCGCCGGTGGCACCGTGCCCGGCGCGCGCACCAACACGACGCCCGCCCGCGTCATCAACCTGAGCCTTGGGGGCACCGGCACCGCGCCCCAATCGCTGCAGGACATCGTCAGCGCCGCCGCGAGCCGGGGCAGCATCTTCGTCATCGCCGCGGGCAACGAGAACACGAACGCCACCGACACCTTCCCGTGCAACATGCAGAACGTCATCTGCGTGGGCTCGGTGCGCTTCAACGGCAAGCGCAGCAGCTTCTCCAACTACGGCCCTCCGGTAGACGTCATGGCCGCCGGCGGTCAGGTGTCCGAGGACCTCAATGGCGACAGCTTCCCGGATGGCGTGCTGTCCACCCTCGCCAACGCCAGCAGACAGCCCGACTATGAGCGGTACAACGGCACCAGCATGGCCGCTCCGCACGTGGCCGGTATCGTAGGGCTGATGCTGGCGGTGAGCCCCGACCTCTCCTTCTCCCAGGTGGAAACCATCCTCAAGGAGACGGCCGACACCAGCAGCAGGTGCGCCGAGGGTTGTGGCGCCGGCCTCGTCAACGCCCAGGCCGCCGTCCTGCGGGCCAAGGGCGCCAGCGACCCCAATGCGCCGTCGAAGCTCAGCGTGACGACTACGCAGATGTCCTTCTCCGGCGGCGGCTCCCAGGAGCTCACTGTACGCAACATCGGTGGTGGCACGCTCCTGGTGAACGCCAGCGTCTCGGGCGCGCAGGCCTCGGCGGTGTCCCTCTCCAGCCGCACGCTGTCCATCGCGGCCTACAAGTCGGTCCCGCTCACGGTGACCGTCAACCCCGGGGCGCTGGCCAACGGCAGCTACGTGGCGACGCTCTCCCTGACGTCCAGCGCGGGCTCCGCCGAGGTGCTGGTGAAGTTCCGCGTGGGCGCTACGCAGGACAAGGACGCTGTCGTTGCCTTCCTCTACGAGGACGCCTGGGGCGAGTATCAGCTCGACGAGGAGGACGGCGTCTGGCTGGTGTCGGCGGCAAGTGGCTACAGCTACTCCGTGTCCATCAAGCCGCGCACCTACTACGTGCTGGCCTCCATCGACGACACCGGGGATGGGAAGTTCTTCGAGGAGGGCGACCGTGTGGGCCTCTGGCGCGACTTCACGGAGATGCAGTCCGTCAACGTGAAGCAGAGCCAGATGCTGAGCAATATCAGCTTCTCCCTGGTGCCCTACAAGGTCACCCAGGAACCGACGGCCTCGCTGGTGGGTGGGCCGTGCACCAGCAACGCGAACTGCGGAACGAACGGCCTGTGCGCGACGACGGGCTATCCGGGGGGCTACTGCACCCAGGACTGCCTCAGCACCAACTGCCCGGCGGGCTCCCAATGCTACAGCAACCCGGAGGGTACCGCCGCCTACTGCTTCGCCACGTGCACGGGCGCGGGAGCCCAGGGCACCTGCCGCTCGGGCTACATCTGCTACGACGACGGCACCGGCACCGGCACCGGCGCGTGCGACACCCCGTGAGGTGGCTTCACTGCCCGGGTGCCCGCGAGGCTGCGGGTGACGTCTTCTTCGGAGTGGTGCTCCCGAAGGGCGTCACCGGGCGTTTCGCCTCACGCGGAGAGCCGGGCGAAGTGCTCCTCAGCGGGAGACCACGGGCGCCGCGGCCCCGGCGGGCCGGTCCGCGCGGCGCTGGAGCTTCACCACCTCGGCCGTCACCGTCACGCTGCTGGGCAGCGGGATGAAGAAGAAGATGGCGCCGAACACCTTCGTCACCGGCAGGTACTGCGTCTGGCGGAAACGCACGTTGATGGCCCCATCTCCACCCATCTCCCGCACCTGGGGGATGAGCACTTCCTTGAAGCCTGCCTCGAGGTCCGTGCCAATCACATCCACGAAGCCGAAGAGCAGCACGCCCGAGCGCGTGGCCTGGACCATGCCGAGCGTCTCATAGGGCTCGGGGATGTCGCCCGCCGTCACGAAGACGTCCCTGCCGCTGCGGTCAGACGGAACGGAAGCGGTGTTGATGACGGTGCAGCCAGTGAGCGCCACGAGCGCGAACGCGACGAGGAGACGCATGGAAGGAAGTCTCACGGTTGGGAGGAGATGAACTGGATGACTTCGCCGGTGACGAGCACGTTGCGGTCGCGCACCTTCACGCCACCGCGGCCGCGCGCCACATTGGAAATGGACTCGGACAGGTCGGACGCGCGCTCCACGCCGGTGGGCGGGTTCTCGTCCTCGAACTCGATGTTGATGACACCATCGCCGCCCATCCGCAGGGCCGTGTCCACGAGCGATTTCTTGATGGCGCCGTCGATGGCGGCATCGCCCATGTCCGAGTAGCCCGCGACGGTGACGCCGTAGCCCAGCACCTGGGCGAAGCCGAGGGTGCGGTAGGGCCTCGGCGAGCCGCCGGTGCTGAGGTAGAGGCCACGCCCGCCATCGGGCGGACGGTCCGACAGCTTCGAGCCGCGCGACACGGCACTGCAGCCGACGCACAGCAGCACGGGGAGCAGCAGCGGGAGTTTCACCGGATCCTCCAGGAGCAGAACGGGTTCAACGCGACGGGGTACCGGCCGACGGCGGCGCGGCCCCCGGGCCGAGCTTCACCACCTCGCCGGAGAGGGTGACCTCGCTCGGCAGCGGGATGATGAAGAGCAGGGCGAAGAGGATGCGGGTGGGAATCGTGTACTGCGTCTGCTGGAAGCGCAGATTCATGATGCCATCCCCGCCCAGGCGCCGGACCTCGGGGAGGAGCGACTCGCGCAGCCCGGCCTCCAGGTCCGTTCCCGCGGGGTCCGCGAAACCGAAGAGCAGCACGCCACGCCGCGTGGTCTGCACAACACCGAGGCTCTCGTAGGGGCCCTTCACGTCCCCGGTGGTGACGAAGACGTCACGCCTGTCGCGAACGGACGGCGCCCGGGCCACGTTCACTGAAGTGCAGCCGGCCAGCGCCATCAACAGCAGGAGTCCGAACGTCCCACGCATGCGGTCTTGCCCTCCCTCGTCCGCGGAAGCACGCACCATCGGCGCGGACGGCCGGCCAGGGCAACCTCTTTTTCATCTCACGGCGAACTTGACGGATGGGCTCCCAACCCTCAGAACGCGCGCGCACCCGAGGGGAGCCCCATGACCCGTAAACCACTGTTCCTCATCACCCTGCTCGCCATCCTGTTGTCCTCGTCCAACGCCTCGGCCGGCGTGTGGTTCGAGCTCCTGCACGCGCCTTGCCTCACCGGCAACGAGAACAACATCAACCCCGTGAGCGGCCGCTACCGGGGCGCCGTGGACTGCTTCAACAAGGACTTCAACGGGGGAGGCTCCCGCACCACGCTGAGCATCAAGGCGTTCCAGGCGTGGGAGTTCGGGACGATGTTCCTGTATTACGACATCACCGGCCCCTTCAACAGCGCCCTCGCCAACGTCGCGAGCCCCAACGAGAAGGGCGGCTTCTTCGGCGGCATCACGGTGGCGCTGTCGGGCAAGTTCATCGGAGAGAAGCTGCTCAACCGGAAGCTCGACTGGGGTCCGCTCTCCAACGTCTCCTTGAAGTACGAGGCGGAGCACGTCTCCAAGTTCGGCATGCTGAACTACTACGGCCTGCAGTGGGACCTCGTGGTGCCGGGCATGGACTTCGTGACGGTCACCACGGTCATCCGCGACGACTACGTCTTCCGCGGCGTGGACTTCCAGCTGGGCGCGGCCTGGCAGAAGACTTTCGCGCTGGGCAGCCAGGACTTCCTCTTCGGCGGCTTCTTCCAGGCGGGCCTCTTCGGTGAGGGCGCGCACCGCAACCCCGGTCCCTTCGACCTGCCCCGGGGCAACCGCTTCTTCCTCGCCCAGCCCCAGCTGCTGTGGGACTTCGGCAAGCTCATCACCTTCACCCCGGCCAAGCTGTACGCGGGCTTCGAGTACCAGGTCGCCTTCAACCGCTACCTCATCCCGGGCAAGGCGGAGCACGTGCTCCAGGGCATGATCCGCTGGAACATCTGAGTCACGGCGGCCCCTTCTCGCCCTCCACGCGCAGGATGTTCCGCCACAGCGTGAAGGGCGAGATGCCCGCGTAGCCGCTCTCCTGGCCGTCATTGCACTCGATGACGAGCCACCGGCCGGACACCTCCTGCGCCACGTCCACCACCAGGAAGGGCACCGCGAGCCGCCGCACCGCCTCCCGCGCCACCGCGAGCGCCGCCTGCTGCTCCTCCGCGCTCGCCGCGTAGGGCGAGCCCTGCCACCAGTAGTGCCCCCACCCCACCAGCTCTCCGCGCCACCAGAAGGTACGGAACTCGAACGAGCTGGGGATGCGGTCCGGCGCCCCCTCCTCCACCCGGCGCAGCGGGCGGAACTCGCGGCACACCACCCGCTGCCAGTGCAGGATGCGGTCGCGCGCGTACTCCTCCATGGCGCGCCGGAAGTCCTCCGGCCCCTCGAGGATGGACAGCGACTTGCGGTGGCGGCTCGTCTGCCGCTCGCCCTTCACGAAGACGGGCCAGCCCAGCTCGCGCCCGACGGTCTCCGCATCCGGCAGCTCGTCGAACCAGAGGCTGCGCGGCGTGAGTCCCTCCAGCCGCGGGTACCAGTGCGGCAGCTCCGAGGCGAGCAGGTGCTGCTCGGGTGAGTGCACCAGGTGGATGCCCTCGGCCGCCAGCTCCCGGTAGCGCCCGGCGTAGTCGTTCCACGCCCCCGCGCGCGCCACCGCCACGAGCCGCTCCGGCAACTGGTAGGGATGCCGGCACGCGAAGAACCGGTCGAAGGGAAAGTCGTAGATGCCCTGGCCCGTGGGGGCGGTCAGCATCCACAGCGTGTCCTCCACGAGCAGCAGATCCTCACCAGTCCGGAGCATGGGGCACAGCCTGGAACGGGCTCACCCGAGGGTCAACGGGCCCTCGCTCCGCATCCGCTGCTCGTGCTCGAGCAACCACTGCCTGGTGGGCACGCCCCGGGTGGAGCATCTCGTTTGGAACGAGCGCAGCGCGTGGGACTCGTGATTGGGTTGCGCAACCTCCGCGAGGTGGCCACCCTGCCGGATGCGGATGAACCCCGAAGACCTGCCCCAGGGCCCGTACAAGGCGGAACCCGAGCCAGCCGCCCCTCCTCCGGTGCGCCAACCGTGGCCTCCGGTGTGCGCGGCCGTCCTCGGGGGCTCGGTGGCCCTCTTCCTCCTGGACTTCCTCCTCGCCCGCTCCGGAGGCAACCCGGGGGCGCTCGGGCCCGTCTTCCAGCGGATTGCCCTCTTCGGGCCGCTCGTCCAGAACGGGGAGTACTGGCGGGCGCTGAGCTACGTCTTCTCCCACGGCGGCCCCATCCATCTGGCCTTCAACATGTGGGTGGGCTACTCCATCGGCCTCCCCTTGGAGCGGACCATTGGCAGCGGGCGCTTCCTGGTGCTCTGCCTCCTGGCCGCGCTCGGCTCCTCGGCCTTCGCCCTCTTCTTCAACTTCGACGTGCCCACCGTGGGGGCCTCGGGGATGATTCTGGGCTGGGCCGGAGCGATGATCGTCATCGCCACGCGCGAGTACCGCAAGAGCCTCTTCGTCTGGCTGGCCCAGGTGGCGTTACTCAGCCTGCTGCCGGGGGTGAGCTGGGCCGGGCACCTCGGAGGCTTCCTCTTCGGCGTGCCCGTGGGCTTCGCCCTGCTCGCCGGGCCCCGCGTCTTCGCGCGCGTCATGCCCCTTCTGCTCGCCATCGCCGCGGCGGCGGTCTACCTCACGGCCCACCCGGAACGCTTCGGCGGTCTGAGCTGAGGGCGTTGAAGCCGGTTCGCGAGGCGCCTCCCCGCATCCGCTGCTCGTGCTCGAGCAACCACTGCTTGGTGGGCACGCCCCCCGCGTACCCGGTGAGCTTCCCGCTGGTGCCCACCACCCGGTGGCAGGGCACGACGATGGAGAGCGGATTCCGCGCGTTCGCGGACCCCACTGCCCGCGAGGCCCCCTCCCGGCCGATGTGCCGCGCGAGGCCCGCGTAGGACCACGTCGCTCCCAACGGAATCTCCCGCAGGGCCTTCCACACCGTCTGCTGGAAGGACGTCCCCACTGGCTCGAGCGCAAGCTCGAAGGACACCCGCTCGCCCGCGAAGTACTCCTCCAACTGCCGCCGCGCCTCCCGCAGCACTGGGTGTCCGTCCCCGTCGCTCGCGACGAGCACGGGCGCCCGCTTGTGGTTCTCCAGGTAGATGGCGGTGAGCGCCCCATCGTTCGCGTACAACCGGAGGGGTCCCACGGGGCTCTTCAACGTCGTGGTGTACAGCTTCATCCGCCTGCTCCTTCCGAAAGAGAAGTCCAGAGGTGTACCGCCGCGTACGAGCGCCAGGGCCGCCAGGCCTCGGCCCGCGCACCGGCCTCCTTCGCCGTCACGTCTCCGAGTGCCTTGCGAATCCCCAGGTCGCTCGCGGGAAAGGCATCGGGCCAGCGCAGGGCCCTCATGGCCACGTAGTGCGCCGTCCAGGCCCCGATGCCCGGCAACGCCTCGAGCGCCGCCATCGTCCCCTCCACGTCCGCGTGCCGATCCAACCGTACCGAGCCCTCCGCCACCGCCCGCGCCACCGCCACCAGGCTCCTCGCCCGCGCCCCGGGCATCCCCAGCGCCGCCACGTCGTCCTCCGACGCCGCCGCCAGCGTCTGGGGCAGGGGGAACAGCCGCGTCACCTCCGCATGCGGAACGTCCACGGGCTCGCCGAAGCGCGCCACGAGCCTCCCGCTCAGCGTCGTCGCCGCACGCACCGAGACCTGCTGCCCGAGAATGGCGCGCACCGTCAGCTCGAAGGGCTCGAAGGCCCCCAGCACCCGCAGCCCCGGGTGCGCCTGGACGCACTTCGCCAGGAGCGCGTCGCGTCCGAGGCACTCGGTGATGACCTCCGGCTGCGCATCCAGATCGAAGAGCGCCCGCAGCCGCGCCGCCACCTGCATCAGCACGCCCGCCAGCGACAGCGACACCTCGGCCAGCAGCGCTGGGCGCTTCGGATCCTTCCGGACGGAGAGCCAGCCCACCTTACCGCCCAGGCGCACCGTGCGCCGGTACTCGGCGTCCCCCGCGTGCTCCACGCCCGGAATGGCGCGTCCCCGCAGGAAGCGCAGCAACTGCTCCCAGTCGAGCGGCGGCCGGTAGTCCAGCCGGAGCACGAGCGCACGCGAGCCCACCTCCTCCTCACTCGCGCGCCGCAGTGCCGAGGGCGGCCTGCCGAAGCGCTCCTGGAAGAGCGCGTTGAAGCGCCGGACGCTCTGGAAGCCGCTCGCGAAGGCGACCTCGGCCAACGGGAGCGCCGTGTCCTGCAGCAGCTGCTTGGCCAGCGCGAGCCGCCGCGACTGGGCCAGCTCGACCGGCGACACACCGAGCTCCGCCTCCATCGCCCGGCGCAGGTGCCGGCTGGTCACCCCCAGCTCGCCCGCCAGCTCTTCCAAGGACGACTCGTTGAGACACCCCGCCTCGATGCGCGCGACCGCGGCCGCCACGAGCCTCGGCACGGAATCCACCGGCGCGCTGCCCGGGGCCAGCTCGGGGCGGCACAGCAGACAGGCCCGGAAGCCCGCGTGCTCGGCCTCGGCGGCCGTGCGGTAGAAGGCACAGCGCTCCCGGCGGGGCGTCCTCGCCGAGCACACCGGCCGGCAGTAGATGCCCGTCGTCGACACCCCGACGAAGAACAGCCCATCGAAGCGCCGGTCTCGCGCGGTCAGGGCCCGGTAGCAGGTCTCGGTCTCCAGCGTCTGCATCACGGGGCTTTCGTAGCGTGGCCGCTCACCCCTGTCTGGCCGTTTTCGGACCTGACCGCGAAAATCGGGTCGCCGCCTCCCTGGTTGCCGGAAGGTCACCGGAAAACCTGAGAGCCGGGCAAGGGTGTTATCGTGCCCCGCCCCGCCCACTCTCAGGAGGACTCCCCGGTGACACCGGGCCTCGCTCAAGCCTTCGTCTCCGCCCGTGAGGGCTCACCCGTAGGAGAACCCCTGGCCACGTTGGAGGAGCGGCTCGCCCGAGGGCTGAGCACGGCCCGCGCCGCTTGGCCCGGTGTGGAGCTGGACGGTGCGCGCTTCGCCGCCCACCTCGCCCGGCACCTGCCCGCCGACAGCCCCCCCGAGGCCCTCGAGCGGCTGCACCTGGCGGATCTCTACCTCGCCTGCGCGTGCGCGGAAGGCCTGCCCCTGGCCCATGCCGCCTTCGAGGCCCGCGTCCTCCCCGAGGTGCACGTGGCCGTGGCCCGCCTCAAGCTGCCCCCCTCCTCCGTGGACGAGGTGCGCCAGCTCGTGCGCCAGAAGATGCTCGTCCCCGGCCCCGACACCCCGGCCCGGCTCGCCGCCTACCCCGGCACCGGCCCGCTCTCCGGCTGGGTGCGCGCCGCCGCCCTGTGGCTCGCGCTCGACATGCAGCGCCAGCGCTCCAACCAGGACGTGTCCATGGAGGACAGCACGCTCTCCCTCCTGGTGGACCCCGGAGATGACCCCGAGCTCGTCTACCTCAAGACGACCTACCGCGCCGAGTTCAACACCGCCTTCACCCAGGCGCTCGCCAACCTCTCCCCGCGCGAGCGCAACACCCTGCGCCTCAAGTACCTGGATGGCCTGAGCATCGACCAGCTCGGCGCCCTCTACGGCGTGCACCGCGCCACCGCCGCCCGGTGGGTGGTGGCCGCCCAGCAGGCGCTCCTCGAGGAGACGCGGCGCCTGCTCACCGAGCGCCTGCGTCTCACCGGCTCGCAGCTCGACAGCGTGCTGCGCCTCATCTCCAGCCAGCTCGACGTGAGCCTCAGCCGGCTGCTGCGCTCGCGCATCGACTGAAGCCCCATGGCCTGCCTCGACGAGTCCACCTTCATGGAGTTGATGCTCGGCGGCCTGCCGCCGGAGCGCGCCGCGGAGGTGGACCGGCACCTGGACGCGTGCCCCACCTGCCGCCGGCTCGTGGCGGACGCCTTCCGCGCCCGCACGCCCACGGGCCTCGCCGAGCCCGCCGCCCTGCTCTCCCCCGCCCCCGCGTCCTCCGCGGAGGCCGTGCTGCCACGTGGCACCCCGGTGGGGCGCTACCTCGTGCTGGAGCGGCTCGGCGCGGGCGGCATGGGCGTCGTCTACTCGGCCTATGATCCCGAGCTGGACCGCCGCGTGGCCCTCAAGCTGCTGCGCGTGGCGGCGCTCGGCCTGGACGCCGAGGAGGGCCGGGCCCACCTGCTGCGCGAGGCCCAGGCCATGGCTCGCGTCTCCCACCCGCACGTGGTGTCCGTCTACGACGTCGGCACCTTCGGCGAGCAGGTCTTCCTCGCCATGGAGTACGTGGAGGCGCAGACGCTGCGCCAGTGGATGCGGGCCGCGCCGCGCTCCTGGAGCGAGGTGCGCGACGTCTTCCTGGACGCGGGCAAAGGACTGGCCGCCGCGCACACCGCGGGGCTCGTCCACGGGGACTTCAAACCGGAGAACCTGCTGGTGGGCGGGCGCGTGTGCGTCACCGACTTCGGCCTCGCCCGCCGCACCGCGCCGGGTGCCGCCCTCAAACCGGTGGGCGGAACCCCGGCCTACATGGCGCCCGAGCAGTTCGGCCCGGGTGGCCACGCCGGCGCACGCAGCGACCAGTTCGCCTTCTGCATCACCCTGTACGAGGCCCTGTACGGCGAGCGCCCCTTCGCGGGCGACACCGAGCGGACGCTGGTGGCGGAGATGCGCGCGGGCCGGGTGCGCCCCGTGCCGAAGGGGACGGAGGTGCCCGCGTGGCTGCACCGGCTGGTGATGCGCGGACTGGAGGTGGACCCCGCCGCGCGCCACCCCTCGATGGAGGCCCTGCTCACCGCGCTCCAGGGAGAGCCGGCGAAGCGGCGGCGGCGGTGGTGGCCCCAGCTCGGCGGAGCGCTGGCGCTGGTGCTCGCGGTGGGCGTCACGCACGCGGTGCACACGCGCGCGGCCCGGGCCTGCGGGGGCGCGGAGGAGAAGGTGGCCGGCATCTGGGGCCCGGAGCAGAAGCAGGCGGCGGAGGCGGCCTTCCTCGCCACGGGCCGGCCCTTCGCCCTGGAGGCCTGGAAGAGCGCGCAGCGCACGCTGGACGCGTACACCGCCGCCTGGGCCACGCTGCACACCAACGCCTGCGAGGCCACCCGGGTGCGCGGCGAGCAGTCCGAGGAGCTGCTGGGCCGGCGCATGCGCTGCCTGGACCAGCGGCTGGCCGAGGTGGCCGCGCTGACTCGCCTCTTCGCCCAGGCGGACACCCGCGTGGTGCAGCACGCCCCGCGCACCGCCGAGCAGCTCTCCCCCCTGGCCGGGTGCTCCGACCTGGCGGTGCTCGAGGCCGCGGGGCCCGTGCCCGGGGACGCCGCCTCGCACCCGCGCACCGAGGCGCTGCACTCGGCCCTGATGGAGGGACGCATGCTGGGCGCGGCGGGCCGGTACGCGGAGGGCGCGGCCCGGGTGCTCCCCGTCGCCGAGGAGGCCCGCGCCGCGGGGGACCGGTATGGCAGCGCGGAGGCCCTCCTGCTCGTGGCGGAGCTGCGGGACCAGGCGGGGGACTACCGTGGCGCGGAGAAGCTCATCCAGGAGGCCGTCTGGGCCGCCGAGGCCAGCCGCAACGACGCGGTGGCCGTGCGGGCCTCCACCCTGGCGGTGCGCATCACCGGCGAGCGGCTGGAGAAGTACGAGCTGGCGCACCTGTGGCAGGAGCGCGCGGACGCGGCCCTCACCCGCCTGGGAGGTGACGAGGTGCTGCGCGCCCGGTTGCTCAGCAACGTGGGCCGGGTGCTGTCCATCGAGGGCCGCTACGCGGAGGCCGCCGAGCGGCAGCAGCAGGCCCTGACGCTGCTGGAGAAGCACCAGGGGCCCGACTCCCTGGAGGTGGCGGACGTGCTCGTCGAGCTGGGCAACTCGCTGCTCACCCAGGGCCAGTTGGACGAGGGGCTCGCCCACCTGCGGCGCGCCCTGCAGCTGCGGGAGCGGGAGCTGGGCGCCACGCACCCGGACTCCGGACAGGCGCTGCTCGCGCTCTCGGGCGCCTCCTGGCTGAGGCGCGATATCCCCGAGGGCAGGCGGCTCACCCGGCAGGCGCTGCAGGTGCTCGAGCAGGCCCTCGGCCCGGACCACCCGATGGTGGCCTACGCGCTCAACGACTACGCGATGAACCTGCTCTACGGCTCGCGCGACGATGCGCAGGAGGCCATGCCGCTGATGCTGCGCGCGCTGCGCATCAGCCAGAGCACCGAGGGCCCGGAGAGCACCAGCGCGGCCATCTTCACCAGCAACCTCGCTCAAATCGAGATGACCCTGGGCCGCATGTCGGAGGCGGAGCACCACTTCCGCGAGGCCATCGCGCAGCTGGAGGCGAAACGCGGGCCCGAGCACGTGACGCTCTGCTCCCCGGTGCATGGGCTGGGCAACGCGTTGCAGCGGCAGGGCCAGGCCGAGGCGGCCCTGCCGTACTTCGAGCGCGCCGCCGCCATCCACTCCGCCCAGTCCGGTGACTTCCACAACGCCCGGGCGGAGCTGCTGATGAACCTGGGCAACGCCTACTTCGTGGCGAAGCGGCCCCGCGAGGCCATCGCCCCGCTGGAGCGCGCGCTGGCCTTCATCGAGAAGTCCCCCCATGCCGTCCAGCGCCACCGGGGCATCATCCGCTTCCGCCTCGCCCGGGCCCTCTGGGACTCCGGCGAGGACCCGCTCCGCGCCCGGCAGCTCATCACCGAGGCGCTCGGCCTCCTCCCGGACGACCGGGAGCCCGGGGTACAAAAGTTCCAGGAGAACCTGGAGCGGTGGCTCGCCGAGCACCCACCCGTCGCCGTCCCCAGCCGCTGACGCCGCCCGTCAGTGGTAGACGTCTACCACTGGGGTAGCACCTACACCTACATCACTGGTAGACGTCTACCACCGGGCCGCGCCAGGGCCCTCGGGCAGTCGCGGTCAGTCCCTCGCCGCGAGGTGCAGCTCACCGGCCCGCCGCTCGTTCTCGTCGGAGGGGACGAGCTCGATGGGCCCGTCGCCCGACTCCGCCTCGCGCCTCGCCTCCAGCAACTCCGCGAGGGCCTCCCGGGCACCGTAGGGCCTGCCCAACGCGCCGAGACACGCGTCCAGGTCCGCCTTCAACGCGGCGGCGCTGGGGTAGCGCTCCGAGGGGAGGCGGCGCAGCAGCTTGTGGAGGATGCGCCGCATGGGGGCGGACACGTCCCGCATCAGGTGCTCGATGTGCTCGGGACGGAAGGCGGCGGCACGCCGGGCCATCTCCTCCACCGTGGTCCAGCTGCGCTGCTCGGACAGCCAGGGCCCGCCGCCCTCGTCTCCCGGGTGGCCCGGGGGAAGCTCCGCGGCGGCCTGCTCCACCTGGTCCGTGCCATAGAGCTGCTGGCCCGTGGTCATCTCCAGCATCACCAGCCCCAGCGAGAAGAGGTCCGAGCGGGCATCCACCACCCCATCCGCCATGGGGTACAGGCGCTCCGGGGCGGCGAAGTCGATCTCCCCCCGGAGGACACACGTGCTGGTCGGCTCGCGTCCGGCCAGCCGGGAGAACGCCGACATGAAGTTGGCCAGCATCACCGCGCCATCGTGCCGCACGATGAGGTTGTAGGGGTCCACGCCGCGGTGGAGGACGCCCAGGGGCCGCCGCGCCTCATCCGTGAGGGTGTGCACGTAGGACAAGGCGCCCGCCGCCTCGGAGGCCACGTAGAACATGAAGGCCTCGGAGAGGTTGCGCTGGCGCACGCAGCCGTAATGCCCGGCCATGTTCAGGCTGATGCCCGACACGTACTCCGTCACCAGGTAGCGGAAGTCCCCGTGCCGGAACAGCCCGTGGGTGCGGGGAATGGCCGGGTGGGACAAGCGCGCGCCCAACGCCGCCACGTCCTTGAGGCGCGCGAGGCGCTTCCAGTGCGCGTCCGGCTCCAGCACCACCACCTCCACCAGCGGCCCTTCCCGGCCCCCGGTGCGAGGCAGACACAGGAAGCGCTTCAGCTCATTGGGCCCATTCGCCAGCTTCTGCAGCCGCAGATAGTCGGTGTCCCCGTGGGAGAAGAGGATGGGACGGCTTCTCTCCGCGGGCTCGTGCTCGAGAGGGTCTTGGGAGTCATTACCGGAGTCATTGCCAGACATGGAGGACACGCCTCTCCCCTCGCGGCGCGGCGGGACGGCCCGGCCCGGGTGGATTGAAGACGGGGAAGTGGTGCGAAGGTGCGAGGAGATTACCGGAGACATCCGCCAGGAGGGAACGACCTGAGGGGTTGCCTGGATGATTCCCGGCGTGGCCGCCCCTGCAAAGGCCCTTTACACCCTTCGGCTGCCGGGCCGTTGCGCGCCCGCTCGGGCTCACCTGTCAATAGCGGCGCGCTCCGTGCGTGGTCGGCTGCGCCTGGTTGGCGGGAGGGAACGTGACGTTCCCGAGGGTGACGGTGCGAGGCCCCTGCGCTTCCCAAAGCTTGAGGGTGCAGGGGCAGGCGAGTTGCCCCGGCTCCCTCTCGGCGCCCATCACGACAAAGCCCGGGGCGCCGGGAGCAATGGCCGACTCTTGCCACACGGAAAGCTCCACCTCCGCGCCCGTCGCGTCCTTCAACACGGCTCCCGCCGCCGTCCAGGGTTCGGCGCCAGGGTTTTCGAGCTCAAGCCCTACCGCCATGCTTCCCAGTTGGGTTTCGTCTTGGCGCTGGCTGTAGCTCATGGCATCCCGTGCCCTCAATGCGTTTTGGGGGTGCTGCTTCAAGGCTTGGGAAAGGTCCTTTGACACAACCCCCCCCTTACGCCTCAGCCATGCGGTGCCCATGAGTCCGCCGGGCTCCTTGCGCTCGGCCAGCAGCCGCGCCTTGTCCTCCTGACATTGGCGAGCGTCGGCCTGTGCCTCGTCCTTCTCTTTCTCGAGCACGTCCGCCGGGCGCGGCTGGCGGAACACCTCCACGCGCCGTGCCGCCCTTGCCGCATGGCCCACGAGCCAGAAGGCTGCACTTGCCGGGGCCGCGCCATCCGCGAAGCGCACCGTGACCCTTACCCTCTCCCCTGGCAGATAATCCCCCCGGGGAATGACGTGGAGAGTCAGCCCCTCCTGGCCTTGGGCCCAATCCGCGAGGCGGCCCTCTGGCTGAAACTCCACCGCCCCCGGGGCCAGGCGAGAGTCAAAGACAAACGCTGTCGGCTCGTCCGGGCTGACACACACCTCGGACGCCTGCCCCGTGGAGTCCGCCGCCACATCAATGCGTGGGGTAGCCGTGCAGCGGGGGACGGGGGGCGGCTCGGCGGCCTGTGCGACGCCAGCGAGGAGGGCGAGCGCCAGGAGGGCGCCAGGAGACGGGGGCAGCACGGAAATTCAACCTCCAGAATGCAAGCGGGCCCGCGTCAGACAACCGTCGGGCCCGTGTTGACCGCAACGGCGCGGCTCCCTGCTGCACACCGCGCCAGCCCTGCCGGGCGGCACTGGCTAGAAGCGGCCCTCGGCGAACACCTTGAAAACAGTGAAAATCTTCACGCTGCCGGGCCTGCTCTCGGGCGCGGGGCAAAACCCCAGCCCTACGGGACAGTCCGGGCCACTCGGCATGGCTGCTGGAATGGGTGTACCAATGACCAGGCAAACGGGGTAGGCGCCCCCGCCCGGAAGCTGCGCCTGGGTGAAGGTGCCATAAATGCGGCCTTCCCCAAGCTGCCACGTCCCCGAAAGCAAGGTGCCCTCGGGCAGGCGGCCAACTTTGTCCGTCACAACGCGAATGGGCCCCTCGGGCAGAGGGGCCGTATTCCCTGCTTCAAACTCTTCCCCTTGCAGCACGACGCGTCCGCTACCAATGCGGAGCCTTTCGTGTGTCTCCTGCCAACCGGCGGGGCACTCGGCGGGCGGGGGCGTGCGCCGCACCTGGGGAAGGGTGGCGGGGCCGGGGCAACCGGCGAGCAGGGTGCATCCGAGCATGAGCGCGCCCCTGCCCACCGGGGAGCCCGTCTGCTTCGGCCGGGGCATGGGGTGCTGGGAAACGGGAGCCTTCGCTGGAGTCTTCACGCGCGTGTCCTGGGAGGGCGTCGCACGGGCGACGGGCGCGGGGGTGGCCACCCTTCCGGGCACCGCGCCACCGTCACCTTCCGGCCGCTTCCCCTCGGGCGCCACTTCCTGGCCAAAGCCAGACATCACCTCGGGCGTGGGAGGAGCGGAGACCACCGCCACGGTTGCCTCCGGTGCCCCCGGCGCGGACCCGGGCCCCGCGGAACGGGCGAGCCCCAGGGCCGCCACGGCCAGCACCAGCGCGAGGCCCACGCCCACGCCCCACCCCGCCCGTGCCCCGCGTCCCGCGCGCGCCGGGGGCGGCGAGTCCACGGACGCGGGGGCCTCCCCGGTGGGCGGGGCCAGCGTCGCGGGCTCCTCCGGCGTGGAGGGCGGCTCGCCGCGCACCGGGTGGCGCCGCTCGTACGCCTCCAACCGCCGCCACCGCGCCTCCTCCACCTCGTCGTCCAGCTCGCCCTCGGCCTGCGTGGTGGTGGTGTCCGGGCCATACGCCGCGCACAGGGGCACGTCCCAGGCCGCGTCCGCCTCCGCCAGCGCCGCCGTGAGCGCGGTCTCCACCGCTCCGGTGTCCGGGTAGCGCGCCTCGGGCGCCTTCTCCAGCATGCGCCGGCACACGGCCCCGAGCGCCGGGGGCACGCGCGCGTTGCGCACCTCGGGCGGCTCGGGCTCCTGGTGCAGGATGGCCTCGCCCAGCGCCCGCGCGTCCACGTGCGAGTCCCCCGTCTCCTCCACCTCGAAGGGAAAGCCGCCCGTCAGCAGCCAGTAGAGCAGCACGCCCAGGGCCCACGCGTCGTCCCGTGCGTGCGCCGCGTAGGGCTCGCCCTCCGGGCCCCGCCGCCGGAAGCCCTCCGCCTCCGGGCTGCGGTAGGCCGCCGTGCCCGGCACCCCGGGCCCCGTCACCTGGTGCGCCCCGGGGAAGGTGCCCACCCCGAAGTCCACCAGCACCGGCCGCCCGTCCTTCTCCCGCACCACCACGTTGGCGCCCTTGACGTCCCGGTGCACCACCCCGGCCCGGTGCACGGCCGTCAGCTGCCGGGCCAGCGCCCGCACCAGCTCCGCCACCTGCCTCGCCGTGGGGTTGCGCCGCCGGGCCCACGTGGGCAGCGGCCACCCTCCCACGTACTCCATGACGAGGTAGACGAAGCGCGGCGCCCGCTCCGGCCACTCCCCATGCCCGCGCACCGCCACCCAGCCGATCCGCCGCAACCGCAGCAGCACCTCCAGCTCCCGCCATGCCCACCCCGCCGCGCGCGGCAGGTGGATGAACTTCACCGCGTACAGCCTCCCGCCCGGACTCCGGGCCCGGTACACCGTGCCCTGGCCTCCCGTGCCCAGCCTCGCCTCCAGGCACAGGCCCCCCACGTATGTCCCGGGCAGGGGGAGCTGCGGCTCCAGCGGCTCCCTGACCGCCTGCCGCCAGAGCAGACGCCGTTGTGCCTTCAGCCACCTGCCGGCCGGCCGCCGGGCCTCCGCCGCATCCATGGACTCAACCTCCGAGATGCGGCAGGATAACACCACCTCTTGGGACAGGTGACGACGAAAGGAAGGGCGGCCCCCAGGCTCGCTTCGGTGGTAGACGTCTACCACTGGCGGCCCGCCGGGCAGGCAACCAGGGGAGCCCCATGGACCGCCCGCCAGGGAGGCCCGCGAGAGAGAATCTCCCGCGCTCGCAGTGCGTTAGAGGGTGTCCGGAAGCGAAGGAACTCCACGACACCGAATGAGCGAGCACATCGACGGGACCCTTTCCAACCGAGCCGAGCCGGGCCAGTACCTCAAGGCCCCCCACCTCCTGCCCCGAGAGCCGGATGACGTCTTCGCGGGTGGAGGCGAGATGGGCGCGCACATGCGCGCCTTCGATTGGTCGGCCACCTCGCTCGGTCCCGTGGAGGGGTGGTCCCGGTCGCTGCGCAGCGCGGTGAGCATCTGCCTCAACTCGCGCTTCCCCATGCTCATCTACGGGGGGCCGGAGCTGCTCGTCCTCTACAACGACGCCTTCACCCCCATCTTCGGACGCAAGCACCCGGACCTGGCCCTGGGCCGTCCGGGCCGCGAGGTCTGGGCGGAGGCCTGGCACGTCATCGGCCCCATGCTGGAAGGTGTCATGGCCACGGGCCAGGCCACGTGGGCGGATGATCTGATGCTCCTCATCGACCGGGCCGGCTTCCTGGAGGAGACCTACCGCACCTTCTCCTATAGCCCCATCGGCATCGAGGAGGGCCGGGTGGACGGTGTCTTCACCGCGGTGAACTTCACCACCGAGCGCGTCCTCGGCGAGCGGCGGCAGCACACCCTGCGGCAGCTCGCCGGGCACGTCAGCCAGGCCCGGTCTCCGGAGGAGGCCTGCCGTCAGGCGGCGCGGATCCTGTCGGCCAACCCGGCGGACGTGCCGTTCGCGCTGATGTACCAGTGGGACGAGCGGCGCGCCCAGGCCACCCTGGTGGCGAGCGTGGGGATGGACGCGGAGCTGGACGCCAGCCGCTGGCCCCTGGCGCGCGTGGTGGCCACCGGACGCCTGGAGGTGATCACCGACGTGCGCACGCGCTTCGGAGACCTGCCGGGAGGAGCCTGGGACGAGCCGCCGCACTCGGCGGTGCTGCTCCCCATTGCCCAGCCGGGACAGAAGGCCTACGGGGTGCTGGTGGCGGGCGTGTCCCCGCGCCGCGCGCTGGACGAGGCCTACCGGAGCTTCTTCGAACTGGCCACCGGGCACCTGGCCTCGGCCGTCGACCACGCGCGCGCCGCGGCCGAGCTGGAAGCCAAGCAGCGGATGCTGGACGCGGTGCTCCAGCAGATGCCCGCGGGCGTCATCATCTCCGAGCCCTCGGGCCGGACGGCCTTCGTCAACCACCAGCAGGAGGAGCTGGTGCGCGGCCCCATGCACTACGCGGACAGCGTGGCGGAGTACAACGCGTTCCACGGCTTCCACCCGGATGGCCACGAACTCGGGCCCGAGGAGTGGCCGCTGTCGCGCTCGCTGCTGCACGGCGAGGTGGTGACGGACCAGGAGCTGGAGCTGGAGCGCCGCGACGGGAGCCGCGCGACGGTGCGGGTGAGCGCCAGCCCCGTGAGAGACCCCGAGGGCCGGCTCATCGCGGGCGTGGCCATCACCCGGGACGTGACGCGCCAGAAGGAGCAGGAGGCCGAGCTGCGCCGCCGCGTGGAGTTCGAGCAGCAGCTCATCGGCATCGTCAGTCACGATCTGCGCAACCCCATCCACGCCATCTCCCTGGCGGCCCACGCCCTGCTGCGGCAGGAGGAGCTCGACGCGCGCGCCACCCGGGCCGCCAGCCGCATCCTCTCCTCGGCCGAGCGCGCCGCGCGGATGATCCGCGACCTGCTCGACTTCACCCAGGCGCGCCTGGGCGGAGGCATCTCGCTGGAGCGCCGGTCCACGGACCTGCGGCACCTCGTCCACCAGGTGCTGGACGAGGTGGAGGTGGCCTGGCCGGAGCGCCACCTCCAGGTGAGCCAGCGGGGCTGCGCCACGGGCGAGTGGGACTCGGACCGCATGGCCCAGGTGCTGTCCAACCTGGTGACCAACGCCCTCAAGTACAGCCCCAAGGACACGCCCGTGCGCGTGGAGCTGAGCGCCGGGAGCGACACCGTGGAGCTGTCGGTGCACAACGACGGGCCGCCCATTCCGCCCGATGTCCTTCCCCGCCTCTTCGAGCCGCTCCAGCGCGGCACCCCGCAGGTGGACCGCGCCAGCCGCAGCATCGGACTGGGCCTCTACATCGTGAAGCACCTGGTGGAGGCGCACGGGGGCACCGTGGCCGCCCATTCGGAACAGGGCCAGGGGACGACCTTCACCGTGCGGCTGCCCCGCCTGCCGGGCGCCCTCGCCCACCACTGACGCCCGCGCGGCGGACTCCCGCCGGACGGCTCACGGGGGCCGCGTGGCGAGGGCCCGGGCCTGCTCGACGCTCGCGGCGCAGCGGAAACCGAAGTGGTGGAAGATGGGCCGGTTGGCGGGCACGTGCGGCCGCCGGTACACGGACGTCGCGTACGAGGCCGGCCAGAACCACGAGCCCCCTCGCACCACCTTCTCCGTGTGCCCTGGGCAGGGCTCGCGGCCCTCGCACGGGCCCTTCGGGTCCACCCCCAGGCATGCCTCGCCACAGGCCTTCCACGAGGGCGTGTACCAGTCCGCCACCCACTCCCAGGCGTTGCCCGCCATGTCGTAGAGCCCGTAGGGGTTGGGGGGCCGCGTGCCCACCGGCTCCGGACGTCCCACGTCGGCGTGCGTCTTCGAGCGCTGCTTCTTTCCGCAGCTCCGCCCCCGGCTGTCCTGGATGACCGCGCGCTCGCAGGTGGCCGGCTCGTTGCCCCACGGGTAGAGCCGCCCGTCCGTGCCCCGCGCCGCCTTCTCCCACTCGGCCTCCGTCGGCAGGCGCTTGCCGTGCGCCTCGCAGTAGCCCTTCGCGTCGTACCAGCTCACCCCGTTGATGGGCTGCCGCGGGTTGTCGAAGTCGCGGTAGTTCGGCCCGCCCTTGCCGCACCGGCCCTCCTTCTCGCAGGCCTTGTAGTCGCCGTATGTCACCTCGTGGGTGTCCATGTAGAAGGTCTGCACCCAGACCTCCGCCTGGGGCCGGGCCGGCGCGTGCTTCCCCGTGTTCACGCCTCGCGGGAAGGGACCTCCGGGAATGCAGGCCATGCCCGCCACCGGGGCCTCCAGGCAGGGCGTCTGCGCTGCCGCCGCGCCCGCCACCCCGAGCCCGAGCACGAGGAAGAGCCGCCTCGGAGTCCTCACCGCCGCGCCTCGCGCCGCCGGGTCCGCGACAGCTTCCCCACCTTGCGGATCGTCCGCTTCTCGAGGCGCTTCTGCGTCAACGCCTCGCGGGCCTCGGCGGGCCCGGTGTCGAGCCGCGACAGCCCGCGAGCCTCGCCGGTGTCCGGCGCGTACCGGAGCATCACGCGCGCATCCCGCGTCTTCGGATCCTCCAGCCAGGCCAGGAAGCTCGAACCCGACTGGGTGTTGTAGTGGTAGTAGGTGCCCTTCACGTGCGTGATGCCCCGCTGGCCGCTCGTGCGGACCACCACGGTGCGCTCGTCCAGCGGGAGCGCGCGGATGTTGCTCCGGTACCTCGCGTCATAGGGGAAGTACTGCTCGGCGTTCGAGAGGTAGAGCACCCCCACCTTCCTCCCCACCTGCGCCGCGGCCCGGCCGATGGCGCTCACCGTGCGATGGGCGGTGAGGTCGCCCCGCACCATGAAGACCTTGTTCTCCTGGTAGAGGCGGCGGATGTGCGCGTACTCGGCGGCATCCACGACGAAGCAGGGCAGTGACGCCTTCGCCATCTGCTCCACCAGGCGCTTCAGCCGCCGCTCCACCGCCCAGCGCGCGGTGCCGTAGGCCCGGAGCGCGCCCACCCGCTCCAGCCTGTGGGGGTAGCCCTCCTCGATGAGGCGGCGCACCTCCGCACGGCTCTCCTGCCGCCACAAGCGCAGGAAGTCCTCGGGCGTCTCCGCCGCCTGGAAGATGACGCGGTAGACGCGGTGGAGGTCCACGATGGACTGATCGAAGTCCATCAGCACGAGCACCTCCGCACGCGCCCAGGCCCCCAGCAGGTAGTTCTGGTCCGAGCCCACCCCCATGTAGAGGCCGCCCTTGTCCTTCACCGCCTCGTAGAAGAGCTCGAGGTGGTCCTCGTTGGAGATCCAGAAGTGGCTGTCGCGGACGAGCTCGGGCGGGGCGGGATCCGCGGGCAGCCGGGCGAAGGCGTCGAGGGCCGGCTCATTGGCGGCGGCCACGAAGCTGGCCAGGAGGACGGCAAGGGCGAGGACACGCATCACGTCCATGATAACGCGCCGCGCGTGATACGCTCGGGGGGTCGTCCAGGGGCGCGCCGCCGCTCCCGGGGGCCTGAATGTCGGCGCATCTCTTCGCCTCATCCGTCGTCGCGCTCATCGTGGCGCTCTTCAACGGCCTGCTGGCCGGCTATGTCCTCGCCTCCGCCCGGGGCGAGCGGCGCAAGCTCTTCTTCGCCTGCGGCCCCACCGGAGTGGCCCTCTTCGCCGCCGGGTGGTTCGTCGTCCTCCTGGAGCCCCGCGCCCGTGAGTCCGTCCGCGTGGCGGTCGGGTTCGCCGCGCTGATGTCCGTCTCCGGCTTCGTCGCCGATGCCTTCTCCGACCTGGGGCCCTCCCGCGCCCGCCAGCGGCTCCTCTGGGCCCTCCTGCCCACCGGGCTGGCGCTCCTCGGGCTGTCCGCCTGGGTGGCCGTGGCCTACGAGCAGCCGCTCCTGGCGGTGTACCCGCAGGTGCTGGGACTCGCCGGAGTGGGGCTGCTGGGGGGGCTCCGCCTCGCGCTGTGCCGGCACGAGAACGCCTCCATCCGCCGGCTCTCCCGGCACCTGACGGCGCTCATCGGGGTCTCGCTGCTCGTCTGCCTGCTCCGCACGGTGCGCGAGCTGCTCCAGGGTGCGCCCGCGGGCAACGGGATGGTCCTGTGCATCGTGCTCGCCGCCGAGATGGCCACGCTCAGCTACACCCTCCACGAGCGGGTGGCCGTGCAGCTTCCCGTCTCCCGGGCCCTCACCCATGCGGTGCTCGCCATCGCGGTGGCTTGCGCCGTCGTCGCGGTGTTCCGCGTGCTCGGCTACCCGGTGGACCTCGTCCAGGTCTCCGTCTCCGTGGTGGTGGCGCTCCTGGCCTCCCTGCTCTTCATCGGCCTGGGCGAGCAGCTCAACCGGGGCATCGAGCAGCTCCTGTTCCCCCAGAAGGTGCGGCTCGCCGAGCAGCTCTCCGCCTCCCGCGCCGAGACCGCGACCCTGCGCGGCCGCCTGGAGCGCGCCGAGCGCCTCGCCATCGCCGGGGAGCTGGCCGCCTCGGTCGCCCATGAGATCAAGAATCCGCTGGCCGCCGTGCGCGGTTACGCCGAGCTGCTCACGGGGCAGACCGGGCACGTCTCCACCGAGCACCGCGCCCGCTTCGAGAAGGCGGTCCGCATCATCCGCGAGGAGAGCGATCGCATCGACGCCCGCGTCGCCGAGCTGCTGAGCCTCGGCCGGGCGCCACGGGGAGAGAAGGGGGCGGGCCCGCTCGACGTGTCGCGCATCGTCCTGGAGGCGGTGGCGGTGGCCGAGGGCGAGCCGGGCTTCCCCACGCTCGTGCCCCGGTTGGACCCGGACCTGCGCGCGGTGGGCGACGAGGACGCGCTGCGCGGGGTGCTGCTCAATCTGTTGAAGAACGCCGCCGAGGCCATGCAGGAGGCCCAGGGCGGGCGCATCGAGGTCGTGGCCCGGGGTGAGGAGGGCCGCGTGGTCGTCGAGGTGCGCGACGAGGGCAAGGGGCTCGAGGCCGTGGATAAAGAGCGGCTCTTCCGGCCCTTCTACACGACGAAGACGGGCGGGACCGGGCTGGGGCTCGCCATCTCGCGCTCGGCCATCGAGTCCGCGGGCGGCAGGCTCGGGCTCCAGCCGCGCGCGGATCGGCCCGGAGCGGTGGCCCGCGTGGAGCTGCCCGTGGCGACAGGGGGCCCCGGCCCGGCGAGGGAGGACGTGCGATGACGGTGGATGCCGCGGTGGAGGGGCCCGAAGTGGCGCTCGTGGAGGACGAGCGCAACCTGCGTGAGCTGTACCAGGACGTGCTGGGAGCGCGGGGGCTGCGGGTGGTTCCGCTCGACTCGGTGGCCGCCGCGGAGGCGTACCTCTCGCGGCATGCGCCGGACCTCCTGCTGCTCGACGTGAAGCTGGGCGATGGGGATGGGCTGGCGCTGCTCGACCGGTTGCGCAAGCAGGGGCTGCGCACGCCCGTCATCGTGATGACCGCCTTCGGCACCGTGGAGCGCGCGGTGCAGGCGCTGCGCGCGGGCGCGGCCGACTTCCTCGTCAAGCCCTTCGCCAACGAGCGGCTCGTCTCCTCGGTGGAGGCCGCGCTCGAAGCGGGACGCCGGCTGGTGGAGCTGGAGCTGGCCGCGCCCACGCTCGCCCCCGAGACGGAGGCGGGCCGCGCGCTCATCGGAGCGGAGGGCGGGCTGCGGGACGTGGCCGCGTTGCTGCCCCGGGTGGCGGCCTCGGATGCCACCGTGCTCGTGCGCGGCGAGTCCGGTACTGGCAAGGAGCTCGTCGCCCGCGCCATCCACGCCGCCTCGCCCCGGCTCGACGGGCCCTTCGTCTCCGTCAACTGCGCCGCCCTGCCCCCTTCCCTGCTCGAGTCCGAGCTGTTCGGCTTCGAGCGCGGTGCCTTCACCGGCGCGCACTCCCGGCGCAAGGGACTCATCGAGACGGCCGAGGGCGGCACGCTGTTCCTCGATGAAATTGGTGACATGTCCCTGGAGGCCCAGGCGCGCCTCCTCCGCGTGCTGCAGGAGCGGGAGATCACCCGCATCGGCGGGCGCGAGACCGTGAAGGTGGACCTCCGCGTCATCTCCGCCACCCACCGGGATTTGGACGCCATGGCCGCCAGCGGGCAGTTCCGCGCGGACCTCCTCTACCGGCTCGCCGTCATTCCCATCCACCTGCCGCCCCTGCGCGAGCGCGCACGCGACATCCCCGGCCTCATCGCGCACTTCCTGGAGAAGCACGCCACACGCAAGGGGCTCACGCCTCCCAGGCCCGATGCGGAGACCCTGCGCCGTGCCTCGGTCTACTCCTGGCCCGGCAACGTGCGCGAGTTGGAGAACTTCGTCGAGCGCGCCGTCGTGCTCGGCCACTTCGATGCCGAGTCGCTCCGCGCGCCTCTGGCTCAGAAGGCGGTTCAGGGTCCCTCTCCCGCTCCGGTGGAGGCTCACACGGACGCTCCCGTCCAGACCCTGCGCGATGCCGTCGCCAGCGCCGAGCGCGCCGCCGTCATCGCCGCCCTCCAGGCCTCCAAGGGACAGAAGACCGCCGCCGCCCGGCTCCTCGGGGTGAGCTACAAGACCCTCTTCAACAAAATCCACGAACACGGCATCCGCGAGGAGCTCCACATCGGCTGAGTGGCTCGCCGTTCCGGGGATACCTGTGTAACGCGTTACATACCTCTGTCTCCCGGCTCCCAGGTGCACCTGGCCACGGTGGCGGCGCTCACGGGTGGGAACACGGGCCCGGGCACCCTCACCCCGTCCCTCTCCCGAAGGGAGAGGGGATGTTGGGGGTGGATGTTGGGAGTGATTCGGGGTCGAGGCACGGGGCTTGCTCATTCCCGGGTCGCGCGATGACGCGCACCTGAGGAGGCCTCATGGGCTCTGCATCTCCCACGGCGGCGGTCGGCCGCCTGGACCTGGTCAATTCTCTCCTGCGCGCGGTGGACCGGCCCGCTCGCGAAGCGCTCGACATGGCCCGGCGTCCGCTCGCCGTGACTCTCGCGCCCGCACTGCTCGGCATCTTCCTCGTGGCGGCCTCTTCCGCTCTCTCGGGCTTCGTCTCCTCCACCGGTCTCCGGCTCGTCCCGAGGCTCGATGCCCTGCGCGCCGTCTTCGAGGCCCTGCTCGTCGTCATCCCCGGCACCCTCGTCTTCGCCATCTACCTGCAACTGCGGCTCACCACCCGCGTCCTGCTCGCCGCCACCTCCATCGGGCTGCTCGCCGCTGGACTCGTCTCCACCTGCGTCATGCCGCTCATGGCCTTCCTGGTGCTCGTCTCCGGGGACGCGCCAGTCGTCCTCGCCCTCCCCGCGGTGTTCGTTCCCGGCCTCGCGCTCGCCACCCTGGCGGCCCTGCCCCTGCGCGTCATCACCGCGCTCGACACCTCGAGGGCCGCCTGGTGGATGTCGCGTGCCTTCGCCTTCTTCCTGGGCGCCGTCTTCCTCCTGCGCGTCCACGCCTCCTTCCTCGCGTTCTGGCTGTGACGAGGTCCCCCATGGAAGCCATCTCCCGGAATGTCCCGCTGAGCACCGAGCCCCTCACGCCGTTCATGCCCTGGTCCGTGGAGGAGCGCGCGCCCCTCTCCGAGCCCGCCCTCCCCGCCGAGCCCGAGCGGCAACTCCTCGTGGAGCTGCTGCGCGAGCCGTCCGCCATCGTGGAGCGGCTGTTGGAGCCGGCGCGGCTGCAGGGCCTGGTGGTCGGCTCGGTGGGAGTCATCGCCGTGTGCACGAGCCTCTTCGCCGCCACCGCGAGCGCCGCGCGAGGCCAGGCCGGAGCCTGGGCCCTGCCGGCGGCACTGGCCTCGATGAATGTGTTGATGGGGCTCGCGGCGTCGCTGGGTCCCATCTACGCGGCGAGCATCCTCGTGGCGGCGCGCGTGCCCATGGCCCGGCTGGTGGCGGCGCTGCTGGCCTCGGCGGCCACGGGCTCGCTGCTGCTCGCGGGGCTCGCACCTCCGCTCTACCTGCTGTGGAGGCTGGACGCCGAGTGGGCGGGGCCGCTGCTGCTCACCGCGGCGTTCCTCCTGTCCGGCTGGGCGGCCGGTGCGCGCATCCACCGGCTGCTGAGCCTGCTGGCCGAGTCCGTCACCCGCGCCGCGCTGGGCGACGCCACCGCCGTGCTGTCCTCCGAGGACGCGTACCGGGTGGGCATCCTCGCGCGCGTGTCCTGGATGATGGTGGCGTTCACGTCGGGCCTGTGCTTCTGGGCCTTCAACGCGCTGGGCTGAGGAGGACGGACCATGACGGCACTCGTGATTCTCACGGCCTATGCGGTGCTCGGAGCGGTGGCGGCGGCCTGCGCCTTCGTCCAGAAGCGGGGGAGCACCCTGGCGGACCGGCTCGGACAGGCCTTGCTCGCCCTGGCCCTCTGGCCCTTCCTGCTCCCCGTGCTGCTCAGTCCGGGGGACGCCGCCCTCCGCCCGGAGCGCGGCCACCAGAGCGAGCGGGCCCGGCGGCTGGATGAGGTGACGGGACGGCTGGAGGAGTGCTGGCGGCAGGCGGCGGTGGAGAGCCCGTGGGCGGCGGAGCAGGCACGCGAGCACCGGCTGCTGGACGGATTCGTCACGCGCCTGCGGACGCAGGAGAAGCGGCTGCTGGAGATGGAGGCGGCACTGGCCCGTGCACCCGCGAGCGTGAAGGAGCGGCTCACCCGGCTGTACGAGCACGCCGTGGCCGAGCTGGAGCACAGCATCGGGCTCGTCGAGGAGCTGGCCGCCCAGCTCACGCTGCTGCGCTTCTCCGGCCTGGGAAACCCGTCCACCCGCGTCGAGCGCGGCCACATCGAGGAGCTGCTGCTGCGCATCGAAGCACTCGCCGATGCCTCGCAGCCCGGTCCGAGCGAGGTACCGCCACCGGCTCAGGTGGCCCAGGCGTAGGAGCCAGCACATCGCGGTGGGGCCATCCGCTCTCCGGATGACACTCGGAGGGGTGGCGGCTCCGTTGTTCTTCCTCGAGCAGGGGCGAGCGGCGTTGACTGCCGCCCATGGGCATCTGGTCGAAGAAGAGCATCGCCCAATTGCAGAGTGAGGAAGGACAGGGGCACGCGCTGCACCGCACGCTCACGGGCCTCCACCTCATTCTGCTGGGCGTTGGCGCCATCATCGGCGCGGGCATCTTCGTGGTGACGGGCACGGCGGCGGCCCAGCACGCGGGGCCCGCCATCCTCCTGTCCTTCATCCTGGCGGGGGTGGGCTGCCTCTTCGCGGGGCTGTGCTACGCCGAGTTCGCGGCGATGATTCCCGTGGCCGGCAGCGCCTACACCTACGGCTACGCCACCCTCGGCGAGCTCGTCGCGTGGCTCATCGGCTGGGATCTCATGCTCGAGTACCTCTTCGCCTCCTCCACGGTGGCGGTGGGCTGGTCCGGCTACTTCACCGCCTTCCTGCGCGACTACCTGCACCTCCGGATTCCGCCGGAGCTGGCCAGCGCCCCCTTCGACATCCAGCCGGGCTCGCACATCCCCCATGCCACCGGAGCCATCATCAACCTGCCGGCCGCGCTGCTGGTGGCGGTGATCACCGGGCTGCTCGTCGTCGGCATCCGCGAGTCGGCCCGCATCAACAACATCATCGTCTTCCTGAAGGTGGGCGTCGTCCTGCTCGTCGTCGTCTTCGGAGCGTTCTACGTGGACCCCAGCAACTGGAAGCCCTTCATCCCGGAGAACACGGGCACGTTCGGGCAGTTCGGCTGGAGTGGCATCCTCTCGGGAGCGGGCGTCATCTTCTTCGCCTACATCGGCTTCGATGCCGTCTCCACCGCGGCCCAGGAGACGCGCAACCCGCAGAAGGATCTGCCCGTCGGCATCCTGGGCTCGCTCGCCGTCTGCACCGTGCTGTACATGCTCATGGCGCTGGTGATGACGGGCCTGGCGCCCTACACCACCCTCAACGTGCCCGAGCCCGTCTACGTGGCCATCTCCCGAGGCGGGCCAGCGCTCTCCTGGTTGGGGCCCATCGTCAGCATCGGGGCCATCGCGGGCCTGGCCTCGGTGGTGCTCGTCATGCTGATGGGACAGCCGCGCATCTTCTATGCGATGGCGCGCGACGGGCTGCTGCCCCACTTCTTCGGCCGCGTGCACCCGCGCTTCCATACCCCCTACGTCTCCACCCTCATCACCGGCGTGGTGGCCATGGCGGTGGCGGGGCTGTTCCCCATCGGCCTGCTGGGCGAGCTCGTCTCCATCGGCACCCTGTTCGCCTTCGTCGTGGTCTGCGCGGGCATCCTCGTGTTGCGCTACCGGCGGCCGGAGCTGCCCCGGCCCTTCCGCACCCCGTTCGTCCCCCTGGTGCCTGTGCTCGGCATCCTCACCTGCGGAATCCTCATGCTGGGCCTGGGCGTGGCAACGTGGGTGCGGCTCGGGGCCTGGATGGCGCTCGGGCTCGTCATCTACTTCGGCTATGGCCGCAAGCACTCGCGCGCGGGCCATGGGGATACCTCCCCCACCGAGCCTCCCCCTCCCGAGCTCGGCGGGCCGCTCTGAAATTCCAGGACGCTTTCCGGGCGCACGGAAGCCACGAGCCGCGCCATACTGCGCGCCCCGACGTGACGCCCCTTCCCGTGGTGCAGCCATGAATGCCCAGGACCTCCTCGCCCGACTCCAGGATGCCTCTCCCGACGGTCCGTTGGATCGCCTCGCCTCGCTCGTCGTGGAGCACGAGCTGTCCCAGCCCCTCGAGACCCTCCTGCCGCCCGCCCTCGTGGCACGCGCGCTGAGGGCCGCGCTCGAGGGCTGGCTCGCCTCCGACACCGCGGACCGCGAGCTCGCCGCCGCCATCGAGCACCTCCAGCGCCAGCTCTCCCAGGATCCGCGCACCGTGCGCGACGCCGTGCCACCGGAGCTTCCCAAGCTGCTGGCGGAGCTGGCCTCCCGCCGCTACTCGCCGGACCGGGCGCTGGTGCTCACCGTGCTGGACCGTCCGCCCGTCCGCTCGCTGGCGCGCGCGTTGCTGCTCAACGTGCTCATCGAGTTCAGCCGCAAGGTGAGCGCTCCGGTGACGGAGAACCGCCTCGCCAAGGGCTTCTCCGGCCTGGCGAAGTTCGCGGCCGAGCAGGCCAAGAGCTCGGGCGGGGCGCTGGGCGGCATCGCCGGCGCGCTCTCCGATGAGATCGAGCGCCAGGTGGAGAAGCGTGCCCGCGACTTCGCCGACTCGGCGCTCTCCGGCCTCTTCCAGCAGCTCGCGGATGCGCTCACGGACCCGAGCCGCGCGGCGGATCAGGCGGAGATGCGCGTGGCGCTCCTGGAGGGGGTGCTGGGCCTGCCACTGGCGAAGCTCGGGCGCGAGCTGTCGCGCGCGGACGTGCCGGGCAGCGCGGCGGTGGTGCGCAAGGCACTCGGCCAGTGGCTCGCCTCGAGAGACGCCACGGCGGAGCTGGAGGCCTTCATCACCCGCGCGATGGAGCGGGACGGCAAGCGCCCGGTGCGCGAGGTGCTCGAGAAGCTGGGCCTGTTCGACACCTTCCGGGACCTGGGCCGCGAGTCACTGCGAAGGCGCCTGGCGCCGGTGGTGGCCTCGGAGCCCTTCGCCCGCTGGATGCAAGAGCTGATGAAGTAGAGGAGACACCGACATGGCACTCGCAGATGACTTCCGTTCCGCGCAGGAGCGCGTGAAGACGCTCAGCACGCGCCCCTCCAACGACACGCTGTTGGAGCTGTATTCGCTCTTCAAGCAGGCCACCGACGGGGACGTGCAGGGCAAGCGCCCGGGGATGTTGGACCTCAAGGGGCGCGCCAAGTACGACGCCTGGGCCGGCCGCAAGGGCCTGGGGAAGGAAGCGGCCATGCAGCAGTACGTGGCGCTCGTGGAGCGGTTGTTGCGCGGCTGAGGCGCGCCCTCCTCCCTGCGCAGCACCTCATGCCGGGGAGGAGACCTTGTGCTGGATGGCGGCGACGAAGCCCTCCACGGTGTTGGGGCCGTCGCCGTTGCTCACACTGCTCAGCTGGCCGTTCTCCTGCCGCCACTCGCAGAAAACCGTCCGGGGAGCGCCGGCTTCCTGGCCAGCCAGCGCCAGGGTGAAGTAGCGGGCCCTAGGCGTCGTGATCGCGTCCCGAGGCGGTGCCTTCCAGAGGTAGCAGCCCACCATCACGGCCTCCGCATCCGCACGAGCGGGAGGCAACCGCACGACAGCCAGCACCGCGTGGTCATTGCCCAGGAAGTCGAGCGCCATCCCCTCCGGCTCCAGCACCGCACCCTGGGGCATCCGATCGCCCACGATCTTCCAGCCCTGCTTGAGGTAGTCCTCGCCTGCCTGCTCCAGGCCACCGAAGAAACCCTCGGGGTGGGACAGGAAGAGCAGAGGCAGGGCGCGGTAGGCGAAGGTGTAGTGGTGGTCGCGAACAGGCGTTCGGGACGGACCCGTGAAGGGCCGGATCTGGCGCAGGGCAGGAGAGATCCGGAAGGAGCGCTCCAGGAGCGGCAGATAGCTCCGGGCGCGGGAGAGCGGGTGATCCGGAAACTGCGCGTCGTAGGACGGGTCCTCGGACAGATTGCGCATCACCGGGCTGCGATCCGCCGGATCATAGGGATCCTGGAACCAGTGCTCGTCAATCCAGCGCTGGGGATCCCCGTTGAGGGTGGGCATCACCCGGCTCATGGCCTGCGCGAAGACGGTGTTGTCTCGCAGACCGGTCATGCCATGCTCCGCGCACTGCACCTTGAGCACGAAACTGCAGTCGGCGAAGGGCAGCGTCAGTGACGCCACATAGGTCATGCCGAATGGCTGCTGCGGGAGCTTGAAGATGGAGCGCACGGCGCGCAGCCCCGCGAGCGGCTGGGTCTCGACCTCCACGATGCCACCGCCCGCCTTGGAGATAATGCTCCGGTAGCCCGCCCTCAGCGGCGAGAGCTGTTCGAGCGGTGCCGGGATGTCAGGAGGAAGGCCGAAGTAGAGGAGCGAGAGCACATCGCCCACGTCATTCCGCCAGTGGCTCTCGGTGTGGGACTGCTGCACGCGAGTCCACCCCGTGAGCTCGAGTTGCACATCCTGAAGAGAAGGCATGATGGTCACCGTCGGAGCGCGATGGCTCCCCCCATTGCGTGGCATAGCGGCTCGACAACAGCTGGCATCGAGCCTGCCAGGGGCGGAGCTGAAAGAGCCAGTCCCTCTCACCCACCCGCCGCTCGCGGGTGGCGTAAATCAGACGCTTCGGCGATGAGCCGAGCCGCGTTCAGGACGGGCTCAGGGGTCGGCCGCGTACCGGAGCTTCATCCGGTTGATGGGACCGGCGGCCCCCGCCCGATTCACCGCCCGCACCTCGAGCGTGTTGAGCCCCGTGTGCAGCTTCAGCGGCACCGTGTCGCCGGGCACCCGCTTCCACTCGCCGCCGTCCACCCGCAGCTCGTAGTGCGCGAACCAGGGCATGCCGTGCTGGAGGGTGAGCGTGTAGTCCGGCCTCGCGGCGAACAGCGGCCGCTTGCTCAGGAACTCCTGCTCGGTGGTGATGCCGTGCTCCTGGAGGAGCTCGATGGGCCGCCGCGCGTTGTTGTACGTGAACAGCACCTGCGTGTGATTGAGCGGGAAGTAGAACTCCTTCGGGTCATCGGTGAAGAGCAGGCCATCGGCGTGGAACCCCTGGAAGGTCGCGAACTGCCCCTTCCCCTCCAGCGGCAGCACCAACGTGGCCTGCTTCCCGTCCCGCACGTAGGAGATGTTCATGTAACCGAAGTAGCGGCCGATGAACTCCCGGTACTGCTTGTCGAGCTCCTCCGCCGTCGTCTTGTGACGCTCCAGGTAGCGCGGTGAGGGGGTGAAGCGGATCTCCTCGAACCGGCCCTCGCGCTTGAGCTGGTACATCTCCAGGAAGCTCAGGTAGCGGCCCTGGTGGGTGGCGGCCATGCTGAACTGCGGGTCGATGAAGATCCACTTGTCCAGCGTGTTGGACCAGACCTCGGATGCCACGTGGCCCTGCCCGAAGCCCCCATAGGCGGGCTCCGCCGTCTTGATGCCGAGCTGCCGCGACGGGTAGCCCAGCGACAGCAACAGGTCCGACACCACCGTCCCGTACTCCACGCACCGGTAGCGCTGCCCCTGCTTCACGTTCTGGAGGATTTGATACGACGACGTGCCCGGCGGGGGCTCGTTCATCCCGTCATGGTCCCACTGGATGCTCACCCACTCGAGCGCCGCGAGGATGAGCTCCGGATCCGAGCGGCGCGAGAGGTCCACCTGCTTCAGGACGTGCTCGCGCAGTTGGCGGAGCTCGGCGGTATCGGGGCTCTCGGGCAGCTTCAGGGTGCGGTAGCGGTCATCCAGCTTGAGGTTGGAGGACTCGACGATGGAGATCTTCTGGAGCGGGCCTGGGGTGGCGGCGGGGGCTCCGGCGAGAGCGGCCGGCGCGGTGCCCAGCAGGGCCAGCAGGACGGTGAGGGACGCGGACTGTCGCATGTTCCCCTTCTACGACTCCCACGCGGGGCGATTGCCTGCGGTAGTCTGAGCCGCGATGAGCACGCCTTCCCTTCCCCATGAGCCGTCCCTGCGGCCCGAGGACCTGTGGCCCCGGATCGTCGCCACGACCCGGCACGCACTGGCCACGGGTGCCCTGCAGCCGATCGCCACCGACTGCCAGACCCTCGAGGAGCGGGGAGTCCCCTTCCAGGTGCGCGTGCTCGGCCGGGCCCACCTCAAGGACGAGCGGATGAAGCGCGAGAAGCCCCGCACCGTGCCCTTCGATCCCTTCGAGAACCCGGATCCGGACCTCGTGGTGGGAGGGCTCTCCCCCACGCACCTGTGCCTGCTCAACAAGTTCAACGTGGTGGAGCACCACCTGCTCATCGTGACGCGCGCCTTCGAGGAGCAGGAGTCCCTGCTCACCGCCGCGGACTTCGAGGCGCTCGCGCTCTGCATGGACGGCCTGGACGGGCTGGGCTTCTACAACTCCGGCGAGGTGGCCGGGGCCAGCCAGCCGCACAAGCACCTCCAGCTCATCCCCCCGCTCGGCCCCGATGGGCTGCGCGTTCCCATGGAGAAGCTGTTGCCGGGGGCCCCGGGCTTCGCCCATGCGGTGAGGCGCCTCGGCCCGTGGACGTCCTCACCCGCGAAGGACGGGGCCCGGCTGCTCGAGGCCTATCAAGCCCTGATGGCGGAGCTGAGCCTCGGGCCCAGGCTGCCCCTGCCTCCCTACAACCTGCTCACCACGCGGGACTGGATGATGCTGGTGCCCCGCGCTCGGGCCGAGTCCCACGGTATCAACGTCAACGCCATGGGCTTCTCCGGCTCGCTGCTCGTCAAGAACCAGGAGCAGCTCCAGCGGCTCCAGGAGCTGGGACCCCTGGAGTTGCTGAGGCAGGTGGCCCCCTGAGCGGAGGCGCCGCGCTACTGCCCGGTGATGAAGTGGCCGTCCTTGCCCAGCGCGAAGCGTGAGGTGCGCTCCAGCTTCACGTCCAGGTAGAGCTTCTTGCCCTTGGGCTCGAGGCGGACCGAGGGCACCATGAGCTGGTGCTCGGGCGGCTTGCCGAGGGCGATCCACGCGCGCCCTCCGTCGGTGCCCAGCACCACCCAGCGCGTCTCCTCCCCTTCCGAGCCCGGAGCCACCACCAGCTTCACCAGGAGGATGGCCAGCTTGCCGTCGGGGGACGTCCAGGTGGAGTCCAGCGTGTACTGCGTGTCCGAGGACTGCCACGTGGACCAGGTGTTCACCACGCAGTAGCCGTCCGCCTCGGGCCGCAGCAGCACCAGGCCCGCGCCGCTCTGGAGCGTCACCCCCACCAGCTCCACGGGCCCGTCGGCGAGCGTGAGCTGGGACTGGAAGGAGCTGCGCACCTCGGGGCTCCCCGAGGAGCCCAGCAGGCCGAGCTGCGTCAGCGACACGCCCGGCACGAAGGAGCGAGGCCCCAGCGAGCGCACGAGGTCCGCCTCCAGCGGCTCCTCCAGGGCGATGCGCTCCGGGCACTTCGGCGAAGGCACCCGCGCCTGCACCTGCGCCACCCGCGGCGGGGACGGCGGGGGCGGATTCAACGCGGCACGCAGCTCCGCGCACCCGGAACACACCAGCACCAGCACCCAGGCCAGCTTCCAAGCACGGTCCACTCAGGCCTCCATGAGGATGCGGTGCCGGTAGAGCTCCAGCAGGATGTCTTCGTGCAGATCCGCCTGCTTCTCCTTGCGCAGGCGCTCGCGCACCGCCTCCACCGGCTCGCGGCCAGTGAACTCCACGAGGAGCGAGTAGGCCAGCCCGGGCAGCGCCACCGCGTCGTACTCGCTATAGGCCCCCAGCGCGACGCTCCCATCCGCGAGCCACTTCACCGTGGCCTCGGGGTTGAGCTTGAGCACCTGGGGCAGCTGGGGCGCGACCGCGTCCCGGAGGCTCTTCTCCAGCACCTTCAGCTCGATGACGCCGTCCAGGCCCATGATCTTCTCCACCTGCTCCGGCGACAGGGCGCGGATGGTGTCGAAGCAGGCCCGGTAGAACGCGTCCTCGCGGCCCGCCCACTGGCGCCACAGCGCGGCGTACTCCTTCTCGGGCAGCGGCTTGTCGTCCAGGTCCTCCAGCGTCGGCGTCTCCGCCAGGTCCGGCTTGTCCCGGCCAGCGAGGATGTACTCGGGCAGCAACTGGAGCACGGCGTAACGCGAGAGCTGGATCTCCGCGAGCGCCAGGTACGTCTTGAACGTCATCCAGAGCTTGCGCCCATCGGCGCCCGCCACGTACTTGCAGAAGAACGTGGAGCACACCGCCTCGCGGTAGGGCCAGATGGTGCAACCGCCCTGCTGCTCCTCGAAGTACGGGCAGCGCATGGAGGCCGCCCGGCCGAAGAACTGGCGCGAGTTGCGGTAGAGCAGGTTGTAGCGGGCCGACGGGCGGAGCCACTGCGGCGTCACGCCCACGTGGCTGGCGATCTTCTCCCCCACGCGCCGCCGCCCCTCGCCCAGCTCGTCGCGCGTGTCGGACAGGAGCGCGCCCACCAGGTAGTTGGGCAGCTTGGGGTAGTAGGTGCAGCACTTGGTGTCCGGCCGGAAGAGGCGGCTCACCCCATCCACGGACTCGACGGCCCCAGACGCGGAGGAGGGGCACATGGCGCATGAGGAGCACGTGGCCTTCTCCTCGTTGGGAATCTGCGCGCGGAAGAAGTCGGGCAGCAGGTCCCGGTAGAGGACCGGCAGGCTGTCGAGCATCTGGGGCATGGGCGGGGCTCCTGCGTGGGGGACGGCTGGCTCAGGACAGGATGCGGATGATGATCATCACGCACAGCGCGAACATGCAGAGCGTCCCGATGCCGAAGGTCATCGAGCGCCACGGCTGCATGGCCTTGATGTAGGCGACGCTGTACACCACCCGGGCGGCCGTATAGGCGATGAAGCAGATCTGCAGGCCGAGCACCGGCGCGCCCGCCAGCACGGCAATGAGGCCGAGGATGAGGAAGGCCGGGATGTTCTCCAGGTCGTTGCGGTGGGCGCGCAGCACGCGCTCCACGTCGGGGTGCTCGGTGGTCACGAGCTGGGCGTTGAAGCGGGCCGCGTCCTCGGGGTTCATCGCCAGCTTGAGCCGGGAGCGCGTGCGGACGGTGTAGAGGCCCACGCCGAACATCTTGATGACGAGGATGACGGCGCACAGGGCGTAGAGGCGGAAGCCCGGGAACGCCAGCACCAGGTTGGAGGTCATCTGCGGGAAGAAGTCGTTCATGGACCCGGCCATCTACCAGCAGCGCGTGCATTTGGACAGCCGGGCGCGCCCCACCCCCCTCTGCACAAGGCGCGTGCCCCCGGTGTACGGTGCGCGCACCATGCTCTCACTCCTTCTTCTCGTCCTCGCGGCGCAGCCAGCGGCCGCGCCCGCTCCCGCCAAGGCGTCCGCCATGGATCCGGCCTTCGTGGCCTACACCACGGAACTGGAGCAAGGCATCAACGCGGGTGATGCCTCCATCCTGGACTCGCGCATCGACATGGAGCGGCTCCTCGGGCGCGCCACGCGCGACACCTCCGCCCCCAAGGAGTTCCACGAGGGCTTCGCCAACGGCATGCGCCGCTCGGGCATGAAGCTGGGCCAGCAGCTCGTCTCCTCCCGGGAGGATGACTCCAGCTTCCACCTGCTGCGGCTGCGCATGGACGGCGGCACCCCGCACGCCCTCTACCGCGTCGTCTCCACCCAGGGCGGCGTCAACTACCTGGACCTGGAACTGGCCACCAACGCCGAGGGCCAGGTCGTCATCGCCGACTTCTACCCCTACATCACCGGCGAGCTCTTCAGCGAGACCATGCGCCGCATCTACCTCCAGGCCGCCAAGGAGGCCGGCTACGATCTGGTGGACAAGATGATGGGCAAGGAGCAGGACTTCCTCAAGAACGCCTCCAAGCTGACGGACATGCAGAAGATGGTCCAGGAGCAGAAGTTCGCCGAGGTGGTGAAGGCCTTCGACGCGCTGCCCGAGTCCCTGCGCCAGAACAAGCCCTTCCTCCTGCTGCGCCTCACCGCCTCCTCGCAGCTCGAGGAGAGCGAGTACCAGAAGTCCATCCAGGCCTTCGAGCAGGCCTTCCCCAATGATCCCAGCCTGGACCTCATCTCCATCGACGGGCACATGATGCGCAAGGACTACGCCACGGTGATGAAGATGGTGGACCGGTTGGATCAGCGGGTGAAGGACCCCTACCTCCAGTACCTGCGCGGCAGCGTCATGCTGGACAAGGGCGACCGCAAGGCGGCCCTGGCCTACTTCAAGACCGCCGTGGCCCAGGAGCCCACCCTCACCCTGGCCCACTGGGTGCTCATCGGCCTGTCGCTCCAGGACAAGCAGTTCAAGGACACCGCCCGCTACCTGGACGCCATCGAGCGGGACGCCCACGTGGAGCTCAGCGACCTGGAGGAGATCGAGCAGTACGCGGGCTTCGTCAAGTCCCCCGAATTCAAGGCCTGGAAGAAGAAGCGCGCCGCCCGGATGCAGGCCGCACCAGCAGTGCCTTGACGGCCGGGCCCGGCTTGTCCAAGTTGCCGGGCTTCATGCCAGTCCTCAGTGGTGCAGTGACCTTCTCGCGCTTCCGGTCCGAACCGGCCGGAAACGCCCCTTCCGACAAGAAACGTTGGCTCGCCAAGGGCTTGAAGTCCGGGGCCTTCGAGCCCATCGACCTCAAGAAGACCGAGGACGAGCGGGCGGCGGGCTTCGTGGAGCTGGAGAACCATGACTCCATCGAGTTCTCCACCGGCGCCATCCTGTACGGCGACTACGCGCTGTTCGGCTTCCGGGTGGACACCGTCAAGGTGCCCGCCCCGGTGCTGAAGGCCGAGCTGGACAAGTGGGCCACCGCCTTCGAGAAACAAAACGGCCGCCAACCCACCCGTGGCGAGAAGGCGGAGAACCGCGCCTCCCTCCGCCACATGCTGCGCCAGCGCGCCGTGCCCTCCACCAAGGTGCACGACGTGAGCTGGAACCTGCAGACGCAGCAGGTGCAGATCTGGGCCGCCTCGCGCAAGACGGTGGATGAGATCCTCCTGGCCATGGAGCAGGCCTTCGAGGTGAAGCTCCAGCCACTGGTGCCCGCCGCCCTGGCCGCGCGCGCCGGCATCAAGGACGAGGAGCTCGTCCCCACGCCGGAGCTGATCGGCATGGAGATTTCCAACAGCGAGATTCCCAGCAGCGAGGTGAGCCATGGGGAAGCGTGAGCAGGCGAGAATCGAAGCGGCCTTCATGCGCGGCGACGCGGGCGTCGACGGGGGGGCCACCGAGGAGGACACGCGGGACGAAGCGGAAATCGAACGCGACAAGGCGCGCGAGCAACTGCTGCGCGGCCGGGCCTACCTGGGCCGCGAGTTCCTCACCTGGCTGCTGTGGCGCTCGGAGTCGGGCGACGTGCTGGTGGACTTCGAGGGCACCGGCGTCGTCGTCCTCTACACGGGCCGCTGCACCCTGCGCGGCGTCAACGGCGACGTCACCGAGCTGATGGCCCGGGGCGCGCTCGCCCCCTACTCCGAGCAGGTGAAGCACTCCATGGACCGCGGCCTGCTCGTGCACCAGGCCCGCTGGCGCCTCACCCACGGCGAGAAGGTGTACGAGGTGACGCTGGACGCCGAGTTCCTCGACATCCGCGCCGCCAAGCTGCCGGAGCTGATGGCCGAGGAGGAGGATGACCGGCTGCTGGAGCGGCTCTACCTCACCGAGCAGCTGTCCGGCATGGTGGACACGCTGGTGCAGTCCTTCCTCGAGGTGCGCGCCAGCCGCAACTGGAGCAAGAAGGTCGTCCCCGCCATGAAGAGCTGGATGAAGGGCGAGGACGAGGCCCCCCGCGCCACCAAGGTGCAGCTGGCGCGCGCCGCTCGCGGCTGAGCCGGCCCCCGAGCCCGTCTCCGAGCCCGGCTCCGAGCCCGTCACTCCGAGCCCGTCCTGGCCTCAGCGCGGGACGGGCCCCACGCGGTAGCCGGGCACCGAGAGCACGAACCGGGCGCCCTTGCCCGGCGCCGAGTGGACCTCCAGCGTCCCGCCGTGGGCCAGGGCGATCTGCTGCGCGAGGAACAACCCGAGCCCCAGCCCCGAGGAGCCTGTGCCCCGTGCGAAGCGCTCGAACAGCCGGGGCAACAGGTGGGGCGGCACCCCGGGCCCCTGGTCGCTGACGGAGACGACGGCCCAGCTCCCGTCCTCGCGGTTCTGCCGCTCCACCTCCACCGTGATGGCCCCTCCCGGGGGCGAGTGCTTCACCGCGTTGGCGACGAGGTTGGAGAGGGCCTGGCGAAGCCGCTCCGGGTCCCCGATGAGGACGAACTCCTCCGGTCCCCGGGATTGGAGCGTGATGGCCGGAGTCCTCGCGGCCGCCACCACCTCCGCCACCAGTTGCATCACGTCCAGGGGCTGGACGCGCAGGGTGAAGAGCCCCTGATCCAACCGGCTCACGTCGAGCAGATCCGCGGTGAGCCGGGTGAGGCCCTCCAGGCTCGCGAGCGCCGCCTCGGTGTCGCGCAGGTCGTCCTCCGACTGCGTGCGAGCCGCCCGCCGGCGGATGAGCTCGAGGCGCGCGCGCATCGGGGCCAGATAGTTGCCCATGTCATGGGCCAGCACGGTGATGAGCTCATCGGCCACCGCCCGGCGGCCCTGCTCGGCGGCGGACTTCGTCAGCGCCTCCACGAGCTCGGCCCGGTGCGCCACCACGCCCACCCACCGGGTGGCCACCTCCAGGAAGCGGAGATCCTCCAGGGAGAAGTACTCCGCCTGCACCGAGGAGCACTCCAGCACGCCGCGCCGCTCTCCCCCCACCTCGAGCGCCACCGCGATGGCGGACCGGATGCCCAGCCCGTACTTGATGCCGGGCAACTCCTCCGGGTCCTCGTCCTGATGTCCCGTGTGCCAGGACTTGCCCGTCTCGAACACCTGGACGATCCGGCCGCGGTTGGCCAGCTGCAACCGGTTCAGCCCGAGGCTCTTCTGCTTGCGGCCCAACGGGGTGTCGCTGACGCCCGCGGCCACCAGCGTCTGGCTCGAGGGCTCCAGGAAGAAGATGTCCACCTTGTCGGCCGCGAAGAGCTCCGCCAGGAGCTGACTGACACTCGCCATCGTGGACAGAAACTCGGCGGCCGGCAGCTCGAGGAGCTTCTCCAGCGCCGACCAAAGCAACTCCCGCCGCTCACTCTCACTCTGAGGTCTTCCCGAGGGCACAGGACAACCCTGTGTCCGCCGGCCGTGAATGGCATTGGACGGAAGGGCACCCCGCACGGCCACATTCCAGGCAGCCGCTCCGGGCCTCGAATGTCAGTCAGCCGACGTGCTCCGCCCCTCTGTCCACCACCTCACGCTCCATCTCCCCAACAACACGGCCGGCCGGAAGGAAAACAGACATCCTGGATCCACGTTCACTACCAGCGGCAATTTCGCCTGAGGTGGACTGAGAAGGGTTTCAAGCCATGGGCCTGGCAAGCCCTTGGCAGGCAGGACGCGGTCAAACCGGAAAACCACGTGACTTGGGGAGGGAAGCACATGGAAGCGACACAAGCGGAGTACGGGAAACAGACGAGCAGGAAGCCGGCATCCCGGCTGCTGGGGGCGCTGTACGCCACGGCCGTGCTGGTGCTGGGGGCGGGCTGCGGGCCAACGGAGGAGTCCAGCCCTTCGGGCCTCGGCACCACGGCCCAGGAGATGGTCACCCTCAATGGCCTGGCCTTCAACGGGCTCGCCTTCAATGGCCTGGCCTTCAACGGGCTCGCCTTCAATGGCCTGGCCTTCAACGGGCTCGCCTTCAACGGGCTGTCCAGCGAGGCCTTCTCGGCCTGGTTCGACACGAACCCCGCGATGGCCGACATGCTCATGAAGTACACGGTCGCGTGCGCCGTTCCGTCCGGGCAGGTCCGCACGTACACGTACAAGGGGACGGACTACACGTGGCAGGGCTGGCTGGGACTGGCACCGGGCTGGGCCAGCGGCGCGGCGGCCACCGAGGCCGAGCAGCAGGTCATCTCCGCGTGCCTGGCGGCCCACGGCAACAAGTACGGCAAGCGCGTGCTCATCTCCATCCTGGGCAACGACGCGCAAGGCCAGCCCATCCCCACGTTCTCCTGGGAGCAGGACTCCTTCCCGGAGCGGGAGGCCTGCTTCTTCGGCAACCTCTTCACGGGTGAGGGCGTCTACGTGGGCAACGACCGGGGCCGGCTCAACGAGCGGGAGAGCACCGCGCGCGCCTGTGCCCTGTCCACCAGCGTCGAGGACGCGCGCGAGGCGTGCCTGCCGCTCGTCTATGTCGGGAGCTGCCAGGGCTCGTGCACGAAGGACCCCACCAACACCTGGTACGTGAGCTGCAAATACAACGGCATCACCTACCGGCCCCTCACCACGCGGATGCGCAGCGAGGACATCTACCGCTGCGGTGACGGCGTCTGCCAGTTCACCGAGTCGTGTGGAACGGGCCGGACCTACGACAGCTGCCGGCAGGACTGCGGCCTCTGCGGCTGAGCCCCGGCTCGCGCAACGGGGAGCGGAGCCTCGTGCCCGCCCCGGGTCCGGCTTCTCCCCCGCCGCGGCCCAGGTGTAGACGTCTACACTTGATGTATGAAAAAAACCTACCCCAGGTGTAGACGTCTACACCTGAAGCCCGCCCCTGGCGTGTGGAAGAAATTGGCGGCTCAACACCGGCTCAGCGCCTGCGGGTGGCAGCGAATTCCGCCACGAAATCGAGGAACTTCTTGATTGCCGCTTCGTGATCTCCGCCAAGTTCCCGGAGGTACTTCTTCACCCAGCCATCCTCAGGCCATTCCCGCTTGACGTCACGCAGCCATACGACGAAATCGTCGAACTCCTGGTCGGGAAGGCCGTTGTATTGGAGGGCCATGGAACTTCCCTCGATGAAGGATCGCATCGCATGGGCGTTGACCGAGCCCAAGAACATTTCCAACATCACTCCTTCATTCACCTTCTCCCGGATGAACAGGAGCAGGTCCAACGTAGAGACAGCACGCCCCTCCCAGTCTTTTGGCGTCTGAATCGTGCTCATGGCTTCAGGAACTCCTCCGTGACCTGCGTGAAGATTGGCTCACCGCGCAGCACGAGGCTCTTGAGGTATTCAGCTCGGGACATTCCCGCCGGTCCAGTAAAGGCGTCATAAAGCCTGCCTTCATACTCCACCACGAAATGGATGTTGTTATCAGACATCAACGTCCGGTTTTGCCATGACAAGAACCTCCCACTGGAGCTGGAGAGACGAAGGTACTGGGGATTGCCACCCAGGGACTTGAAGCCTTGGTAGATATCTCTTGCAACGCGGCCGCAAGGCCCGGCCATCCTGTTCACCAGACTGAAGGCCGACTGAAGGGCCGCCAGGGCAGGCGGAACCGTGTCGCGATTCGTCGCGAGTTGCCACATGGAGATGGCTCCGGCGATATCCCCTTGGGCAATGGCCGCCAGCATCTTGAGGCGTATCGAATCCGGGATCGCCGCCAACCACATCCCAGGGGTGGGCACCGGGGCTGAAGCCAGCGCCACTCCTGGTCCCCTGCCCGGCAACGCAGGTTGCGCCGATGCCCACGGCGATAACAAGCAACATACGAGCAGCACCCACCAGCAGTTCATTGAACGCAGGGAAGCGGAGGCTCCCGCCCAAGCCGCTACTGGATGAAGAACCCCAGCCCCCACCGAATTCGTGGTGGCCTGACCTGCCGCCGGGGCCTCCGCCTTGAACGACACCAGCAGGTCGATCCTCGAGGAGGTACCAACGGGAAGCACCGGACGGCTCAGGGTGCAGGTCGCCTTCATGGCCAGGCCCTTTCGAGGAGGATGCGAAACAGCCTAGTCTCACCCTCTGTCATGCGTCACCCCGGGCCCACCCGCCCTGGGACGTCGGACGCATGCGGTAGGGAACATGGGGACCCCAATGATCTGCCTGGTCTGTGCCGAGCTTCGCGAGGAAGGGACTCGCGACACCTGTCCGGACTGCGGCGCGCTGCTCGAGCCCGCGACGCGGGCCCATGTGGACAGGCTCGTGCGCGAAAAGCTGAAGCGGCGGATCGCCGACTGGCAGGCCACGCGGCTGCTCGACCCGGCCACCGCGCTCCAGCTCACCGAGTCCCTGTACGGCGCGTCCGCCGCGAGCGCCGCCGTCGCGGTGTCGCTGCTCGAGGACGCGGGCAGCCTGGAGCAGAAGGCCGACGCGCTCGCCGGGAAGCTGGAGGAGCTCGAGGACTGGCGCCCCACCTGGGGCCAGTCGTTCTTCCAGGCGCTGGAGAACGCGGCGCGCGAGGAGCGCGAGCGCGAGGCCGGCGAGCACTCCGAGGAGGAGGGCATCGGCCTGGCGTCGGACTCGGGACAGGCGCTCTTCCAGCGCTCGGACGCGAGCGCGCTCGGGGGTGGGCTGGATGCCATGGTGGCGCTCGATGACGAAGCGAGCGGCGCGGCGCCCAAGCTGCACGAGTACGTGTGGTGGTTCCTCGGTGCGGTGCTGGTGCTCGGCGGCTCGCTCATGGGCGTGCGCGAGGCCTGGCGCGCGCTCGGGGGCGTGCCCAGGCAGTTGCTCGTCACGGGCGCCCTCTTCGCCTACCACGCGGCCTTCGTCGGACTCGGGGTGCTGCTCGCCCGGCGCTCGGCCTCGGCGGGACGGGTGCTCGCGAGCATCGGCATCGCGCTGCTGCCCGTCGTCTTCGTCGCGCTGTCCTCCCTGGTGGGGCTGTCCCCGGCGATGGGCTTGCCCGCCTCGGCCGGAGTCGCCGCGCTCGCCCTGCTCACCCTGAGGCCCACGGGACGTCTGCTGTACGGGGCCTCCCCGGTGTCGCTCGGGGTGGCGCTGCTGCCCTCGCTGCTGGCCGGACTGCCCTTGATGGGGCTGGACGAGGCGCCCTGGACACGCACCCTCTGTGCCTTCGCGGGGGTGGCGGCCTTCGGGGCCTCGGCGTGGCGTGCCCGCCGCGAGGACGCACGGGCCGGGCTCTCCGTCCTCACCACGGGCCTCTATGGCGCGGCGGCCCTCGCCGTCTTCACCGTCGCGAGCGCGCCGTCCGGCTTCGAGGCGCTCTTCCCGGGGAGCCCGCTCTTCGCGGGGATGACGCTCTGGGCGATGGCGCTCGCCGCGGTGGCCGCGGGCGTGGCCAGTCAGCCGTCGGCGCGCGAGGCCCATCCGCAGGCGGCGCCCGTGGTGGAGACGCTCGCGCACGCGGTGCTGGCCAGTGGCGCGCTCGCCTCGGCGCTCGCGGCCTTCTCCGTGCAGCCCGGGGGGGAGCCCTGGGTGGACCTCGCCTCGGCCCTCACGCCGGTGGCGGCGGCGCTGACCTTCTTCGTGCTCGAGCCCCGGCGCCGGGCGCTCGCCCATCCGGCGGTGCTGGCCCTGGCCCTGGCCGGTGTCCTCCTGGCCCGGCTGATGATGCCGCTCGAGCCGCGCTGGTGGATGGTGGGCATCGCGGCCGTGGGCGCGGGGCTGCTGGCCGTGGCCCGGCTGGGCTCACAAGGCACGCTCGGCTTCTGGCTGCACGGCTGGGGCGTGGTGCTCTCGCTGGCCTCGCTGCCGCTGACGTCGTACGGCGTCACGGGTTGGGGCTCGGACACCGGATGGCCGGAGGTGACCGCGGGCGCGCTGGTGGCCGTGGCCGCGCACCTCACGGGCGGCTACCGCTGGCGGGGCCTGCATTACCTGGGGGGTGTCGCCGCCGTCTTCGGGGCCTTCGGTGCCATCGACGCCACCGGCGTGGCGGCACGGGACTGGGCGCAGCTGTCCGTGCTCACCCTGGCGGCCGCGCTCTACGGTGCGGCGGGGCTCCTCCAGGAGGCGTGGCTGCGCCGGGCGGGGAAGAGCGACGAGTTCCAGCCGCTGGATGACCTCTCACTCGCCCTGGCCTCGTCGGGTGTCCTGCTCGCCCTGCCCGCGGTGCAGGCCAGCGACAACGGAGAGCCCGCGAGCCTCCTGCTTGCCGCGATCGGCGGCATGCCGCTCGTCCTCGCCTCGGCCCTCCTCCTGCTGCGCGCGAGGCGGGACCGCAGCCGGCTCGTCAGCACCCTGGCCGCGTGGGGTCTCGCGCTCTCGGCCGTGGTGTTCGTCCAGCGGCTGCTCCTCACGGACCTCGCGGACCGCGCACTGCTCCTCGCGAGCCTCGTGCTCGGGTACTCCGCCATCGCGTCGCTGCGGGGTCGCGGGAACGAGACGCCCACTCCCGCCCCGCGAGGCCGGCGGCTGATCGGATGGCCCAGGCTGCCCTTCCCCGAGTCGGGCCGCCCGCTCTACACCGATGGCTTCGCGGCCGTGTCGGCGGTGGGGGTGGCGTTCACCCTCCTCCTCCTCTCCAACTGGATGCAGTTCCCGGCGGAGGCCGAGCGCTCCAGGGCCGTGCTCGCGGGTGGCCTGCTCACGGGGAGCGCGGTGCTCGCCTTCCTCTCGCGCGGCTTCGTCACGTGGCGCCTGCGGGGTACGGTGGGGATGCTCGCCGTCGCGGGCCTCTTCATCGCCTTCACCGCGGTGCTCAACCGCGCGGGACGCCCGCTCCCGCCCGACGTGAGCGCCTTCCGCCTCCCCTTCATTGGCGTGGGCCTCTGGCTGCTGGCGCTCGCCACCCGGCGCTTCGGGCCGTCGCTGGGGCGCCTGCTGGAGAAGGAGCGCCACGGCCGCCTCTACCACCTCGTTCCGCACGCGGGCGTGGCCGCGCTGGCCGTCGTGCTCGCGGTGAGTGCGTGGAGCACCGGAGGGCCCCGCCTCTCGCGCGCGCTGACGGTGGTGCCTCCGCTCCAGTTGCTGGGCGCCGGGCTCCTGGCGCTGCTGCTCGCCTTCTCCTTCCGGGCGGCGGCGCTCGCCCACCTGGGGTTGCTCCTGGGCCTGCCGGGCGCCGCGCTGTGGGCCGTGCATCGCACCGTGCTCGGACATGAGCTGGCGGCGACGGTGCCTCCGGGTGCGCAGTGGGTGCGCGCCGGATTCCTGGAGGCCGCCCGAGCTGGCCATTGGCTCGCGTCCGAGGCGTGGCTGGAGGCCGGAGAGACAGTCCCCCAGCTGTGGTACCGGGCCTTCGCGGGCATCGCCGCCGCGGGGCTCGCGTATGCCGGCGCGGGGCTGGTGCTCGGGGCGGTGGGCGCACGGTTCGACGCCTCGCGGAAGTTCCTGTTCGGGGAGTCCGGCTCCGACTCCTTCGGCACGCAGCTGTCGCAGGCGCTGCACCGCTGGTGCGGCAACGCCGCGGGGCTCGTCTTCGCGGCGGCGTTCTTCCAGCCCGGGCTGGAGGCCGCCGGACTCACCCTCGGCGCCGGGCTGCTGCTGCTCGCGGCCCGGGCAAGGCCCCAGGGGCAGCTGGTGCCGGGCCTCGGCCTCCTGCTGGTCATCCATGCCCTGGCGCACCGCGAGCCCACCGTCGGCGCGTGGCCGGGCCCCGTGCTCGCCCTCGTGGGGCTGGGCGTGGTGACGCTGAGCCCGTGGTTGGCCCGCTGGCGGGGACGTGACGAGAGCCAGGCCCGCGCGCGTGCCCAACTGGGCGCCCTCTTCTACGCCCTGAACGCGGCGGTGTACGCGCTGGCCAGCGGCGGCTCCACCCTGCCGGACATGGCCGTTCCCAAGCTCCTGCTCTCGGGCGCGTACGGCCTCGGTGGGGACTGGATGCGGTCCGTGGCCCTGCCCCTCACCACGGTGCTCATGGCCGCCACGCTGTTCATCGGCGCCTCCCAGTGGAAGGGCGCGCTGTCGCGGCTGGGCGCGGGATGGGCCACGGCGCTGGCGGGGCTCGCCGCGCTGACGGGCCTCTCGGTGGCGCTCGTGGCGGGCATGGAGCAGCCGGGGTACACGGGCCTCTTCGCGTGGTACAGCCCGGCCCTGGCGCTCTGCGCGGCGGCAGTGGCGGCGCTCGCGCACGTGGCCAACCGCGGGCTGCGTGAAAGGCGCGAGGACCTCGCCCGGGGGCTCGCCTGGGGCAGGGACCTGTGGCTCATCACGACGGGGGGGCTGCTCGCGCTGGTGGCGGCCTGGACGAGCCCGCTGAACAACGTGCACGCGCTCCCGCTGGCGGGCTCGGCCATCGCCCTGGCGGTGGGGGTGTCGCTGCACGCCGCGTGGCGGGAGATGACGGGCCGGCACGTGTACTTCGTGCAGGTGGCGGTGGTGGGCGTGTACGCGCTCGTCAGGGCCCTCTACGCCCAGGAGCTGCGGCCCGAGCACGATGCCCTCTTCGCCCTGGCGCTCGGCTTCGCGTTGGTGGGCGTGACGGTGCTGGCACGGCGGGCGGGGGTGGCTCCGGTGGAGCGGGCGACGCGCCGGTTCGCGGCGTTGCTGCCCGTGGGCATGGCGCTGGTGCTGCCCGGCGAGGCCACGCAGGAGGCCGCGCTGCTGGCGGGTGGCTCGGGCCTCCTGTACGCGGCGCTGGGCGCGGTGGAGCGCAGCCGGCTGTTCGGCTCGCTCGCGGCCGCGGCCTGCAACGCGGCGCTGCTCATCGGCGCGCTCTCCATGGACATGGAGGGCATTGAAATCTACCTGGCGCCGCTCGGCCTGCTGCTGTTGATGCTGGGGCAGCTCTTCACGGGCAGCCTGCCACGGGCGGCGAGGAACGCGGTGCGCATCCTGGGTGGCATGCTGCTGTACGTGCCCGCGGCGGCGAAGCTGGCGCTGCAGCTGGGCCAGGCGGCGGACGGCACCTATGCCTTCGTGTTCGGCGCGGCGTGCCTCCTGGGCGTGGCGGCCGGCATGGTGCTGCACATCCGCGCCTACCTCGCCCTGGGGACGCTCTTCCTCACGCTGGACGTGGCGGCCACGCTCGTGCACGCCGGGTTGAGGGATCACCGCATCGGCTTCGTGGTGATGACGCTCACCGGCCTCTCCATCGTGGGCGGCCGGGTGTTCGCCACCCTGCGCCGTCAGGAACTGGACCGGTGGCTCCGGGGCGTGCGCGTCGCGCTCCGGGGCTGGGACTAGACTGAAGCGGATGTTTCCCGAACGCTACGTCCACCAGGAGCAGGCCCGCCGCCAGTTTGGAAGCCGCGTGGAGCGCCTCGGCGCCATGCTCGGCGAGGGAGATCCTCTCGCCGACGAGGCCGCCGCGGTCCTCTCCACGCTCCCACCCCCACGCCGGCAGGAGTTGCTGCGCCAGCTGACGGGGGGAGTCCTGCCATCGTCCGCACCGGAGCCGCTGCTCCGCCTCTCCGAGCACATCCACCATGTCCCCTTCTGGGTGGACGAAGAGCGCTGTGACCGGGGCGGCGCGGCCTTCCTGCGCACGGGCATCTTCGGCGGCTTCGTGCTCGCGTTCCGGTCGCTCGTGCTGGGCTACTGCTCGCCCGCGGGCAACAAGCCGCTCGCCTTCTCGGGCCGGCTCAAGACGGCCGCCCCGCGCCGGCTCTCCGAGACGAGCCACTTCGTGGAGGCGGTGTGCCTGCCGGGGGGGATGCGGCCGGGCGCACCGGGCTTCGCCTCGGCGGTCCGGGTGCGGCTGATGCACGCGCAGGTGCGGCGCCTGCTCGAGGGCTCGCCCCGGTGGAACGCGCGGGCCTGGGGCATGCCCATCAACCAGCTCGACATGGCGGGCACGGTGATGCTCTTCAGCCTCGTGGTGGTGGATGGGCTGCGGAGCCTCGGGGTGCCGCTCCCGCCGGACGAGACGGAGGATCTGCTGCACCTGTGGCGCTACACCGGCTATGTGCTCGGCGTGCGCGAGGAGCTGCTCTCCGCCACCGAGTCCGAGGCCCGCACGCTCTGGGGGCTGATCACCCGCACGCAGGCGCTACCGGACGAGGACGCGAGGGCCCTGGCCGACGCACTCCTCCAGAGCCCTCGCCTGCAGGCGCGCACGCCGGAGGAGCTCTCCAGAGCGGAGCGGGCCGTCGAGCTCGGCTACGGCATCTCGCGCCACCTCATCGGGGACGAGTACGCGGACGCGCTCGGCTACCCGCGCAACGCCTGGAGACTGGTGGTGCCACTGCTGCGGGTGGTGGTGTCGGGCACCAGCCAGCTGCTGCGGCGGGTGCCGGGCGTGGACATGCTGGCGCTGAACGCCGGGATGGCCTACTGGCGCAATGCCGTCTCGATGGGGTTGGGCGGAGCCGACGCCACCTACGACATGCCCGAGCACCTCCCGAGGTGAGAAGCCGCCGTCAGTGCATCCCAAGACGGGACATCACCACGGCCACCACGCGGTCGCACCGCGGAGCCTGGAAGGAGAACACCTCCTCGAGCTGGCCACCGAGCCGGTGCTCCAGCGCTTCCCGGAGGAGCGCCCGGGCCCGGTGGAGCCTTGTCCTCACCACGTCCTCACTCACCGACAGCACCTCGGCGGTCTCCGCGGTCGAGAGCCCATCCACCTCCCGCAGCATGAGCACCATCCGGTAGGTGGCCGGCAACGTGTCGAGGGTGGCCTCCAGGAGCCGGACGGACTCGCGCTCAGCGGCCTGCCGCTCGGGGTCGGGCGTGTGTCGTTCCACCCGCTTCATGCTCGCCTCCCGCTCATCGTCCGCACCGCCATCGATGGAGACCAGCCGGCTCCGTTTCCGCAAGTGCTGCAGCGCCTCGTTCACCGCGATGCGGATGAGCCACGTCGAAAATCTCGCGTTGCCCTTGAACTGCTCCAGGTGCGTGAACGCGAGCACGTAGGCCTGCTGCATCACGTCCTCGGCCTCGTCCTCGTCCCGCAGCAGCGCGCGCACGGCCCGGTACACCCGTGTATTGCACCGGCGCATCAGCACCTCGAACAGCGCCGTCTCGCCCTCCCCCACCCGGCGGGCGAGCTCCTCATCGGATGGCGAGCCCATGGCCGCCTGGCTGGTCATCTGTCCTGTCATCGTCTCCATGCGCATGAGATGCGGCGGGCGGCCCGGACGTGACAGCCCCCCCGGCGTGTCACCTCTTCCTGGCCTCGCGACTCCCATCCCATGGCGGCAACGGTGCTGCCCGAGGATGAGAGGTCATCGACATGGAGAGCCATCTGAACGATCGCCGTCTGAACCAGTCCTGGTGGGCCCTGAAGCTCGCGTTTGGCGTGGTGCCAATCGTCGCGGGGCTCGACAAGTTCTTCAACCTGCTGACGGACTGGGAGCAGTACCTCAGTCCCCTCGTCTCCCGCGTCCTTCCCGCCAGCACCTTCATGCACGCGGTGGGAATCATCGAGGTGGCCGCGGGACTCCTGGTGTTGTCGAAGCTGACGCGCGTGGGCGCCTACGTCGTCTCGGCATGGCTGGTGGGCATTGCCCTGAACCTGCTCACCACGGGGAAGTACTTCGACATCGCGGTGAGGGACCTCGTCATGGCGGTGGGGGCCTTCACCCTGGCCCGCCTGTCCGAGGCGCGGGCGCCCGCCTCCGCGCGGGAGCGGCCCCGGGCCGAGGCACTGAGGCCCGCCCGAAGCCACGCGTGACGCCTACCGGGGTGAGAAGTCCCCGAGGACGACGAGGGAGCGGCCCTCCATGGGCAGCTCCTGCTCCTCCACGTGAGGGAAGCCGAGCTCGCGCGCCAGGTCCGCCAGGTACCGGCGCCACGGGTTGTACGGCATGCTGTTGTCCGAGCAGCACGGCACCACGGCGAAGGGCAGCCGGTGCTTGGCCGCGTACTCGATGATGATCCGCGTCGCCCCGTCCGGGTGCATGCCCACGAGCAGGTCGGCCTCGCACGGCTCCTCCAGGGTGAACATGCGCTGCGCGTAGCGGACGGGCAGATGCTTGTGGCGCAGATCGAAGGTGGTGACCGTGCGGCCCAGCTTGGACAAGGCCTCGTTCAACCGGCCCTGCCCTCCCGCGATGTCATAGATGCGCGGAGCGGGGAACCGCTCGGTGATGAACTGGGCGAAGAGGTCGAAGCGGCGCTTGTCGGCCATGCCGCCTCTCTACACCAGGTCGCGCCTCCTGGATTCCCGCATGAGGGTCTCGGCGTCCCTGGGGGCCGCTCAGGCAGCGGACAACCCGGCTCGCGAGACCCTCGCGACAAATCCGGTCACACGCCCGGACAAAATTCGTCACCGCTCCCCTGGTGAGCAGACAGGCAGCCGGTGATTCCAGGGGGTTGCGCCCACCGGAACATTGGCACGCCAACTGCTCAGGGGCCCAACGCCACACGGACGTGAACGAGCGCGCGCTCGTGAGGCACCCCCATGCCAGCGGAAAGGAATACCCAGATGAGAGCCCTATGGATGGCATTGCTCACGGCCGTGATGATGACCGGCTGCGGTGCCCGTGAGGAACAGCAGTCGCGGAGCCCGGCGTCACCCCAGATGTCGCGCGCGGCCCTCGAGGACCCGGGCCTTCGGGGCCGGGGGTGGGACGCGCCCCTGCGAGGCGTGCTCGCGGCCGGCAGTGGCCATTCCCTGGCGCTGGATGCGGATGGCACCCTCTGGGCCTGGGGCGCGAACACGTATGGCCAGCTCGGAGATGGGACGCTCCGCAACCGCTCCCTTCCGGTGAAGGTGGTGGGCCTCGATCGGGTGAAGTCCGTCGTGGCCGGCACGCTGCACACCCTGGCGCTGCGCGAGGACGGCACCGTCTGGTCCTGGGGTGACAACATGCGGGCCCAGCTCGGACGGCCCATCACCCCCTTCTTCGACATGGCCCCGGTGCAGGTGCCGGGCCTCACGGGCGTCGTGGCCCTCGCCACGAGCATGACCCACACCCTGGCGCTGCGCGAGGACGGCACTGTCTGGTCCTGGGGTGACAACTGGCAGGGCCAGCTCGGACGGCCCTCCGGCCCCTACCCTGATCCCACCCCGGCGCAGGTGCAGGGCCTCACGGGCGTCGTGGCCCTCACGGCGCATGGGGAATACTCCCTGGCACTGCGCGAGGACGGCACCGTCTGGGCCTGGGGTTCCAACTTCAGCGGCCAGCTCGGACGGCCCGAGAGCTACGGCGCCAACCCCACCCCGGAGCAGGTACCGGGCCTCACGGGGGTCGTGGCCCTCTCGACGGGCGAATCTCATGTCCTGGCACTGCGCGAGGACGGCACCGTCTGGTCCTGGGGTTCCAACTTCGCCGGCGAGCTCGGGCGGACGACCGGGTTCATCACCGACTTCACCCCGGCGCCGGTGCCGGGCCTCGAGCGCGTGGCCGGGCTCGCCGCTGGCCGCAGCTTCTCCATGGCACTGCGTGAGGACGGCACCGTCTGGTCCTGGGGTCCCAACTTCAGCGGCCAGCTCGGGGATGGGACAACGTCCGGCCGCCACACGCCGCGGCAGGTGGAGGGGGTGGAACACGTGATCGCCCTGGTGGCGGGCGGGCACCCCCTGGCGCTGAGCAAGAACGGCATCGTCTGGTCCTGGGGTAGCAACGGTGCCGGCGCGCTGGGAACCGGGACGGACCTCCGTCCCACGCCCGTGCAGGTGCTGGGCCTCTCGAACGCGACGAGCGTCTCCGCCGGTGGGAGCCATGTCCTGGCCCTGCGCGCGGGCGGCACCGTCCAGGCCTGGGGTAGCAACCATGATGGGCAACTCGGTGACGGGACGCGTACCCGGCGGGCCACTCCGGTGCAGGTGCTGAACCTCTCGGAGGTGGTGGCCGTCTCGGCCGGTACCTCCCATTCCCTGGCACTGCGCGAGGACGGCACCGTCTGGGCCTGGGGTTCCAACTTCCGCGGCCAGCTCGGCGTACCCGGGACCGGGTCCCAGACCGCTCCGGTGCAAGTGCCGGGTCTCACGGGCGTCGTGGCCATCGGGGCCGCGGGCGAGCAGTCCCTGGCGCTGCGCGAGGACGGCACCGTCTGGGCCTGGGGCGCGAACAGGTATGGCCAGCTCGGGCGGCCCGCCAACTCCGCCGCCAACCCCACCCCGGCGCAGGTGCCGGGCCTGACGGACGTGGTGGCCCTCGCGGGCGGCGACTACTACGTCCTGGCGGTGCGCGCGGACCGCACGGTCTGGGGCTGGGGCTCCAACTCGGCGGGCCAGCTCGGGCGGCCCGCCAACTACACCGCCAACCCCACCCCGGCGCAGGTGCCGGGCCTCACGGGTGTGGTGGCGCTCTCGGCGGCCTCTCAGCACGCCCTGGCGCTGCGCGAGGACGGCACCGTCTGGGCCTGGGGCGCCAACTGGTATGGCCAACTCGGGGATGGCACGCTGGTGACCCGGTACACCCCGGCCCCCGTGCCGGGCCTCACGGACGTGAGGGGCATCACGGCGGCCGAGGGCACCTCCCTGGCGGTGCGCCAGGACGGCACGGTGTGGGGCTTTGGCGGCAATGACTACCGCCAGGTGGCCAACACGGAGCAGGCCCACTACACCACCCCCGTCCAGCGCCCGGAGCTCGCGGGGGTGACGGCCCTCACCGCGGGCAGGTCCACCGTCCTGGCGCTGCGCGAGGACGGCACCGTCATGGCCTGGGGCAGCAATGCGTCCGACCAGATCGGCGACGGGGTGTCGAGCCTCCACACCACCCCGGCCCGCGTGCTGCTGCCCTGCCGCTTCACGGGAATGCCGTCCCGGGATCACCGCGCCTCGGAAGCGGAGCACTGCCCGGCCATGCCCTGAGGGCTCACGGGAACCCGTGCACACCGGATGAACAGGTGTGCCCGGGCCATCCCGGAGCGGCACGCGAGGGGCTCAGGAGAACAGCTCGAGCAGGTCCTCGCGGGTGATGGCCGTCGCGCCCGCCGCCTCGCTCAGGGCGGCCTCGAAGAGGGCGCGCTTCTTCTCCTGGAGCCCCAGGATCCGCTCCTCCACCGTGCCCTGCGACACCAGGCGGTACACCATCACCGGACGCTCCTGGCCGATGCGGTGGGCGCGGTCCGCCGCCTGCGCCTCGGCCGCCGGGTTCCACCACGGGTCCATCAGGAACACGTGGTCCGCCGCGGTGAGGTTCAGGCCCGTTCCACCGGCCTTGAGCGACATGAGCAGCACCGGCGCACCCTCGGGGGTCTGGAAGCGCGCGGTGATGTCCCCGCGATTCGTCGTCGTTCCGTCCAGACGATCGAAGACGATTCCGGACGACTTGAGGTGCGGCTCGATGAGGTCGAGCAGCGAGGTCCACTGCGAGAACACTAGGGCCTTATGGCCCTCGGACACCGCGGTGCCGAGCGCGTCCACGAGCGTCTGCACCTTCGACGACGAGCTGGCCTGCTGGCCCGGGACGAGCGCCGGGTGACAGGCCGCTTGGCGCAGCCGGAGCAGGGCCTCCAGGGCCTTGAGCACACTGCCGCCCTCGTTGAGCAGGGCGACCACCTCCGCGCGCGTCGCGGCCATCACCGCGTCGTAGACGGAGCGCTCCTTCTCATCCAGGGACACGTGCATCACGGACTCGGTGCGCGGCGGCAGTTCGGGCGCCACATCCCGCTTGAGCCTGCGCAGGACGAAGGGCCGGATGCGCTTGCGCAGCTGCTGCGCCGCCTCGGCGCTCCCGTCGGAGATGGGCCGGGCCACTTTCTCCTCGAACTGCCGGCGTCCTCCGAGCAGGCCCGGGTTCGTGAAGTGCATCAGGCTCCAGAGCTCCTCCAGCCGGTTCTCCAGCGGCGTACCGCTCAGCGCCAGCCGGAAATGGGACTGGAGCCCGAAGGCCGCGCGGGCCACCTGGCTCTCGGGGTTCTTGATGGCCTGGGCCTCGTCCAACACGACCGCGTCCCAGGTGCGCCCGCCGAGCACGGCCGCGTCCAGCCGGAGGATGGCGTACGTGGTGATGGTCACATCGGCGGCCTCGTCCAGGGCGCGGCCGGGCCCGTGGTACACGCACACCTTGAGCGACGGGCGGAAGCGCTTGAGCTCCGCGGCCCAGTTGGGGAGCACGCTGGTGGGACAGACGACGAGCGTGCGCGAGCCCAGCACGCAAATGGTCTGGAGCGTCTTTCCGAGGCCCATGTCGTCGGCGAGGATTCCGCCGAGGCCCGCGCTCTTGAGGAAGCCGAGCCAGCTCACGCCCTGCTGCTGGTAGTGGCGCAGCGTCGCGGTGAGGTCCTCCGGCAGGGTGGGCGCTGGGAGCTTCTCGAAGCCCTCGACGAGCGGCGCCAGCTTGTCGAGCCCCGGCGGAGGCGGCTGCTCGAGCGTCTCGCACAGCGCGCTCAGCTCGGGCAGGGCGTGGTTGGAGACCCGGCCATCCGCCTGGCGCGCGGCCAGGAGGTCCGCGACGCGCTGCCCGTTCTTGTCCAACCAGGCGCGAGGCAGGGGCGCCCAGCCGCCGCCCTCCAGGGGGACGAGCCCCAACCCCTCGTTCCACGCGCGGATGACCGCCGCCGCGTCCACGGTGTGCGTGGTGCCCTTGTCCCCTTCCACCTGGAACTCGAGCGTGAAGCGCACGTCGGGAATCCCGGGCCCCGTGACGGTGGACTGCACCTCGAGCTTCGGCCGGAGCTTGACGTTCGGGCTCACGATGCCCGCGGCGTCGCCGGAGAGGTCACCCCTCCAGCGGCGGATCTTGTCCGCGAAGCGCACCATCTCCTGGCCCTGCACCGTCAGCCGCCGGCCGGGCACCAGGTTCAGCTCGTCCCGCAGCGAATGGAGCAGCCGCTGTTCCGCTGCCTCGTCGCGCAGGGGAACGGCCCCGCGCAAGTACACCATGCGGCCGTTGTCGATCCGCACCGACGGCGGCGCCCCGTAGACGAGCGTGGGGAAGACGGACAGCCCGGACTCGAGCTGATTGAGCTCCAGCAGGATGCGCGGCTTCAGGTCGCGATCGATGGCCGGCAGACGCTTGCTGCGGACCTCGACCGGCATGCGGCGACCCAGCTCCGGGAGCACCTTCGAGGTGATCTCCCCCATCTGCTCGGCCGCGAAGGTCCGGACGACCGGGAGGTTCTGGAGCCACGGCCCCGTCATCGCGGTCTCGCCCAGGCGCGCCAGCGCATCTCCGAGCAGCGCGACCCCCGGGCTCACCACGTCGACGACGCGGGGATCCTTCGCCACCGTCACCACCAACTGGCCGCCTCGGTCCTCGACGAGCGCCCGGGGAAAGACGACCTCGTCCGAGACGGCGACGGGCCGCCCATCGAGCAGGACATTGCGCGCGGATTGGAGCACCTGGAGCAGCGCGTCCAGCCGCTCGGGAGGGAGCGCGCCCCGGATGCGCTTCTCCAGGAGACGATCCGCGAGGAGATCCGACTGCTCCACCTGGAGGGTCGCGGCCTTCGCCGGCCTGGCGACCAGGGCGGCGAGACTGTCCTCGAGGGGCTCCTCCTTCCCATCGGGGTGCGCGAGCGTGCGGTGGAGCTCCAGCCCGCCGGAGACACGGGTGAAGTGGTAGACGACGCGGGACCACTTCTTGGCGACCGTCTCCAGCGGCGTCTCCTGCTTCTCCGCCTGCTGGACGAAGATGGCGGCCGCCACCACGTGCTCGCACGGGTCCACCCGGCCGGGGCAGTCGCACTCCCAGACCGCGTCATTGGGGTACAGGGTGACCGTGAGTGCAACCGGGCGGCCCGGCGCCTTGACCCTCAGCTCCAGCTCCGTGGGCTTCTGGGACTGGAGCGAGACAGCCCCGTTACGGGAGAGGGTCACCCCGGTGGTCCAGATACCGGGGCGGGCTTCCTTTCGAACGGCTTCGAGCAGTTGAGCGGTCGCGGACATGGGAGATGGGACTCCCTACGCTCCGAGGAAGCGCCATGCAACGCCGATGTGCCCCCCCAGGCGCCTGGGAAACAACACGCCCCTCCGGCCACTCAGCCGCCTTGGAGACAGCGCTGCAGCGCGGAGACGAGCGTCTCGTAGCGCAGCGGCTTGCCGAGCACCCGGCTCGCTCCCAGCGCCCGAGCGGCCTCGGACGCCAGCGAGTTCACCTGCCCCGTCACCACCAGCACCGGCGCGCCCGGCCGGAGCTCGCGGGCCGTGCGCACCACTTCCAGGCCCTGCCCTCCGGGCAGCACCACATCCGTGATGACCGCGTCGAAGAGCTCGCTGCGCAGGCGCCGGACGGCCTCGTCCGGCTCGCACAGGCCCACCGCGACATAGCCATCCATCGACAGGAGATCACACAGCGCTCCCATGGCCACGGGCTCGCCGTCCACCACCAGGATGCGCCTCACGGCTTTCAGGGTGTTCATCGCCCGATCCAGGGATGGGGACGGACGCTGCCCGTGCGGCGCGTGGTGGGGATGGGCAGGGGGAAGGCCAGCTCCAGGGCATCCGCCGCGTCGGCCAGCGGGCCATGCGCGGCCTCGATGCGCGCGAACTTCGCCCGCACCCGCTCCATGACATCCACTGAGAGCAGCCGCCGCACCATGGGGAAGAACCGGACCTCCTCGGCCTCCGTGTGGCCCCGGTGCAGGCGCACATAGCGCTCGGCGAGGGCGTACAGCTCCTCGCGCGCCATCACACCATCCGTCACCGCCCGGACCGCCGCGCCCAGCTCCGCCGCCAGTTCCCGCCCCACCGCATGCTGCGCGGAGAGCGCCGCCAGCATGCCCTCGCTGGAGGGCAGCCCTCGCGAGATGATGGCCTGGAACACCTCGTCCTCCTTCGCGTCGTGGCTGCCGTCCACGTAGGTGCGCAGGAAGTGAGCGGCGCGCTCGAAGAGCACCGGGGACACATCCCCGCCTCCACGGCCGTACTCCACGGCCCGCTCGAGCACATCCATGACGCGCTCGATGTGGCGATGCTCATTCACGAGAATATCGATGGCGTCCATGCTCACACCGTCCGGGAGAAGCGGGGCCGCTCGGCCCGGCGCAGGTAGGTGTCGAACACCATCGCCACGTTGCGCACGAACAACCGCCCCAGGGGGGTTACCTCGAGCTGGCTGCCCTCCCGCCGCACCAGCCCATCGTCTTCGAGCGGCTCGAGCCGCTCCAACTCCAGCGCGAAGTCGCGCGTGCCGTCCTCGCCCAGGTCCACCCAGAAGTTGCACATGAGCTGGGTGATGATGGCGCGGCGGCGGCGGTCGTCCTCGGTGAGGTGGATGCCGCGCTCGGTGGCGAAGCGGCCCTCGCGCACGCGCTCGTAGTAGTACGGCAGGGCGCGGACGTTCTGCGCGTAGGCCCCGCCCACGTCACTGATGCCGGTGGAGCCGAGCGCCACCACGTCCTGCGCCGCCTTCACCGTGTAGCCCTGGAAGTTGCGCCCCAGCGCGCGCCGCTGCTGGGCGAGCGCCAGCTCGTCCTCGGGGACGGCGAAGTGGTCCATGCCGATGGGCAGGTAGCCCGCGTCCACGAAGGCCGCCCAGGCGGCGCGGAACAGTCCCTGCTTGGTGCGAGCGTCCGGCAGGGCCTCGGCCGGCATGCGCTTCTGGTGCTTGAGCACGTCCGGGATGAAGGCGAAGGAGTAGACGGCGAGCCGGTCCGGCCGCAGCTCCAATATCTGGCGCAGCGTGCGCTCCCAGCTCTCCGGCGTCTGGTACGGCAGCCCGTAGATGAGATCGAAGTTCACCCCGGAGAAGCCGAGGCTCCGGGCGTGGTCCAGCAGGGCGTGCGTCTGCGCGAAGGGCTGGTGGCGGTTGGTCACCTCCTGCACCTTCGGATCGAAGTCCTGCAGCCCCATGGAGACGCGGTTGAAGCCGAGCTGCCGCAGCAGGGTGAGCTGGGCGGGCGTGGTGATGGCCGGGTGGACCTCGATGGCCACCTCCGCGTCCGGCAGCGGCGAGAGGCGCCGGGTGATGCCACTCCACAGGCGCTCCAGCTGCGGCTCCGTCAGGAAGGTGGGGGTGCCACCGCCCCAGTGGACCTGGGACAGCGTGCGCCGGCGGCCCAGCCGCTCCACCACCTGGTCCAGCTCCTGGAGGACATGGTCGATGTAGACGTCCGCGGCGCCCCGGTCCTGGGAGATGACCACGTTGCACCCGCAGTACCAGCAGAGGCTGCGGCAGAACGGCAGGTGGACGTACAGGGAGAGGGGTTGCTCGGGGCCGACGCTCCCCGCCGCGTCGAGCCGCTCGGCGTAGTGCTCGGTGCCGAAGTCCTGCTTCCACTCGGGGACGGTGGGGTAGCTGGTGTACCGGGGGCCGGCGACGTCGTACCGGCGCATCAGCTCCTCGGAGGGGGTTGGAATGTGGCGGGAGGCGACCATCGCTCCCTGGCCATTCCAAGCACCGTGCCAACGCCGTGCCCTCGGAAACCCCCGTCCCGACGGGGTTTCCGGGTGCAAGGGCTGCGTCCGAGCGCAAGGGTTGCGCGGGCCCGGCGCGACCTGGGAGCGGGCCCGCGGCCCTCACGCCTGCCCGGACGCCGGCCCAATCCATCTAGGCCTTCTCGAGGGCGTCCCGGAACGAGGTGTTTGACACCTCATGAGGGCGCCTCATGACGACGGCTCCTGGCGGCTCGTGACGCTCCCCGCTCCGGCACTCAGCCCAGATAGGCGGCAAGCGCATGGCCCAGGAGGGGCTCCATGTCATCCATGGATCGACACAGCACGCATCCGGTCTCCCGGAGCACCCGGGGAGGTCTGGCTCTTTGGGGCCTGCTCGTCACCCTGCTCGTCGCCTGCGTGTTGGGGCTCACCGCGATGCTCGCACTCGGGTTCCGGACGCAGCCCGTGGCCCAGCCCATGGCCGAGCCTCTGCTGCCCGCACGTGAGCGGTGGATCCAACTGGCCGGAGCTCGGGAGGCCCATGCCCGGCAACTCTTGAGCGCATGGGAGGAGTTCCATGGCGCCTGCGCACCGGGGGAGCCGTGGGTGGAGGAGGCTCGCGACAGGGAGGGCGGCCGCTTGCTCACCGAGCTCGAGGCGGAGGCTGTCAGCCCGGAGGACCGACTTCTCCTGGCGCGCTTCCAGGAGCGGGCCCAAGGTCGCGCCCTGCTCGGGAATTGTCACCAGAATCCCCATTTCAAGGGGCTGAGGATCAGCGAGCTCCGCTATGTCCGAGATGAGGAATCAGGGGAGCGAGCCGCCCCTGCGTTCCTGGAGCTCCAGGGGCCGCCCGGCTTCTCCGTGTCCGGGATGAAGGTGCGGATCTTCCGCGGTCACGAGCCGGTGCGCGAGCACGTGCTCCCGGCGGGGACTCGCATTGCGTCCGATGGGTACCTCCTCATCTCGAACGTCGACTCGGTGCTGGCGAGAGATCGCTCCACCCAGGTCGCGGTGGACGTGCGGGTGGCGTACGACGGTGGGGACTGGTTGCCCACCGCTTCCGGCTCGGGGGTGACGCTCGTGATGGATGATCCCCACGAGCCCGGAGACCTTCCCGAGGTGGTGGACTCCGTGCACTACAACCCCTCGGGTGCCTCCCCACGGGAGTCCTGGTGGGAGAGCCCATCGCCCGTCACCACGGGAGTCGGGGAGGAACTGCCCGCGCCGGGGCTGCCCTACCCGGTGAACGCGGATCCTGTCTGGGGACTGTCGCGCGTGGGGCGGGTGGACCTCGATGCGAACCATGAGGACTTCCTGGTCGCCTCGGTGACGCCCGGTGGCGCGAACGAGGAGCTCTGGTACGACGACGGCACCCGCCTGCCCGGGGCGCTCCGGCCGCGCCTCCAGGAGGTGATGCCGAACACGAATGGCTTCAAGGACGAGAACAGCTTCGTCGAGAGCTGGGCGCTGGCGGGCCAGCGCTGGCGGGCGGGCCCCGGCACGTATGAGCTCATCGCCATGAATGGAGGCGGCACGGGGTCGCACGGAGGGCAGCGCAACTTCGTCGAGCTCGCCGGGAGCGTCCCCGAGGGCGGGTTCTTCGTCGTGGCGGATTCACCGCGTCTGCCAGAGGCCTTTGGGGGCCTGGTGCCCCACCAGGAGGTGCACTGCGCGGACCTGCACCAGCCGAGCCTGCGCTGCGACGGGGTGGGCGCCTCCGAGTGGGACTGGCTGGGCAACAACCAGAGCGCCGGGGTCATGCTCGTGTATTGGATCGACGCGAAGCGGCGGATCATCGTCGACTCGCTGCGCTGGTCTCCGGACCTGCCGGAGATGGTGAACGCCTTCCGTCAGGGGGAAGGGCTTGCCCCGGAGGAGCCGTCCTCGCCCGCCACCTCGTTCTCGCGCTTCGGTGTGGATACACACTTCAATCGGGCGGATTTCAAACATGCGGACCCGTCACCGGGGAGGGCCAATGCCGAGCCCCTGGTCTCTGGCGGGCTCCAGAGCCGCTATGGCGCCAGCTTCCCCTTCGTCGGGGTGGCGCCTCCGGAGGCGAACGGGCGGGTCGTGCTGTTCGATCAGACCAAGAGGCAGAAGGCGGGCTCGACAGGTCACTGGATCATCACGGAGAACGGGGACTACACCGACTGGGCCTGGCAGCTCTACCACGCGGGGTACGAGGTGCGCGCCACGGGAACCGGCAACACGAAGACGGTGGAGACGCTGAGCGAGCGGGAGCTGCGGGGAGTCCATGTCCTGGTCATCCCCGAGCCGCAGGCGCCCTACTCCGAGGAGGAGAAGTCCGTGCTGCGGAGCTACCTCCACGGGGGCGGCTCGCTGTTCTTCATCGCCAACCATCGGGGCTCGGATCGCGACGGGGATGGGTGGGACTCCGGCCGTATCTGGAATGAGAACCTGGACCTCGATGCGCTGACCGGGGTGGCGCTCGCCGACGCGGAATGCTTCAGCGAGAACGTCGTGGGACGGGCGACCCAGGCGGCCAGCGCGCATCCCGTGCTCCAGGACGTGATGACGCCGTCCTGTGCCAGCGGTTCCCCCGGTTGTACCCTGACGGACTCGGTGCTGTTCCGGCCGCCGGGGGTCGGCATCTTCTCGGGGGCGTTCCTCGCCTGGGCGGAACCGGCCCCAGAGGGGATCACTCAGCGGCTGCCCTTGATTGAAGGGGTACGGCCCACCATCGGGCGGGCGCCACACCGGCTGGATGGCTATGGAGGCGCGGTTCCCCTGGAGCGGTACGCCATGGCCATCCAGACGAGCTGGGGGCCAGGAGCGGGCGCGAGGATCGTCCTCCTGGGGGACTCGGCGGTGCTCAATGACGGCGGCTCCGCCGACTACGCCACGTATGCCGCATCCCTGGCCTTCAACGCCTATGGCACCGCCTTCCGCAACGCGCTGTTCGGAATGAATGTCATCCATTGGCTGGCCGGCCAGCCCTCCGCTGCTGGCTCCGCGCTCCCTCCGAGCCTGGTTCCGGCTCCCCAGGAAGCGGGGGAACCGAGGGCCATTGCCGGGGCCAGCCCATCGGTTTCCGGAGGCGGTGTTCGTTGAGTTGAAATCGCTCCCCCGAACGGCCTGTACCAGGCCTGCCCTCGAGGTGGTACGGGAACGTGTCCACGCAGTTTCCAGGGGGGTGCGGCCAATGCTCGTGTCACTTCAACGGAACGGCTTTGTCGCGGGGCTGTGTGTCGCAAGCGTGCTGCTGCGGTTGCTGGCGGGCACGGACGCGCACGCGGCCTACACTCCGCCAGCCGATATGGGCGCGAACGTTCCACCGCCCACCCTGGCCAGCAAGGCCAAGGGCTTGACGGCCGATGGAAGCAACAACGACGTCGGCTACTGCCATTCGGGCTTCTGCATCTCCTCCACTTCGGGCACCTACCACAACGCCCTGAGGATCAAGTTCAACGTGGACCTGCTCGCCAACCGCGACAACCCCAACCTGCATCAGGTGCTGGCGCGGGCGTTCCACCCCTACTACGTCACCAAGGACGAGAACTTCAGCGCGAATGACTGCATCGGCGGCTGGAGGTTGTGCGACCCGAAGGCGGTCTACGACATGGCGGTGCGGAAGATCACCTCCTGCTCGGGCATGCCCACCGACTGCATCGTCAATGCCTGGACCTTCCAGATGCTGCACTCGTACCTGTGGGGCAACCAGGTCGCCGGCTCGTCCGATCACTGCGGGGACGCGGAGGGGAACATCGTCGTGATTCGAGTGGACCCGGGCGATCCGACCGTGGCCTACGTCTGGTACGTGAAGGCCCGGGACGACGGCTACACCGTGCACTCCAGCAACCTGGACTTCACCGGCGCCCATCCGCAGTTCGCGAACAACCGGGACGGCTGCGGAATCAGCGGCTGCATGGGCTCGCACCACAAGCAGTACGCCCGGCGGACCAACGACGGCGACGCGCACGGCTGGACCGTGGACAACACCCTCGTCTTCTTCCATCCGGGGCTCGAGTACGATTACAAGCGCGACGTGAACCCGTCGCTCACCTGCGTGATGCCCTACCACGGCTATCGCTGCGCTGGGGGGACCCTGAACGAGGGCCACGACAAGGACGACGCGCGCTGCAACCGGTCCGGCTATACCCAGACGCTCACCCGGAGCACCAATACGGCGGGCAGCGGAGGCCCGTGGGGAGCGTCCAAGTCGGGCGCGGGAGCGTTCTACGGCGGCTACCTGAACAACTGCCCGCTCACCAGCGACAGCGCCTCCGGATGGGGAATCGGGCTGAACACGAGCTGGACCTACGGGGACTCGGGCGTCAAGGCCGGACACCCCAAGGGCTCGCTTCAATAGCTGACCAGGAGGATGGATGGCTGTTCAATATCTGGGGCCGAGGCTGGAGCAGGCTGACAATCCGAGTCTGGCCTTCATCGAGGAGCTTCTTCGAAACAGGGGTAAAGAGTACTGGCGTGCCGGCTCCGCCACGGCCACGTTGAGCTTCGATGCCGAGGCGGGCGGCTCGCCTCAGCTGACGATCATCGTTGAGCAACCCCATGGAGTGCTCCTCCAATATTCTCCACCTGGGGGCATGGATGAGTACCTGCTGACCGATCCAACCGTGAGCTCGAAAGAGCAGGTGGTCACCTATCCTGGCGGGAACGAGTGGGTGGTTCCGCGCCGATATCTCGTGTCTGTCGAGCGGGCGTTGGAAGTGATCCAGGCCTTCTTGGAGGATGGGCGCCGCGAAGGCTCGAAGTGGATCGTGCTCGGAGGAGAGGAGGATGACTCCTCATACTAGACACTCAGCGGGTGTCCCGGGCCGCGGAGCAGGCGTCCTGGGCACCCTTGCCGCACGCGTACTTCAGCAGCGCATGCGCCACGGTCGGGTTGCGGGGCACGCCCAGGCCCTCCTGGAACGTGCGGGCCAGGGAGATGCACGTGGTGCCATCCACGTCGCACGCGAAGGAGCTCAACTCGAGCGCCCGCTCCGCGTTGGCGGGCACTCCCCTGCCCTGCCGGTACAACTCCGCGAGCCCCACGCACGCCCGCATGTCCAGCAGGTTGCACGCGCGTTGCAGCAGGTTCGCCGCCGAGAGTGGATCCCTAGTGGCCTCCGGGCCCTCCAGGTAGAAGCGGGCGAGTTCCAGGCAGGCCTCGGGCGCGTTGAGGTCGCACCCGCGCCGCAGTGACGCCAGCCCGAGCTTCACGTCGGACTCGGAGCGTTCCAGCAGCGGTTTCGCGTGCGCCTGGCAGGCGCGCCCCACCCCACCGGCGCATGCGCGAATGAGCACCCGCGCCGGCTCGTCCAGGGAGTTCCCCGGATAGAGGGACGTCGCGTAGTTGATCTTCGTGTCCGACTGCAGGGCACAGGCCACGGCGATGTTGGACCTGCACGCGCGCACGAGCGGCTCCGACATCATGGAGCCGTTGGCCTGGAGGGCGCGGTAGCAGCTCACCCCCTCTGACCGGGAGCGCCCGGCGCATCCTCCCGCCTCGCCTGGCGGAGGGATTTCCACGCCCTGGAGGTGAAGACGGAGCGCACGATGAAGGAGGAAGCCTCGCGTCTCAAGCGCCTCCCGGTGCGCCCGGAGGCCGGTTTGACTCCGCGTGAGTCCCTTCTCCGCCGGGGGTAGGAGCCGGTCCCTCGTGACGCTGGTATCGTCCGCGCACCCCATGGCTCCCTCTCCCCATCCCACGGCGGTGCAGATGGCCGGCCGGATGCTGCGCATCGTCCTGGTCATTGGTTTCATCCTCGAGGCCGGCGCGGCGCTGGCGTCGTTCGCCCAGGCCAACGCCCTCGTGCGGCTCGCCGACAGGATCCAGGACACGGGCACCACCATCGGCTCCTCGGAGGGCCTCGACCACCTGCCCTCCGGCACCCGCGTCTTCATCTGGGCGTGCATCGCCGCCGCCCTGTTCAGCTGGCGGATGCTGCGCGGAAACATGGTGGGGCTCATCGGTGCCCGGGAGAACGAACAGGCCTGGCTCTCGTACCTCCGCAACACCTGGCTCGGGGCGGCGCTGCTCTCCGTCCCTGGAGAGGCGCTCTTCGTCTGCTTCAACCTGCTGGCCCGGCCGGGCATGACGGTGCTCGGCGCGAAGCTCGAGTTCGCGTTGAGCCTGGGACTGGCGGCGAGCTTCTTCCTCGCCGTCGTGCTCCTGGAGCAGGAGCCGCCCGCCCCCGCCGCGCTCCCGGAGTCACTCCCGCGGACGGACGCCCCGGCGGCACCCCTCCACGCCCCGGTGCCCGTGCCCGCGAGGACCGTTCCCGCGCCCGCCCCCGTGACAGAAGCGCCCACCGGCACCTGCGCGGTGTGCACCCAGCCCGTCCAGGGTGCGCGGTGCACCGCCTGCGGCGCGGCCGTGCTGGCCGGGGGATTCCGCGTGGCGGGCCTCCTGGCCCAGAGCTCCCATGCGCGCACCTACCTCGCGCACGCACCGGACGGAACGAAGGCGGTCCTCAAGGAGATGAGCTTCGCCCTCATGCCGGACGAGGCCTCGCTGGCGGCCTTCGAGCGCGAGGGCCAACTCCTCCAGCAACTCCGGCACCCGAGGGTGCCGCGCTTCATCGCCAGCTTCACCGAGGGCAGCGGCGCGGCCCTGCGCTTCTACCTGGCCTATGTCTACGTGGAGGGGCTGTCGCTCGCGGAGGAGCTCCAGCGGCACCGCTACACGGAGGCCGAGGCCGTCGAGCTGACGCAAGCGGTGCTCCGCATCCTCACCTACCTGCACGCGCTCTCGCCGCCCGTCATCCACCGCGACATCAAACCGGCCAACCTGCTGCGCCAGACCAACGGGGCCATCGTGCTGGTGGACTTCGGCTCGGCGAGGGACCTGTCGCGCACCACGCAGCAGGCGACCATGGTGGGAACGTTCGGCTACATGCCGCGCGAGCAGCTCGGGGGACAGGTGGACGCGACGAGCGACCTGTACGCGCTCGGGACCACGGTGCTGCACCTGCTCACCCGCCAGGCCCCCTGGGAGCTATTGGACGAGACGGGGCAGCTCGTCTTCCCGCGCAAGCTCCAGGTCTCCTCGGACTTCCGCCGCTTCCTCGTGCGGCTCACCGCGCCACGCCGCAAGGAGCGGTTTCCCTCGGCGCGCGAGGCCCTGCGGGCCCTGGAGGCACCGGGTGGCTCCCCGCTTCCCCGGTGGGCCCTGGCCGCGGCCGGCCTGCTGCTGCTCGCCGCCGGTGCGGCCGTGGTGCTCGTGCGTGCGCTGGCCCCGTGAGACCGTCTTCAGCCCACCTGCGAGCGGGGGAGCGCTGACGCAACCGCCGGAGCAGGACGCGCCGTCCCCGCCGCACCACCCGGCTTCGCGGCCGCCGGAGCGGGCGCGGCCTTCGCCGGAGCGGGCGCGGCCTTCGCCGGAGCGGGCGCGGTCTTCGCCGGAGCGGTCGCGGCCTTCGGACGGAAGTTCGTCACCGGAATGGAGGCCTCCTTCCAGGTGACGTGGTAGGTGCAGCGATCGCTGCCGTGCTTGCGGCAGGGCCTGGTGGCGTCATGGGTGAGCACGGCGCTGGACTGGAAGCGCTGCGCCATGGCGATGATGATGCCCTGGTCGAAATCGCACGGATACGGCGTGGTGCTCTCGATGGTGATGAGGCTCGACCCCGCGGCGTGCGTGTAGCCGTAGTGGCCAATGCCCTCGAGCATCTGGCCCGTGCCGGGGTTGAACATGGGCTCACCCATCACGGAGTGGTTCATGTGGTACGCGATGTCGATGCACTGCAAGGCGCTGCGGATGTCCGTCACCGTCGGCGGGAAGACCGCGTTCTTCGGCGTGGTCATGCCCGACTGATGCAGCAGCGCGTGGCCGAACTCGTTGCCGATCCGCCGCAGCGCGTTCAGCCAGCGCTCCAGCGAGTACCACTTGTCCGCCTGGAACTTCACCGCGCCCTTCCCATCATCGGTGCCCAGACCCTCCTCGAGGAGGATCCTGTTGGCGATGAGCGTGAACGACCCGAACCCGTCGATGACGATCTGCAGATTCGCACCCAGCACCTGGAACTGCGCGGAATCGAGATGGTTTCGCATGTTCTTCACCTTTGTTGATTCGATGGAAATTCCACGTGGGTGCCGCTGCTTCGGGTCCTGCTCCAGCTCTCAAATGTCTCGCACGTCACCGGGGCAGTTGAGCGAGGTCTCGCCCGGATCCGCGATGGCGTTGCCGCAGGTGGCGGGGCAATCGGCGGGGCTGTTCTCGTGGTTCTCGCCCGCGCTCACCAGGCACAGCCCATCCCCCGAGAACGGCGCCGGCAGCGAGGAGGCGTTCGGCCAGACGGTGGGCTGCCCCGAGTCACCCGGAGCGAACCGGAACCAGAGGCCCCAGACGAAGTGGGTCACATCCTGCGTCTTCACCCAGCCCTTGCGCGCGATGTGCTTGCCGAGCGAGGGCGCCGACTCCAGCGCCGAGAAGGTCGCGAAGTCCGGCACGCCGGGCACCTGCTTGCCCCCGCGCTCGAGCGTGTAGACGAAGGCCGCGAGCCGGGCCTCGGGGTTGTAGACGAGCCACACGCTGGACATGCCGCGCGCCTGCGCCTCCACCACCAGCTCCTTCCAGCGCGACTCGAGGTAGCCGCGGTGGTTGCCCTCGGGCAGCTGGAAGCGCTCGGTGCGCATCACGTGGTGGGTGGAGCGCAGCGGCTTGAGGTCCTTGATGCCGATGACACTGTAGGGCGTGCACTCGGTGCGGACGAAGTAGGGACGATCCGGGAACAGCACGCCATCCAGCTTGAACTCATTGAGGATCCAGTGCGCGTAATCCTCGGCGTGCTGCACCGTGTCCACCAGGTAGCGTCCGCCACTGTACATGTACGGATCGCCGACGGTGGGGAGCGACAGCGGCAGGTACTTGAAGGTGACGCCCGGCTGGGCCGACATGTACATCCGGTCCCGCTCGATGAGGGCCGGGCCCGTGTCCACCGGGAGCGTGGGGAGGAGCTTGTAATCGCAGAAGGTCGCGCCGCGCGTACCGTGGGAGACGCCCTCCACCCCTTCCGAGGCCTCGATCCGCACCGCCTGCGCCGTCGAGGACATGGAGTCCGCCGCCGGCAGCTCGCCGCCCACCCCACAGCCCACCACCAGCACACTCAGCGCAAACAGTCTCTTCATGGCAGCCACCCTGGAGGTCTGATCGGCATCACCGCGGCCGGGCAGGTTTCCATTGAGCAAGCGTCGTGCCCTGGTCCGCGGGTGGCGTGCGTCCACAAGGGGCCGCGAAATTTCTGGATCCAAGAGGCCCGAGCCCGGGCAAAGCCGCGCAGTCCGGTAAACGGATTGAAGTCATTCATGACCGCGACGTCATTTGTGACAACCCCCCCCACGGTGGCGCAGGCCGCGCGGATTCCCGCAGCCCCCTTGGAATCCGTGGACATCCCACCGGCATGAATGCGGGGCCACAGGAATTCCGTCCGTGCCCCTTGCATCATTGCGTCACGGGTGGCGCCGTGGATCTCGCCCGGGGGTCTTTTACATCCCAGGTGGGTGAGGCGCTCAGCGCGAGGTGTCCAGCTCCGGCAACCCGAGCTCGCGCGCGGCCTCTCGCATCATGCGCTGCTTCTCCTTGTCCGGGAGACCGTCTTCGCTGTGGTGCGGGCTCGCACCCACGTCCTCGGCCAGACCGCTTCCCCGCCAGCTCTCCGCGGGGCCTCCGCTGGCCGCGTCCATCCCGAGTGACGGCGTCACCTTGCCGGCGTGGAGCCGGGGGGAGCGCCACGTGCCAGCGGCGGCGAACACGTCCACGAGCGTCAGGCCGGTGGCGGCGGCGGTGATGGCGCCCAGCCAGCCTCGGTTCGCACGCGGGAGCCGGAAGGCCACCGCCAGGAGCGACAGGTCGAGGACATCACCCGCGACGCGGGCCCAGAACCATTCGCGCCGATGCGGCTGGAGGAGCAGCCCCAAGCCGCTGGCCACCTCCCGGAGCCCGAAGAACCGCATCAGCCCGGCGTGGCGTCTCGAGACGCCCATGACGCGACAGAGGCCCTTCGGGAAGGTCAGCTCCGTCAGTCCGATTCCCAGGCTCACCCAACCGAGACTCCACGGCAGCCGCTCACTCTTCATCGAGGACGTCCTCCCTAGACCAAGGTGAGCCCCTGCGTGCGGCCGGAACAGCCCCAGGGGGCGGGAGGCCGTGCTCCGCCGTACACCGGACAGGCGAGCTGCCACCTTTCCGAACGCATGAGGAGCAGCCGCTGAAGAACCGCACCCGTCCATGTAGACTCCGCGACCCAGAGGGTCCTGCACATGGGCGAAGACAAGAGCCTGCTCGAGCCCGGCGGGCTCCTGGACAACCGCTACGAGGTGGTGCGCAAGCTGGCCGAGGGCGGCATGGCCAGCATCTACCTGGTGCGCCACCTGGGGCTGCACAGCCTGCATGCGCTCAAGGTGCCGGATCCCCGCATCTTCCACAGCGCCGACGCACGCCACCGCTTCACCACCGAGGGCCGCATCCAGGCGCTCCTGCGCCATCCCCACATCGCCCAGGTGACGGACATCGTCATCAGCCCGGTGCCGGGCCTGGTGATGGAGTACGTGGAGGGCGGCACGCTGGAGGAGCTGCTCGGCCAGAGTCCGGGCGGAAGGCTCGGCCTGCCCGTGCTCCGGCAGCTCTTCCTGCCGGTGCTGGACGCGATGCAGGAGGCACATGGCCACCGGGTGGTGCACCGCGACCTGACGCCCAGCAACATCCTGCTGACGCAGGGGCACCAGGGGCGGATGCATCCGAAGGTGACGGACTTCGGCATCGCCAAGGTGACCCAGGACGAGCCGGGCGAGAAGTACCGCACCCGGACGGGAGTGCTCCTGGGGACGCGGCCCTACATGAGCCCGGAGCAGATCGGCGGGACGTCCGAGGTGGACGCGCGCACGGACATCTTCGCCCTGGGCGCCATCCTCTACGAGGCGGCCACCGGGCGGGTGGCCTTCGACGCGGGCAGCGACTTCGAGATGATGAAGCGCATCACCGAGGGCCACTTCACCCCGCCCGAGCAGGTGGTGCCCGAGCTGCCCGAGCGCCTCTGCCAGTGCATCCGCAAGGCCATGACGGTGGACCCGGCGGGGCGGTTCCAGGACTGCGCGGCCTTCCGGGCGGCCCTCGAGCAGGCGCTGGAGGAGCCGGTGGCGCCCGTCCCCGTCCCTGCTCCAGTCCCGGTGGCGGTGCCTACGTCTCGCGGCCGGGGGCTCCGGGTGGGCCTGGGCGTGCTGGGCGGCCTGTCGGTCCTGCTGCTCGTGGGGCTGGTCTCCACGCTTGGAGACCTGCACGCATCACGCAAGGACAACGAGCGCCTCCAGGCGAGCCACCAGACGGAGCAGCAGGACACCCGGCGTCTCCAACAGGAGCTGGACATCGCGAGGACCCAGGCCAGGAGCTCCGCGGCGGAAGCCCGGGACCTGCACGCGCGGAATCAGGGCACCCTGCAACAGCTCCAGGAGAACGAGCAGCTCAAGAACGAGCTCCAGCAGTTCCAGCACCAGGCGCTGAAGTTCCTGGAGATGACCCTGCTGGACACGGCCGTCCACAACAACCTGCAAGCCTTTCGAGTCCTCAGGACCTGCAACAAGACGGGCACCGTGTTGTCGTACCAGTACCTGGACGATGAGAGGAATTGGTCCGAGCCGCTGGTCCTCGAGCCCGGCAACTGCATCTCCCGCTGGATGACGGGCTACCTCGCCCAGGTCCCGGTGCGCGTCACCTCGCTGAAGGACGGCGTCACCGTGGAGGACAATGCCCTCGCCGGGATGGTCGTCGGACGGATGCCCGATACCGAGGCGGACTGGAGACCCTGGGAGAATCAGCTCGTCCCCGGTCAGGACAACGGCATCCAGCTGAAGCCGGTCTACCGCGAGACCCGGCCCCTGAGAGGCGCCTCACAGGCCGAATGACCTCCGGGCCGCCGGGACCCGGCCTCCCGCCTCTCATTTCTCTCCGAGCAGGGCACTGGCTCGCTGGAGCAGCGCCCGATAGCCCAGCTTGTTCGCTTCCTTCTGGATGGACAGCAGTTCCTTGCGCACCGTGGCGGCCTTCGCCTCGCGGTCGAGCTCCACCCGGAGAAGCCGCGCCTCGAGCGCCACCCGCTTCATGCCGTCGCGAGCCGCCCGCGCCGCGAGTGCCTGGAGCTGCCGCACCGCCTCCTCCCGCTCCGAGGGCTCGCCGTCCCGCCGCAGCAGGGCCGCGCCGGTGAGCTGCACCTCCGCCGCGATGAACACGTCCTCGCTGCCGCCCGCGAGGGCCCGGGCGCGCTCCAGGGCCTCGCGCGCCGCCAGGGGCTTCCCCAGGGTCACCAACGCCCGCGCCTTCACCGCGTTCGCGAGGCCTTCTCCATCCAGGCTCTTCAGCGCCGCATAGGCCGCCAGCGCGGACTCCGCCACCCCGAGCGCCTCCCGCGGCTTCCCCTCTTCCAGGGACAGGCACGCCAGGCTCAGCTCGGTCTCGGCCACGAAGCCCCCCAGGCCCCGCGCCCGCCGCAACGCCAGCGCACGCTCCAACTGGTGGCGTGCCTGCGCCAGCTCTCCCAGGTCCATCAACAGACAGCCCAGCTCGTAGCGGCCCCAGGCCTCGGCGTAGCCGTCCTCGAAGAGCACCTGGGCCGCATGGCTCCCCTCCTCGAGCAGGCGCTTGCCCTCGTCCAGCCCGCCCATCAGCCGCCGCACCATGCCCTTCAGGATGGTGCTGGAGTTCATGTCGGAGAGCCGCCCGCGCTCCCGGAAGAGCTCCACGGCCATGCTGGCACGCCGCAGGCCCTCGGAGAGCTGGCCCAGCCGGCAGCTCAGCCCACCGGCGCACAGGAGGGCCTCGGCCTCCAGCGAGACGCCCTTGATCTCCCGGGCCGCCTCGATGGCGGAGACGAAGACGCGCTCGGCCTCGAGCAGCCGCCCCATGTCGATGAGCGCCATGGCGTGCACGAGCATCGAGCGCGCCGCGCCGCCCCGGTCCCCTCCCGCCAGGAACAGCCGCTCCGACTGCTCCAGCAGCTCGACGGCCCGCAGGGGCTCGCCGAGGTTGCGCGCCGCATAGGCCTCCATGATGAGCGCGGAGGCGGCGAGCTGGCCCTGGTGGGCCTCCTGGGAGCGGGACACCGCCGCCTCGGCGTGCTTGCGGGAGGCGATGAAGTCCGCGGTCGCGCTCGTGGCCACCGCCGCGGCCAGCTCTATCCGCGCGTCCTCGCTCAGCGGAGGCGGCAGCCGGCGCAGGGCCTCCAGGGTGGACTGGGCCTCCCGGTTCTGCCCCGCGGAGACCTGCGCGAACACCAGCGCGGTGCCGTACTCCACGTTGTCCGGGAAGAACTCGAAGAGCGTCCGGTACGCCTCGATGGCCTGGGGCCACTCGGCCTGGGCCTCGTGATGGCGGGCCGAGACCAGCAGGCGCTCCTCGCGCGAGAGGCTCGAGGACAGCTCGAAGGCCCGGCGCGCGGCCTCCTTCGCCGCCGCCTCCTGGTAGAGGTACTGGAAGGCCGCGGCCAGCGCCGAGTGGGCGGGGGCGAAGGCGGGCTCCTGCTTCACCACGCGCTCGAAACGCTCCACGGCGGTGGCCGCGTCATGGCCGCGCAGGGCGGCGAGCCCCTCGGCGTAGAGCCGTGCCGCCTCGGGCTCCGCGGGCATCGCGCTGCGCACCCCGTGGGCCTGCTCGGTGGTCAGCGGCGCCAGCCCCAGGCGCTTGCGCAAGGTGGCGCCCACGCTCGAGACGAGCTCCAGCAACTCCCGCTCCGCGCCCATCTCCGTCAGGTGGGCCAGCGTCTCGCCCGTGGTGGCCTCCTGCAGGCGCAGGTTGAGCCGCAGCCGCGCGTCGTCCTCGCGCCCCTGCACGAGGTAGGCCCCGGTGAGCACCAGGTCCACGCCCGAGTGCGCGCGGATGCGCTGCAGCGTGGCCGCCGCGAAGCCCTCCTCCTCCGGCAGGAGGAGATCCCGGCGCATCTGCACCACGCCTTCTCCGGGGAGCAGGCGGAGCTGTTCCCCCATCGCCAGCTCCGCGGAGAGCAGCTCCGCCAGGGCGGTGGACAGCCAGGAGAGGCCGGCCTTGGCCATCAGGTTGCGCGGAGGAAGCACCGCCACCACCCGCCGTGCCAGGGACGGAGTCTCCGGGGTGGCCGTGGCCGCCGCCGGCGGGGACTTCGCGGCGGGCCGCCTCCGGGTGGAGAGGGGCTTCGCGAGGGCCGGGGTGGGCTCTCCGCTCCGCAGCGCGGCGATGGCCTCGGACGCGGTGGCGAAGCGTGCCGCCGGCTGGCGCTCCAGGCAGCGCAGGAGCACGTCCTCCCAGGAGGGGGCCAGCTCCGGCACCAGCTCGAGCGGAGACGGAGGCGCCTGGCGCAGCCGCAGCAGCGAGGCGGCCGTCGGCGTGTCCGCCACGAAGGGCCGCCGTCCCGTCACCATCTCGAAGAGCACCAGGCCGAAGGCGTAGATGTCCGAGGCGGGCGACAACGGCAGGCCCTCCACCTGCTCCGGGGACATGTACGAGGGACTGCCGACGATATGGCCCTCCCGCGAGGCCGAGCCGTCCCCCTCGAGCAGCTCGCCACGGGCGAGGCCGAAGTCCGTCACCACCGCCCGCAGGCCCCCCGCCACGGGCGGCGCGGGCACCAGCATCACATTGCCGGGTTTGAAGTCGCGGTGGATGATCTGCGCGGCATGGGCCGCATCGAGCGCGCCCGCCATCTGCTCGGCCAGCCGCAGCACCTGCTCCGGCGGCATCCGCCCGTGGCGCACGAGCTGCTCGTGCAGCGTCCGCCCCGCGAGCAGCTCCATGGTGAGGAAGACGATCCGGTACGGGGTGCCCCCCTGCTCCGGGACGACCTCGTGCTCTCCGATGTCGAAGACCCGGCAGACGTGGGGATGCGTCACGCGGCGCGCCAGCCGCAGCTCGCGCTTGAAGCGCAGGAGCGCCTCCGGCGTGGCGGCCAGCTCGGGGCGGATCGTCTTGAGGGCCACGGGCTCGTGCAGCGAGAGATCCTCCGCCGCGTACACCTCGCCCATGCCACCCCGGGAGAGGAAGCGCTCCACCCGGTAGCGGCCGGCGACCTCCGTGCCCTCGGCGAACGTCTGCCGTGAGGAGGCAACGGGGACCGGACCCGAGAGGGTGGGCTCCGCCGCCGCACCGCCACGCATCAGGGTGGCCGTGCTCTGCGGCGCCTTGGGGGACTTCCGATCCATGGCTCGGTAATGCTCCCGTCACAGCGGACGGCGGCACACTAGCATGCGACGCCGAGCCCCGTGACGATCACGTCTCCGGAAAGCCAGTGCAAGCCTGAAAGACGCAACGGCTGGCTTTCCAAGGCAAACCCATAAAGCCAGACGAAGAATCCACGAAACCTGTGAGCCGATTCACAGCATCACCCGACGAGCCTCCTTATAAAGGCAGACGTGATGGGCACGGAGGGGGCGCTACCGCCCATACATCTTGGAGGGACAGATGCAGAGCGTGGAATTCTCGTGGACCCAGGCGCCGTTCGACTGGCAGCACGACTACGGAACGCGGATGTCGCAGTGCACCCCGCAGGACACCGTGCGCGGGATGTTCCTCAACGGCATGCTGAAGTCGATCCGCGCGCTGGGCGGAGAGGCCGTGGCGAAGCGCTGCCTCGAGGCCAGCGGGCATGAGCAGCTGGTGGACGCCTTCAACTACCCCGCCGCGCTGCCGCTGCAGTTCCTCACCCTCGCGATGCCCTCGCTGCTCGCGCGGTGCGGAAGCTACGACACGGCGATGCGGCAGCTGGGCCGCAACGCGACCATGGACTTCCTGGGGACCCCGGCCGGCAAGATGCTGCTGATGCTCTCGCGGAAGGACCCGAAGCGGCTGGTGGAGAGCCTGCCCTCCGCCCATAAGGCGTCCATGAACTACGGGGCCCAGGTGATCGACTGGATGGGGCCCAAGCACGGCCGCGTCATCCTCAAGCGCGAGTTCATGCCGCACGCGTACTACGCGGGCATGGTGGAGACGCTGCTCGAGCTCGGGGGCGCGACCCTGGTGGGCGTGCGCAGCTGGCAGACGTCGCGGCTCGACAGCGAGGTCACCTTCACCTGGGAGTGAAGTCCCGGTGGCTGGAGCGCTCCCCGGCGAGTCGTGCGAGACTCGCCGGGAGGAGCGCTCGCCATGGATCTCATCACGCTGTCCATCCCCCTCTTCTTCCTGTTGATGGGCGTCGAATGGCTGTGCGGACGCCTCCAGGGCCGGCGCGTGTTCCGGGGGCCGGATGTCTTCGCCAACCTCTCGCTGGGGGCCGCGCAGACGGTCTTCACCACGGTGGCGGTGGGCCTGCTCGCGGGCGCCTACCTGGCCGTCTTCCAGTACCGGCTCCTCGACATCTCCCCGTCCTCGGCGCTGGCGTGGACGGTGCTGATGCTGGGCGTCGACTTCGCCTACTACTGGTTCCACCGCGCCTCGCACCGCATGAACCTGGCCTGGGCGGCCCATGCGCCCCACCACCAGAGCGAGGACTACAACCTGGCCGTGGCCCTGCGGCAGGGGCCCCTGCAGCCACTCGTCTCGCGGCTCTTCTATCTGCCGCTCGCGTGGATCGGCTTTCCCCCGGCCATGTTCGCCACGGCGGCGGCGCTCAACACGCTCTACCAGTTCTGGGTGCACACCGAGCTGATCGGCAAGCTGGGGCCCCTCGAGTGGGTGCTCGTCACGCCCTCGCACCACCGCGTGCACCATGCCTGCAACGGCCGCTACCTGGACAAGAACCACGGCGGCATCCTGATCCTCTGGGACCGGCTGTTCGGCACCTTCGAGCCCGAGGAGGAGCGCATCACCTACGGCACCGTCAAACCCGTGCGCACGTTCAACCCGCTGGTGGCCGCCTTCGCGCCCTTCGGTGAGCTGGTGGAGCGCGCCAGGAATGCGCCCCGCGCGTGGGACAAGCTCAAGGTGTGGCTCATGCCACCCGAGTGGTCCCCGCCAGAAGTGGCCGCCGCGTCCACCGAGGCCGTGGCGGGCCGGCCCCGGTTCGAGGTGAGCCCCTCGCGCCGGGTGGCGCTCTACGTGGCGGTGGTGGGCGTGCTGACGCTGGCCGTCACGGTGCTGTTCCTCTTCCGGAGCCGCACGCTGCCCCTGCCCGGGCGGCTCGCGTTCGCGGGGTGGTTCCTCGCGTCGCTGGGTGGATTGGGCGGCGTGCTGGAGGGCAAACGCTGGGGGCCGGCGGTCGAGGCGGTGCGGCTCGCGGTGGCCCCCCTCGTGGTGGCCGCGCTCTAGCCTCCGCCGCTTCGCGCCCGAGCGGAGTGTGGACGCCGAGGCAACACCCGCTCCCACTTCTTGTTGCCTGAGAAACATCAATTCCCCGCGCCAGCCCTCCCCCTGTGCTCTTCCGAGCACTAGGATGGCCGCCACGCACGAATTTTGCAGTCGCCCCGGACTTTTCGCCCGCGCCAAGGCCGGGCGCCAGCTTCCCATGTGCCGGAGCCGATGGCCGGCCGTGCCGAGAAACAGGACTCACGCCGTGCTCCGCACCCCCGAGACGTTCACCTGCAGCGCGATCCTCCAGAATGACAACCCCATCCTCCGAGACCACCGGGTCCATGGTGTCCGCATCATGCCGGGGGTGGTGTTCCTCGACATGGTGTTCCGGGCCCTGCGGGACAGGGGGTTCGACATCGCGGAAGCCGAGTTGCGCGACATCCTGTTCATCGAGCCCATCGCCACCACGGAGCGGTTCGACAGGAAGGTGCGCCTGAGCTTCACGCCCCAGGACGCCCAGGGGCTGCGCTGGCAGGTGACGGCGCGGAGCTGGCCCCTCCAGGCGGAGGAGGGCGCCGGGAGCACGTCCACCGAGAACTTCCGCTGCGAGCTGCTCATGGGGCGGCCACCGCTCGAGGGGCGGTTGGACGTGGAAGCGCTGATGCAGCGGGCCCGGCGCACCTCGGACGCGGACGACGCCTATGCCTACGCCCGCGGCGTGTCCATCGAGCACTTCGAGTTCATGAAGGGCCAGGGGCGGCTCTATTTCGGCGAGGAGAGCGTGCTGGCGGCCTTCCACCTGGGGACGCTCGGGCGCGAGTACCTGGACGACTTCCTGCTGCACCCCGCGCACCTGGACAGCTCCACGCTGGTGCCCTTCCTCTACCTGCTGCAGCAGCGGCCCGAGGCGGCCCGGCAACCGTTCATCCCCATCCACATCGAGTCGTTCCGCGCCGCCCGGCCCCTGGGCGAGCGCGTGTTCGTCCAGGTGCGGCAGTCGAGCACCGGCCTCGTCGCGGACGATCTCTTCCTGAGCGACATCGACTTCTACTCGCCCCAGGGAGAGCGCCTCGCGTCCATGCGCAAGCTCTCCACCAAGCGGATCCGCTCCGAGGCGCTCATCTCCCGGCTGCGGCAACCCGGAAGCGACGAGCGCGCCGCCCCTCCCGCTCCCGCGGCCCCTCCCACGGCCCCTGCCCCCTCCTCGCCGGCCGCCGGGGAGCGGGACTCCGGCGTCCTCGGCTACCTGCGCCACCTGCTCGCCACCGAGCTGGGCGTGGAGCCCGGGACACTCGACCCCGGGGAGAACTTCTACTCGCAGGGCCTGGCCTCGACGAATCTGCTCCACATCGTCCAGGTGCTGGAGCGCGACCTCGACTGCAAGCTCTACCCCACCCTGCTCTTCGAGCACAGCACCCCCACCGAGCTCGCGGCCTACCTCGAGCAGCACCACGCCGAGAGCGCGCGGCGGCTCGCCCGCGAACACCAGGGCCCCGCCTCCGCTCCCGCGCCAGTCACTCCGGCCCCCGCCCCGGAGGCGGCGCCCCCCCGCGCCTCGAGCCCGTCCCCGGCGGCCCTTCCGCCCTCCGAGCCGATCGCCATCATCGGGCTCGCCGGCCGCTACCCCATGGCCGAGGACCTGGAGACGTTCTGGGACAACCTCCAGGCGGGCCGGGACTGCATCACCGAGATTCCCCGCTCGCGCTGGGACCGCGGGACGAGCGCCTTCAAGTGGGGCGGCTTCCTGGAGGGCATCGATCAATTCGAGCCCCGCGTCTTCAACCTGTCCCCGCGGGAAGCCGAGTTGATGGATCCCCAGGAGCGGCTGTTCCTCGAGACAGCCTGGCACGTCCTGGAGGACGCGGGCTACGCGGGCCAGGCGCTCAAGGGCCGGCGGGTCGGCGTCTTCGTGGGAGTCATGTGGGGGCAGTACGCGCTGCTGGGAGTGGAAGAGACGCTCAAGGGCAACCCGCTCGCCCCCATGTCGTTCGCCTCTTCCATCTCCAACCGCGTCTCCTACTTCTTCGACTTCCACGGGCCCAGCCTGTCGCTGGACACCATGTGCTCCTCCTCGCTGACCGCGCTGCACCTGGCCTGCGAGAGCCTCCGGCGCGGAGAGTGCGAGCACGCCCTGGTGGGCGGCGTCAACCTCATGCTCCACCCCAGCAAGTACCTGTTCCTGGGCGAGAACCGGATGCTCGCCAGTGACGGGCGCTGCCGCGCGTTCGGCGAGGGCGGCAGCGGGTACGTGCCCGGTGAGGGCGTGGGCGCCGTCCTCCTCAAGCCCCTGTCCCGGGCCGAGGCCGATGGGGACCACATCCACGGCGTCATCCGCGCGACCGCGGTCAACCACGGGGGCCGTGCCAACGGCTACACCGTCCCGGACCCCGACGCCCATGCCACGCTCATCTCCGAGGCCCTCGCCCGGGCGGGCGTGGAGCCCGGAAGCCTCGGCTACATCGAAGCGCATGGCACCGGTACCAGCCTGGGAGACCCCATCGAGCTCTCCGGGCTGGGCAAGGTGTTCAACGGCAGGACGCCCCCCGCGTGGACGTGCGCGCTCGGCTCGGTCAAGTCCCACATCGGCCACCTGGAGGCCGCCGCGGGCATCGCCGGCCTCACCAAGGTGCTCCTCCAGTTCCGCCACCAGCGGCTGGTGCCCTCCCTGCACGCCAAGCAGCTCAACCCGTACATCGACTTCACGGCCACGCCCTTTCGCGTGCAGCGCGAGCCGAGCCCGTGGCCGGAGCCCAGGACACCGGATGGACGGCCCGCGCCCCGGCGCGCCGGGCTGAGCTCCTTCGGCGCGGGAGGCTCCAACGCCCACGTCATCCTCGAGGAGCACCCGGGCTCGCGCCAGGGGGCTCCCACCGAGGAGCGTGCCCGCCTCGTCGTCCTGTCCGCGCGCAAGGAGGAGCAGCTCCGGCCCCAGGCCGAGCGGCTCCTGCGCTTCCTGGAGCGCCAGGCCTCGCCGGACTCCCCGGGTCCTCGCGCGGACCTCGCACGAATCGCCTACACGCTCCAGACGCGCAACGAGCCCATGGACGCGCGGCTGGCGCTGATCTCTCCGAGCCTGGACGCGCTGCGCACGCAGCTCCAGCGCTACCTCGAGGGACGCAGCGAGCCGGGCCAGGTGCTCCAGGGGCTGGCCCGTCCCGAGCGCAAGGCGAGCCCCGCGCCCATCCCCGGCGTGGACATGGCGGCACTGCGGGACATCGCGGCGCGGTGGACGGAAGGCGCCGACGTGGACTGGAAGCGGCTCTACCCCGAGGGCACGCCCCGGCGCACGCCCCTGCCCCCGTATGTGTTCTCCCGGCGCTCGTACTGGCTGCCCCGCTCGGAGCAGGCCACGCCCACCACCCCGGGACGCGTGCACCCGCTGCTCGGCCACAACACCTCCACCCTCGAGGCCGTGCGCTTCACCACCTCCTTCACCGCCGGAGAGGCCCTGCTCGCCGAGCACCGCATCGGTGGGCGGCCCATGCTGCCGGGAGTGGTGTGTCTGGAGATGGCCCTGGCCGCCGCGCGGCTCGCGGGTGGACCCGCCATCCAGGCCCTGCGTGACATCACCTGGCTCCGCCCCGTGGTCCCCACCGCCGAGGGCCCTGCCCTCGAGGTGTCCCTCGAGCTGCGGCCCGCGGGCGAGCACCTCCAGTTCCAGCTCACCGGGGCTGGCGGCACGCTCCACGCCCAGGGCCAGTTGGTGCGCGGCGAGCCCTCACGCGACACCGGGCCCCGCTCGTCCCCCGAGGTGCTCCGGGCCCGCTGCCCGCGGACCTTGTCCTCGGAGGCGTGCTACCGCACCCTCGCCGCGCGTGGCCTGGAGTACGGCGAGTCCATGCGGCCCCTGCGCGCGCTCCACATCGGGCGGGACGAGGCGCTCGCCGAGCTGCGTCTGCCCGAAGCCGCCGCGTCCTCCCCCGCGATGACGCTCCCGCCGTCCCTCTTCGATGGAGCCCTGCAAGCGGTGATCGGCCTGCTCGCCGAGGCCCCCTCCGGAGACGGCGAGCGCACCTGGCTGCCCTTCTCGCTGGGCGCGGTCCACCTGCACCAGCCGCTGCCCACCGAGTGTCTCGCTCACGTCGTCCGCAAGTCACGGCGCGAGGACGTGGAGTCCTTCGACATCCAGTTGCTCGGCACGGACGGAGCGCCACTCGTCCGGCTGGAGGGGTTCGCGATCCGCGAGCTGCCGGGCCCCTCGCGCGGCGGCACGCGCGTCATCGGCGAAGCCTGGGTGCCCGAGCCCCTCACGTACGCCCCCACCGCCCCCACCGGCCCCATCCTGCTCTTCGACCACGGCACCGCCCTGCGCGACGCGCTCCGCTCCCGGGCCGGCGTCCCCGTGCTCCTCGTCCGGCCGGGTACCGGCTTCCGCGCGCTCGGCGACGGCGTCTATGAGATCGCCCCGGCCCGGCCCGACGACATGGAGCGGCTGCTCCAGGCGCTGCGCCAGGACGGCGTGATGCCCGCGGCCGCGCTCCATGGCTGGTCCCGGCAGCGCGTCTTCGAGCCCGGCGAGCCCGGCGAGTCCGCCCTGGAAGAGGACCTCTCCCAGGGGCTCTACACGCTGCTCCACTTCACCCGCGCCTGGCTCAAGAGCCGGCCGGTGCCCCGCCTGGAGCTGCTCTGGGTGTGGCCCGGGGACGAGGTGTCTCATCCCCAGCACGCGGCCATGTCCGGGTTCTGCAAGACCGTCAACCGCGAGCACCGCGCGCTGCGCTTCCGCGCCGTGTCCCTCGGGGACGAGACGGTGCGCGTCCCGGCTACAGCGGCGGAGCTGCTGCTCGCGGAGCTCACCCGCCCGGGAGAGGACGATGAGCTCATCCGCCTCGGCCGCACCGGCCGCGCGCGGTTGTGCCGCCAGCGGCTGGAGCTGCCCGGGGACGGCCCGGCTCCCGCGCTCCGGCACCAGGGCGTCTACCTCATCACCGGTGGACGCGGCGGGCTCGGACACCTCTTCGCGGAGGACCTCGCCCGCAAGTACCAGGCCCGGCTGGTGCTCGCCGGGCGGGCCGAGGAGGACGCGGAGATGCGCGCCCGCCTCCAGGCCCTGTCCGCCCATGGCGCGGAGGCCCTCTACCTGCGGGCGGACGTCTCCCGCCGCGATGAGGCCGAGGTGCTCGTCACCCGGGTGCTGGGCCGCTTCGGTGCGCTCCATGGCGTCATCCACTCGGCCGGCGTGCTGCGCGACGGCATGCTCGCCAGCAAGCGCGTCGAGGACGTGGCCGATGTGCTCCGGCCCAAGGTGCTCGGCGCCCTCCACCTGGACCACGCCACCCGCCTGCTGCCCCTCGACTTCTTCGTCCTCTTCTCCTCCCTGGCCGGACTCATCGGCAACGTGGGGCAGTGCGACTACGCCTTCGCCAACCGCTTCCTCGATGCCTTCGCGCGCAGGCGCACCGAGCAGGTCCGCGAGGGCCAGCGCAGCGGGCGCTCCCTGTCCATCGCCTGGCCCCTGTGGCGCGAGGGTGGCATGCGCGTGGACGAGCAGACCGAGCAACACCTGCTGCGGACGCTCGGCATGAAGCCCCTGCGCACCGAGACCGGGCTCGACTTCCTTCCCCGCGCGCTCCGCTCCACCGAGCCCGTGCTCGCCGTGGTGGAGGGAGACCTCGCGGCCATCGATCGCGCCTTCGCGCTGCGCGAGCCACCCCCGCCCGCCCCGGTGGCCTCTAAAGCCGCGCCCTCCGGGTCCGCACCCTCGGGGTCCGCGCCCTCCGCCACGGACACCGTGGTGGACATCGTCGCCGAGCTGCTCTCCCTGAGCCGCACGGCCGTGGACCTCGACATGTCCTTGGAGGAGCTCGGGTTCGAGCCCGCCACCGCCACCATGCTGTGCGGCCGGCTGTCGCAACGTCTCGGCCTGGAGCTCAAGCCGAGCCACCTCGCCGAGCACCCCTCGCTGCGCTCCCTGTGCCAGTCACTCGCCGGTGCGCCCACGCGGCAAGTGGCCACCCCCTCCGCGCCTCCTCCCAACGCCTCCGCGCCTCCCAGCGCGTCCTCCTCCTCCATGAGGGCACAGGTGCAGGCCCGGGTCGTCAGCCTCGCGGCCTCCATCCTCAAGATGGACATCGAGGACGTGGACCCCACCACGGATCTGCGCGACTTCGGCTTCGACTCCATCTCCATGACCCGGCTCGCGAGCGCGCTCCGGGACGCGTTCGGCGTGGACATCACCGCCGCGATGCTCTTCGAGCACGACAGCCTGGGCGCCCTCGTCGAGCACCTGCTCACCCACCACGCCGAGGCCCTCGCCTCCCGGCTCCCCGCCGAGGCGTCCCCTCCACCGGCTCCGGCCTCCACTCCGGCTCCCGTTCCCACTCCGGCTCCCGTTCCCACTCCGGCTCCCGTTCCCACTCCGGCTCCCGTTCCCACGCCGGCTACCGCTCCGGCCCCGGCCCCGGCTCCCGAGCCCGTTCAGTCCCGGCCCGCCTCCCGCTCCACCTCCTCCGAGCCCATCGCGATCATCGGCATGAGCGGCACCTTCCCGCGCTCGGCCGGCCTCGACACCTTCTGGCGCCACCTGGAGCAGGGGGATGATCTCATCGAGGAGATTCCCCCCGCGCGCTGGGACTGGCGCGCCGTCCAGGGAGATCCGCTGAGCGAGCCGGATCGCACCCAGGTGAAGTGGGGCAGCTTCATCGACGGGGTCGAGCACTTCGACGCCGCCTTCTTCCGCATCACCCCTCGCGAGGCGGCGCTGATGGACCCCCAGCACCGCCTCTTCCTCCAGACCGCCTGGCACACCCTGGAGGACGCCGGCTACCGCCCGACCTCCCTCGCCGGGAGCAAGACCGGGGTGTTCGTGGGGATCGGCACCACCGACTACCACGACCTGCTGCGGGACTTCGGGCTCCCCGCGGACGCGCACTCCGCCACGGGCAGGGCCCACTCGGTGCTGCCCAACCGCCTCTCGTTCCTGTTGGACCTCCACGGCCCGAGCCTCCCGGTGGAGACCGCGTGCTCTAGCTCCCTCGTCGCCATCCACCAGGCCGTCCGGGCCCTGCGTGAGGGCGAGTGCGGCATGGCGCTCGCCGGCGGTGTCAACCTGCTGCTGAGCCCGCACCTCTATTTCTCGTTCAGCCGCGCGGGCATGCTCTGCGAGGACGGCCGCTGCAAGACCTTCGACGCACGCGCCAACGGCTACGTGCGCGGCGAGGGCGTGGGCGCGCTGCTGCTCAAGCCCCTCTCCCGGGCCGAGGCCGATGGCGACACCATCCACGCCGTCATCCGGGGCACCGCCATCAACCACGGCGGCCGGGCCAACGCGCTCACCGCCCCCAACCCCAACGCCCAGGCCGAGCTGCTCGTGGCCGCCTACCAGGACGCCGGCATCGACCCGGCCACCGTCGGCTACATCGAGGCGCACGGCACGGGCACCAGCCTCGGAGACCCCATCGAGGTCATCGGGCTGCGCAAGGCCTTCTCCCAGCTCTACCAGCAGTGGGGCCGGCCCGCTCCCACGCAGTCCCACTGCGCGCTCGGCTCGGTGAAGACCAACATCGGCCACCTGGAGACCGCCGCCGGCATCGCGGGCGTCCTCAAGGTGCTGCTCGCCCTGCGCCACCGCACCCTCCCCGCCAGCCTCCACTTCCAGACGCCCAATCCCCAGTTGAGGCTCGAGGGCAGCCCCTTCCACGTCAACGGCCACACGCGCCCCTGGCCGGCGCTCCTCGAGGCCAACGGCGTGGAGGCTCCCCGGCGCGCGGGCGTGAGCTCGTTCGGCTTCGGCGGCACCAACGCCCACGTCGTCCTCGAGGAGTACCGCGCACCGCCCCGCCCCGCGCCGAGCCCCGGCCGTCCCCAACTCGTCGTGCTGTCGGCCCGGGACTCCGAGTCGCTGCGAGCCTCCGCCACGCTGCTGCACGAGGCCCTGGGCAACTCCACGCGCCCCCACCTGGAGGAGCTCGCCTTCACGCTCTCCACGGGCCGCGAGCTGCTGGAGGCCCGCCTCGCTACCGTCGTCCAGGGGCTCGACGAGCTGGCCACCCGGTTGGGCCACTGGCTCGCGGGAGGCTCCGCCGAAGGTGTCCACACCGGCACCGCCGGCTCGTCGCACGCCCAGCAGGCACTGCTCGAGGGCGACGCGGGCGCCGCCTTCCTGGAGGCGCTGATCTCGGGCGGAGAGCTGGACAGGCTCGCCCGGCTCTGGGTGAGCGGAGCGCTCTCCGACCTGTCGCGGCTGTACCGCGGCCGGCAGCCCCGCCGCGTCTCCCTCCCCGGCTACCCCTTCGCCCGGACCCGGCACTGGTTGCTGCCCGCTCCCGCCGACCGCGTCTTCACCTCCCGCTCCACCGCGCGCGAGGTGCTCACGCCCCTGCCCTCGCCCGCGCCGTCGCCGCGGCCCGAGGCGCCGGTTGCCACCGGGGACGTCCACGCCGCCACGGTCCGCTACCTCACCCAGGCCCTCGCCACCACGGCCCGGCTCGAGCCCGGCTCCATCCAGCCCACCGCCGACTTCGAGAGCTACGGGATGAACTCCATCCTCATCTCCGAGCTCCACCACCAGCTCGAGGCGACGTTCGGCAAGCTCCCCGTCACCCTGTTCTTCAAATACAAGAACCTCGCGGACCTGGCCTCCTACCTGCTGGAGGAGCACGGCGAGCCCGTACGGCGGATGCTCGCCACACTCCAGGCCCCCGCGCCCCAGGCACCGCCCGAGGTTCCGCGCGAAGTGCCCGTGGAGGCGCCCCGCGAGGAGCCGCCCCGCGCCCCGGCTCGAGTCACCGCGCCGCGTGTCACGTCCGGACCCGCCGACATCGCCATCATCGGCATGAGCGGCCGCTATCCCCAGGCCCGCGACCTGGAGCAGTACTGGCGCAACCTGGAGACGGGGCGTGACTGCATCGTGGAGATTCCCACCGAGCGCTGGGACTACCGCCCCTTCTTCGAGCCCTCCTCGCGCCGGCCCGGCACCCTCTACAGCAAGTGGGGGGGCTTCCTGGAGCATGTGGACCGCTTCGACGCGGCCTTCTTCCAGATCTCCCCGTTGATTGCCCGCTACATGGACCCGCAGGAGCGGCTCTTCCTGGAGACGGCCTGGGAGTGCCTGGAGGACGCGGGCCACACCCGGCTGAGCCTCGCGCGGCAGGACGCCGGAGACCGGCGCGCCCCCGTCGGCGTGTTCGTGGGCGTCACCTATAATGAGTACGCCCTGCTCGGCGCGCAGGAGTGGGCCCGGGGCAACCGCATCCCCTTCAACACCCAGACCTTCTCCATCGCCAACCGCGTGTCCTACACGCTCAACCTGAGCGGCCCCAGCCTCACGGTGGACACCGCCTGCTCGTCGTCGCTCAACGCCATCCACCTGGCCTGCGAGAGCCTGCGCTCCGGTGCGTGCGAGCTCGCCATCGCCGGAGGGGTGAACCTGTCGCTGCACCCGGGCAAGTACGTCATGCTGTGCGCCAACCGCTTCGCCTCGAGCGACGGCCGCTGCCGCAGCTTCGCCGAGGGAGGCGACGGCTACGTCCCCGGCGAGGGCGTGGGCGCCGTGCTGCTCAAGCCCCTGGCCCTGGCCCTGCGCGATGGTGACGCCATCCACGCCGTCATCAAGGGCAGCGCGCACAACCACGACGGCAAGACGCATGGTTACACCGTGCCCAACCCGGTGGCGCAGACCGAGGTCATCCTCACCGCCCTCGAGCGCGCTGGCGTGGACGCCCGCTCCATCTCCTATGTGGAGGCCCACGGCACGGGCACCAGCCTGGGAGATCCCATCGAGCTCACCGGGCTGACGGACGCGTTCCGCCGCCACACCCCGGAGCGGGGCTTCTGCGCCATCGGCTCCGTCAAGGCCAGCATCGGCCACCTGGAGTCCGCCGCGGGCATCGCCCAGTTGCACAAGGTGCTCCTGCAGATGAGGCACCGGCGGCTCGCGCCCACCCTCATCCATGGTGGACGGCTCAACCCGCACATCGACTTCGCGAGCACCCCCTTCCAGGTCCAGCGCGAGGCCTCGCCGTGGAAGGCCCGCCCCGGAGAGCCCCTGCGCGCGGGCATCAGCAGCTTCGGCGCGGGCGGCGTCAACGTGCACCTCGTCCTCGAGTCCTGGGAGGGTGGGCACGCCCCGAGCGCCCCGCCAGAGCAGCCCGCCATCATCGTCCTGTCCGCCCGGACGCCCGAGCGGCTCCGCGCCCAGGCACGCCGCCTCCTCGATTTCCTCGACGCCCGGCGAGACTGGGACGCGGGCGAGCTCGAGTCCCTCGCCTTCACGCTCCAGCAGGGCCGCGAGGCCATGCCCGCGCGCCTGGCCTTCGTGGCCGGGGACGCCGGCTCCTGCCGCGAGCGGCTGTGCACCTGGCTGGCTCAGGACGGAGAGTCGTCCGCGCTCCAGGCCCGTGGCCTCTTCTCGGGCACGCTCACGGAGTCCCGCGCCGCGTCCGCGGAGGCCTCGGAGTCCGCCCTGCGCGAGCTCGTCACCAAGGGGGAGCACGAGGCCATCGCCCGCGCCTGGGTGGAGGGCACCGTGTGGCCCTGGCGGGCGCTCTACCCGGCACGCCAGCCCCGGCGCCTCCACCTCCCCACCGCCCCGTTCGCCGGGGAGCGCTTCTGGATTGAAACCACGCCCACGCCTCCGCCCACGCCCACGCCCACGCCCACGCCTCCGCCCGGGCCGGTGAGCCCCACCCCCGCCCCCACCCGGGACGAGGGACGCGGCCGGACGATGCGGGAGCAACTGGCCGGGGCCCCCCAGGCCGAGCGGCACGCGCTCCTCGTCCGCCTGCTGGGAGACGAGGTCGCCCGCATCCTCGCCTATCCGCCCTCGATGCGGCCGGAGCCGGACCAGGGCTTCTTCGACATGGGCATGGAGTCCGTGCAGGCCACGCAGCTCGTGGAGCTGCTGGAGGACGCGCTCGGCCTCGAGCTCTACCCCACCCTCGCGTTCGACCACTCCAACCTCCAGGCCCTGGCCGCCTTCCTGCTCGAGCGGCTCCCCCTCCAGAGCGCGGCGGAGGAGGCCCCCCCGCCGGCCCGCGAGGAGTCCAAGGGAGAGCTGGTGCTCGCCCGGCAGACGTGGCGCGAGGCCCCGCTCGCCCCCGCCCCGGCGGCCGCCCTCCGGGGTGTCCTGCTGCTCGGGGGAGAGGAGGCCCACGCGCGGGCCCTGCGCGAGCTGCTCCAGGCCCGCGGACTCGACGCGCCGGTGCGCCTCGCCCGCCTGGGTGAGCGCCTCGTGGAGACGGCGTCTGGCTTCGAGGTGGATCCGGCGGATGCGCGCCAGGTGGAGCAACTGCTCGCCTCGCTCTCGCGAAGCGGCTTCCAGCCCGGCCACCTCTTCCACCTGGGCGCCCTCGGCACGGGCACGGGAGAGGAGCCCACCCGGGGCTTCGCGCAGATGCTGGGCCTCGCCCAGGGCCTGCTCGCCCAGAAGGGCGAGGGCTCCGTGCGCCTGGGCTACGTCTACCCGCTCGTGAACGGGCTGCAACCTGCGCGGCATGCCGCAGTGGCCGGTTTCGCGCGGGCACTCGGGCTGGAGACGCCACGGCTCTCCTGCCAGACACTGGCGCTGGACGCCCAGGCGCGCGAGCCCGAGGCCCTGGCCCGGCTGCTGCTGGCCGAGAGCGCCAGCAACGAGCTCGAGGTCCGCTACGTGGCGGGGCGGCGGCAGGTCCGCGAGCTGAGCGCGCTGATGTCGGAGACACCGGGCCCCTCGCTCCTGCGCAAGGGCGGCGCCTACCTCATCACCGGCGGCGCTGGCGGCCTCGGCCTGCTCCTGGCCGAGCACCTGGCCCACTCGGTCCAGGCGAGGATCGCCCTGGCCGGGCGCGGTGAGCTCGACGCGGCCCGCCAGCAGCGCCTGGAGCGGTTGCGCGCGGCCGGTGCGGAGGTGGTGTACCTGCGCGGCGATGTGAGCGAGCGCGGCGCGGCCTTCCGCGTGGTGGGCGAGGCCCGCGAGCGCCTGGGCACGCTCCACGGCGTCATCCACGCCGCGGGCGCGACGCGCGACGCACTCGTGGTGGCCAAGGTGTGGGAGCAGATGGCCTCGGTGCTGGGGCCCAAGGTGCACGGCACGCTGCACCTCGACGAGGCGTGCGCTGGCCTGCCGCTGGACTTCTTCGCCCTGTTCTCGTCCACGGCCGCCATCACCGGCAACGTGGGACAGAGCGACTACGCCTTCGCCAATGCCTTCCTCGATGCCTTCGCGGCCGAGCGTGAGGCCCGGCGGGCGCGCGGCGAGCGGCACGGCCGCACCGTGTCCTTCAACTGGCCGCTGTGGGCCGAGGGCGGCATGCGCGTGGACGCCCAGACGCTGCGCTTCATGGAGCGCCGCGCCGGCCTCACCCCGCTGCCCACCTCGCTGGGCCTCGCCACCTTCGAGCAGGGCCTGGCACTCGGAGGCAGCCAGCGCGTCGTGTTCCACGGCACCCGCGACACCATCGTCCAGCGGCTCGGCATCTCCTCCCGCCCCGCGGTGGAGTCCCCCCTCGAGGCCCGGGCCGAAGCCCCCGTCCTCGAGGCTCCCGTCGTCGAGGCTCCCGTGGCCCCGGCGCCGCGCGTGGCCGTGTCCTCCACCCATACGGCTCCTGTCCGGGAGCCCATCGCCATCGTGGGCATGGCCTGCCGCTTCCCCGGGGGTTGCGACAGCCCCGAGGCCCTGTGGCGCTTCCTCGTGCAGGGCGGGGATGCCATCACCCAGGTGCCCGCAGGGCGCTGGGACATGGACGCCTTCTACAACGCCGATCCCGAGGCGGCCGGCACCCTGTACGTGCGGCAGGCCGGGTTCCTGCGCGAGACGCCCGCCCTCTTCGATGCGCGCTTCTTCGGCATCTCCCCGCGCGAGGCGGCGGAGATGGATCCCCAGCAGCGCCTGCTGCTCGAGGTCTCCTGGGAGGCGCTCGAGCGCGCCGGGCTCGCGCCGGACGGGCTCGCGGGCAGCCCCGTGGGCGTGTTCGTGGGCATGTGCGGCGCCGAGTACGGGATGCTGCCCCGGGACGTGCGGCAGTTCGGCGCCTACACGGCCACGGGCGTGGCGGCCAATATCGCCTCGGGACGGATCGCCCACCGGCTGGGGCTCCAGGGGCCGGCGCTGACGGTGGACACCGCGTGCTCGTCCTCGCTCATGGCCGTGCACCTGGCGTGCGACAGCCTGCTGCGCGGCGAGTCCGACGTGGCGCTCGCTGGCGGCGTCAACCTGATGCTGTCGCCCTACACCTTCATCTCCCTGTGCCGCCTGCGTGCCCTGGCCCCGGACGGCCGCTGCAAGAGCTTCGACGCCTCGGCTGACGGCTATGGCCGCGCCGAGGGCTGCGGCATGATCGTGCTCAAGCGCCTGTCCGATGCACGGCGCGATGGAGATCCGGTGCTCGCCGTGCTGCTGGGCTCCGCGGCCAACCACGACGGCGCCAGCAGCGGGCTCACCGTGCCCAACGGGCTCGCGCAACAGGCCCTGCTGCGCAAGGCGTTGGAGTCGGCGCGGCTGGAGCCGGGACAGGTCTCCTTCGTGGAGGCGCATGGCACGGGCACCGCGCTCGGCGACCCCATCGAGATGCAGGCGCTCGGCGCGGTGTACGGCCAGCGCCAGGAGTCCGAGGGAGAGTTCACGGTGGGCGCGGTGAAGGCCAACCTGGGCCACCTGGAGGCCGCGGCCGGAGTCGCGGGCCTCATCAAGACGGTGCTGTGCCTGCAGAACCGGGCCATCCCGGGGCAGGTGCACCTGCGCCAGGTGAACCCGCGCATCCGCCTGCAGCGCCTGCGCGCGCGCCTCCCGAGGGAGACCGGGCCCTGGGAAGCCGAGCGGCGGGTGGCCGGAGTGAGCGCGTTCGGCTTCTCGGGCACCAACGTCCACCTCCTCGTGGGCGAGCCCCCCGCTCCGTCCGCGACCCGGCGCGCGCCACGCTCCAGCCCGCCAGGCCCGGAGCCCACCACGGCCTCGCGCCCCATCCACCTGCTGCCGCTCTCCGCCCGGGACGAGCGCGCGCTCCGGGAACTGGCCCTCGCCTGGAGGGAGCGCCTGGTGAAGGAGGAAGAGGACACCCTGGCCAGCCTGTGCGCGGCGGCGATGGCGGAGCGCGCCCACCTGGAGCACCGCGCCGCGCTCGTGGCCGCGGATCGCCCCACCCTGCTCGCCGGGCTGGAGGCACTCGCCGAGGGGCGTGAGCACGGGAGCGTCCTGCGCGGCACCGTCGAGGGCGGAGCCCCCCGGCTGGCGTTCGCACTGCCCCACGAAGACGGGCTCGCAGCGCTGAAGGAAGCGCTGTATGCGGTGGAGCCCGTGTTCGCGCGGGCCCATGACGAGAGTGCCTCCGTGGCGGCGGAGCTGCTGGGCGTGTCCCCCCGGGAGGTGGGGGGCCCGGCCGCCGCCTTCTGCTCCCGGCATGCGCTGCTCACGCTGCTGGCGCACTGGGGCTACGCGCCCGACGCGCTGCTGGCCGATGGACGGGGGCTCCTCACCGCCGCGCACGTGGCCGGGGTGATGGAGCTCCGGGACGCCCTGCGCTGCGTCCTGCACGGGCAGGGCCTGACGGGCGCCGTGAGCCTGGAGCCCGGCCGGCTGTCGGCTCCACGCCTGCGGCTGCTACGCGCGAGTGCCGGAGCGCCCCTCGACGCCCGGGCCGCGGCGGCTCCCTCCACCTGGGAGGCCCCCCAGACTCCGGCAGGCGAGTGGAGCGCCGCCCTGAGCGGACTGGACTCCCGGGAGCGCCGGGTGGTGGTGATGCTGGGAGACAGCGTGCCGCCAGCGGCGCGAGACACCGGGACGGCCTGGCTCGCCCTCACCCCGGCGCGCTCGCCCTGGGAGGCGCTGCTCACCTGCGTGGCGCGCCTCTACACCCTGGGACTCACCCCGGACCGGCGCCGCTTCACCGAGGGACACCCTCGCCCGGCGCGGCCGCTGCCCACCTACCCCTTCCAGCGCAAGGCCCACTGGCTGCGTCCTCCCCAGGAGGCCGAGAGCGCCCCGGGCAGCGTGTTCGACGGGACGCCGCTGGCCTCGCCGCGCCGCGAGCGGGAGCTCTCCTACCGCTTCAGCCACGCGCGCCTGCCGGACCTCGCCGACAACCACGGCATCGCCCATATCGGCCACCACCAGGAGCTGCTGGCCCGCGCCGCGCACCAGCACCTGGGCGTGAAGCCCCATGCGCTGAGGGACGTGCGCTACCTGGTCGCCCTGCACGTGGCGCCCGGCGAGGAGCGCGAGGTGCGCCTCGTGGTGGAGCCGGAAGAGGACGGCACGTCGAAGCTGAGCCTCCACGGGCTCGACCCGAAGCGCGGCCAGTGGACGCTCCACGTGCAGGCGCGGCTGGACTCCGCGGCGCCCGCGCCGGCCGGGCCCCGGGGCCTTCCCCGGATGGAGGGAGGACTCGTCTGGGACGGCGACACCTTCTACCGGCGGCTCGCCGCGCTCACCTTCCAGCTCGGCGAGAGCGTGAAGTGGGTGGAGGAGGTCCGCTTCCGCGATGGCGAGGCCCTGGCCCGCTTCCGCCATGACCCCAGCGTCGTCCCGGCGGAGCGTGCGGGGTTGGGCTTCCACCCGGGCATCCTCGATGCCTGCGCGCAGCTCTTCGCGGTGGCGGGGGCCGCCTGGCTGGAGGAGCGCATGCGCTTCATGGTGGTGGGCTGGGAGCACTTCCAGTTCCACCAGGCGCCGCGGCACGGCACGCTCCACTGCCACATCGCCTTCCCCGAGCCACCCGACGCGAGCGGCCGGGTCTCCGGCTGGTTCCGCCTCTTCGACGGAGAGGGGAATCTCGTGGCCGAGGCCCGGGGGCACCGGGTGCAGCGGCTGAGCGCTAGCCGCGTGGAGGCGCTCGAACAGGCCCTGCACGAGCGCCCTCCCGCTCCGACCCCGGCGTCCACGGCCCATGAGCCCCCCCGGCGGAACACGGGGGTGGACAGGGCCACCGTGGAGGACTTCCTGGCCGAGCGCGCGGCGCATCACCTCGAAATGGAGCGGGGCTCTGTGCCGCGCGCGGTGCCGCTGCGAGACCTGGGCTTCGACTCCATCACCGGCCTGGCCCTGCGCAAGGACATCCAGGAGCGGCTGTCCCTGCACGTCTCCGCCGAGCTGCTGCTCGAGGGCCCCAGCATCCAGGAGCTCGCCACGTCGCTGCTGCGGGAGCTGGCCCCGGGGGGTGCCCCGGCCACCGCGGAGCAGCCGCCCCGGGAGCCCTCCGCGGGCTCCTGGTTCGCCCACGTGGTGCGCCGCGAGAAGCCCTCCGTGCGCCTGTTCTGCTTCCCCTACGGAGGCGGCGGTGCCTCGCTCTACCTGGGCTGGGACCGGCTGCCCGAGCACATCGAGGTCTGGCCCATCCAGCTCCCGGGCCGCGAGGGCCGCATCCACGAGGCGCCCCTCGATTCACTCGAGCCGCTGCTGTCCCAGCTCGAGGCCGCGCTCCTCCCGAGGCTGGATCAGCCCTTCGCCTTCTACGGGCACAGCCTCGGCGCGTTGCTGGCCTCCCTCACCGCGAGCCGGCTGCGAGCCCGCGGCCTGCCCCAGCCCCAGCACCTGCTGGTGGGTGGCTCCAACGCACCCGTGCTCGCGCCCGGGCCGTTCCTGGAGTCGGTGCGGCGGCGCTTCCGCGAGGCCGGCCTGCCAGGCATCCCGCGGCCCTGGGAGCTGGAGCCCATCGGACCGCTCCTCGACATCCTCATGAGCACGGAAGAAGGCCGGACGATGGCGGCCAAGGACGCCGGCTTCGCACGCGCCCTGCTGCCCATGCTGCTGGCCGATCTCAAGCTGATGGAGGGCTTCCGCTACCAGGCCGAGCCGCCCTTCTCCTTCCCCGTCACCGTCTTCCACGGCGCCAATGATGACCGGGTGTCGGAAGAGGGCTCGGAGGCCTGGCGCGCGCTCACCACGGGCGCCTTCCACAAGCACGTGACGCAGGATGGCCACTTCTTCCTGCGCACGGACCCATCCCGCGACTGGCTGCTGCGAGGCATCGCCGCGGCCCTGTCCCCTTCCCCCCTCCCCTCCACCCCGAGAGCACCGTGAACCGCGCACACCTCTTCGAATTCAACGACATGCCCTGGCTGCCCACGCCCGTCCGCAAGACGCTCATGGAGCAGCTCCACCACATGGCCGTCCAGCTCCGGCTTTACGACGCGGGCTTCGACGCCATCTCCCAGGTGCTGGACCGGGCGGGGACCCGCACCATCCAGGCCCTGTGCGCTGGAGATGGGGGCCTCATGCTCGCCCTCTCCAGGCACCTGAAGCGGGACGATCTCAACATCGTGCTCTCCGACAAGTTCCCCTCGCTCGAGAGCTTCCGCGAGAAGGAGCAGGAGAGCGGCGGGCGCCTGACGCACGAGCCCGCGTCCGTGGACGTGCTGAACGTGCCCGAGCACCTGACGGGCCTGCGCCTCATCGTCAACGCGGTGCACCACTTCGAGGCCCCCATGGTGCGCGGCATCCTGGCGGACGCGGTCGCCAAGCGGCAGCCCATCGTCTTCATGGAGCCGGTGCAGCGGGACTTGCTGTCCATCCTGCGCTTCTCCGCCGCGGCGCCGCTGCTCAGCGTCTACTTCAGCGTGGGAGGCATCCGGCCGCTGAGCCTGCGCCGCACGCTGCTGGGCGCGGTGGCGCCGGTCGGCTCGCTGTGCTTCTTCTTCGACGGCATCGTCTCGCACCTGCGGGCCTACCACCCCGAGGAGTGGGAGGCGCTCATCCGCGAGGTGGACGGCCACGAGAGCTACACCTGGGAGACGCGCTACCTGCCGGGCTTCCTGGGCTCGCGGCTCACCTTCCTCTCCGGCCTGCCCCGGGAGCAGGCGGTGGAGGCGCGGGCGTGACCCCCTCCACGGACGTCCTCATCGCGGGAGCGGGCCCCACGGGGCTCAGCCTCGCGCTCGCGCTCCACCAGCAGGGCCTCCGCGTGCGCCTCATCGACAAGGCGCCCTCCTTCTCCGGCGAGTCCAAGGCCGTCACCCTCCAGCCGCGCACGCTCGAGCTCTTCCAACTGCTCGGCGTGGCGGAGCGGCTCGTCCAGGCCGGAGTGCCCACCGGGCGCATGAACATGAACGTGGGCACCGAGCGCGCCTCCGTGCTGCGCTACGAGCGGCTCCAGAGCGAGTTCCCCTTCTACCTGCACCTGCACCAGGGCCAGACGGAGCGCGAGCTCGCCCGGGTCCTGGAGGCGCGGGACGTGCGCGTGGAGCGCGCCACCGAGCTGGCGGAGCTCCGCCAGGATGCCTCGGGTGTCACCGCGGAGCTGGTCCGCGCGGACGGCGCCCGGGAGGTGGTGCACGCGCGCTACCTGGTGGGCTGCGATGGAGGCCGCAGCCGGGTGCGCGCGGTGCTCGGGCTCGGCTTCACCGGCGAGCGGCATTCCGACAACTGGATCATGACCGACGTGCGCATCCCCAACATGTCGCTGCCCCGCGACGAGCGCCACGGCTACATCCTCGACCGCATCCCCTTCGTGGTGCTGCCGCTCGGCGACGGCTACTACCGGCTCATCTCCGCGCGCCCGCCCGGCTCGCCGGACAAGGGGAAGGATCCCACGCTCGACGAGTTCCGCCGCATCATGACGCCGCTGGGCTTCGGGGACTGGCGGCTGGAGGAGCCGCTGTGGCTGACGAACTACCACCCCAGCCAGTTCCTGGTGACGAGCTACCGTGCGGGCCACGTCTTCGTGGCCGGTGACGCGGCGCACGTGAACACGCCCATCGCCGCGCAGGGCCTCAACACGGGCGTGGTGGACGCCCTCAACCTGGCCTGGAAGCTGCGGCTGGGCGTGCTGGGCAGGGCGAGCGAGCGGCTGCTGGACAGCTACCACGTGGAGCGCCACGCGGCCGCGCTCTCGATGTTCGAGGAGAACAACCGGCTCACCCGGCTGGTGTTCGGCGCCAACCCCGTCCTGCGCTACCTGGCGCGCAAGCGGCTGCGGCTGCTGAACCTGCCCGGGCAGAACCTGGACAACGTGCTGCGGACGTCACAGCTCGGCCTGCACTACCGCCACAGCCCGGCGGTGCAGCCGGCCTTCGACGGCCGCGGTGTCCGGACGGCCCGGAAGGCCTTCGGCAACGAGCTAGCGCTGCCGGGAGATCGCGCCCCGCACTTCACCCTGGACGCGGAGCGGCGCCTCCCGCTCTACGCGCTGCTGCGGCCGGAGCGCCACACGCTGCTGGTGCTGAGCGGCGGGCAGCCGGACGGAGCCGCCATGCGGGCGCTGGGCACCCGCGCGCGCGCGCGCCATGGAGACTGGTTGGATCTCCACTTCATCTTCGAGGGGAGGACGCCCCCGGACTTCGACGCCCACGGCCTGGGGCGGGCCTGGAGCGATCCGCACCGGGGGGCCCACCTGGCGCTCGGAGCCCGTGGCGCCGGCTGCGTGCTCATCCGTCCCGACGCCTACATCGCCACGCGCTTCCCCCTGGAGGCGCCCGAGAGCCTGGATGCGTATTTCGGTGCCATCCTCCAGTGAGGCGCCGGCCACGGGGCGGTGCCCGCTACGCCGCCCCGCGCTGGGCCTGGAGCCGCTGCTGCAGCAGGGCCTGGAGCTGCTGCTCCAGCCACCCGGCCGTGGCGTCCATGAGCTTGAAGGCGAGCTCGTCCACGTGACGGTTGCGCCACGAGGCCAGGGGCGTGCCCCGCACCCACTGGTTGAACGAGCCCAGCGCCGGCCCGCAGTGGATTTGGTAGTCCGTGCGCTGCTCGCGGCTGCCGCGCAGGGCCAGCCGCGAGGTGTGGACGAAGTACCAGCGGAACACCAGGGCCATCTTCCGGCGGGGGTTGCGCTCGGCGCGCTCCACCACCTCCGGGTCCACCCGCTGGTAGTGCCGCCGCGTCTCCTCCCAGATCTGCTCGAAGGAGCGGTGGAAGTACTTCTCCTGGAGCTGCTGCCGCGTCTGCGCGTCCAGCTCGTCGAGCGAGCCGTGCTGCTGGTAGAGAGCGTAGAGGCGGTTGGCGCGGGCCGGGAAGAAGAGCCCCTTGCGCACCACCTGGATCTTCGCGCCCAGCTCGAACATGTCGCCCGCGGGCGCGTACGTGACGTCCCGCACGTCGAGCGTCTCGAGCAAGTCCTTCACGGGCTCGCTGGTGGCGGCCTCCACGGTGCACTGGTTGATGGAGCCCGTCGCGATGAAGTCCGCGCCCATGATGAAGGCGGACGCGGCGGCCTGGGGCGTGCCGATGCCACCGGCGGCGCCCACGCGGATGCGCGTGGCATAGCCGTGCTCCTCCATGAGCTGCTCGCGCAGGCCCATCATCGCGGGCAGCAGCGTGCTGGCCACGCCCTGGTCCGTGTGGCCGCCGGAGTCGGCTTCCACGCAGATGTCCTCGGCCATGGGAAGCTCCCGCGCCAGCCGGGCCTCCTCGGAGGAGACCTTGCCGTCGCGCACCAGCGCCTCGAGCAGCGCGGGGGGCGGCGGGCTCATGAAGACGCGGGCCACCTCGGTCCGGGAGACCTTGGCGATGATGCGGTGGGGTGCCTCGACGCGGCCATCCGGCAGGCGGCGCAGCCCCTGGACGCGGTAGCGCACCAGCGCCGGGGTGAGCTGCACGTAGGCCGAGGCCTCCACGTTGCGCACCCCGTGGCGCAGGTAGAGGTCCACCAGCTCCTCCTCGCGGGCGGGGCGCTCGAGGCTGTGCAGCAGGTTCATCCCCCAGGCCTCGCCGCTGCGCAGCGCGGCCTTGATGGCGAGCAGGTCCTCCTCGACGCGCGCCAGCGGCATGCCGCCGGTGCCGAGGAAGCCCATGAGGCCGGCCTGGCCCATGCGGATGACCAGCTCCTTGGAGGAGATGCCCTTGTACATGGAGCCCGCGTAGTAGGCGAGGTACACGCCATAGGTGCTCCGGAAGGCCTCGCTGCCCAGGCGCCAGGCGCCAGTCCCCCGCACCTCGGCGGCGGGAGCGGGCTGCGGTGGAGGAGCGCTCGGCAGGGCCACCACCGGCGCCGGAGCAGGCACGGGAGCAGGTACGGCAGCGGGCACGGGCGTGGCCTGGCGGATCTGCTTGAGGAGGTTGCTCAGCACCTGGCCGTGCCCCACCTCCACCAGCTCCTGCTCTCCCAGGCCGAGCAGGTAGCGCATGCTCTGCGTCCAGCGCACGGGCGAGTCGATCTGCCGGGCGAGCAGCTCGGCGATGCGTCCGTCCTCGTAGGGCCGGGCCTCCACGTTGGAGATGACGGGGAAGCGCAGGGGCGAGAAGGAGAAGCCGCGCAGGAACTCCGCGAAGGCCTCGCGAGCGGGGCGCATGTAGCGCGAGTGGAAGGCGGCGCTCACCTTGAGGAGGATGACGTTGGCGCCCGCGGCCTTGAGCTCGGGAGCCGCGCGCTCCAGGTCCACCCGGGGGCCGGACAGCACCTGCTGGGTGGGCGAGTTGTCATTGGCCAGGTCCACGGTGTCCACGCCCATCCGGACGAGCACCTCCTGGATGCGCTCGGGGGACAGCCCGACCACGGCGGCCATGCCGCCCTCGCGCGCCTGGGCCATCAGCTCTCCGCGCCTGCGCACCAGCCGCACGCCCGTGGCGAAGTCGAAGGCTCCGGCGGCCAGCAGCGCGTTGTACTCGCCCAGGCTGTGGCCCGCGGCGTGGTCCGGCTCCCGCGCGCCCTCGTCCCGCTTCGCCTGCCATGCGAGCGCGTTGAGCACGAAGAGCACCGGCTGGGTGTACTGCGTCTGATCCAGCCGCTCGTCCTGGCAGACCTCCGCCAGCTTCCAGCCCAGCAGCGCGTCGGCCTGGGCGGCCAGCTCGGGGTAGCGCGCGAGCAACTCCTTGCCCATTCCCCGCTTCTGCGAGCCCTGCCCCGGAAAGATGATCGTCGTCATGGCTGGAGACCCTACCGTGTGGAGCGAATGCGCCATGGTAGCCGTCCTCCATGCGCGGCAGAAGCCACCCCTTCACGGCCGTCCACCCCACCCATGCCGAGCGCGGCCCTCGGCGGGAGCACCACACCATGAGCCAAGGACAGAAGCTGCACGTCAACATCCTGAGCCCGGAGTTCCAGATCGACCCCCACCCCTTCCTCAAGCGGCTGCGCGAGGAGGATCCCGTCTACTGGAGCGAGGAGACCCGGCACTGGCTGCTCACGCGCTACGAGGACGTGCAGACGGGCCTGCGCGACGCCGCGCGCTTCTCCAGCCAGAGCAGCGAGACCTTCGTGGTGCGTGAGGAGTTCATGCAGCACCTGCGTCCCATCATCACCCACTTCTCCATGTGGGCGGTGATGAAGGACAACCCCGAGCACAAGCGCCTGCGCGGCCTCATCAACCAGGCCTTCCGCCCGGAGAACCTCAAGGACATCCAGCTGCGCGCCCGGCAGACGGCCGAGTGGTTGATCGACCAGGTCCAGGACAAGGGCGAGATGGACTTCGTCAACGACTACGCCTACGCCCTGCCCGCCCTCCTCTTCTCCGTGGAGATCCTCGGCATGGACCGCGCGGATCTGCCCACCTTCAAGAAGTGGAGCGTGGACCTGGCGCACGCCACGGGCCGCATCGACAACCTGGAGATCATGCTCAAGGGCCAGGAAGCCCTGCTGGGCATGACGGACTACATCACCCGGGCCATCCAGTCGCGCATCGATCAGCCCCGCGAGGACTTCATCTCCTTCCTGGTCAAGGCCTGGCGCGAGGAGAACAAGCTGACGATGGAGGAGGTGGTGGCCCAGATGGTGCTGCTGCTCGCGGGCGGCCACACCACCACGCAGAACGTCATCAGCACCGGCCTGCTCGCGATCTTCAAGCACCCGGAGCAGGTGGCGCGCCTCAGGAAGAACCCGGAGATCAACCGGCAGGCCGCCGAGGAGATCTACCGCTACACCTCGCCGGCCCAGGCGCCCACCCGCATCGCGGCGTGCGACATCGAGCTGGGCGGCAAGCTCATCAAGAAGGGCCAGGGCGTGATGCCGATGGTGGTGTCCGCCAACCGCGACGCCTCCGTCTTCGAGCGGGCGGATGAGCTGCTGCTCGACCGCGAGAAGAACCCGCACCTGGGCTTCGGCTCGGGCAACCACGTGTGCCCGGGCGCCTTCCTGGCGCGGATGGAGATCCCCATCGCCTTCGAGGTGCTCTTCCGGCGCCTGCCGGGCATCCGCCCGAAGAGCAACCACGAGGACTGGAACATGAACCTCAGCTTCCGGGGCCTGTCCACGTTCCCGGTGGTCTGGAGCTAGGAGCCAAAGTCCAGCGCGATGAGGGGCCGCCGGGTGCGCGGCGCCTCACGGGGCCCGTCCTGCCGGGGAGTGCTTCCGGCCGGCACGGGCTTCTCCAGCCAGTAGCGCTTGCGCGCGAAGACGACGGGCGGCAGCGGCGCGCGCACGGGAGTCTGGTCCTCGGGGGCCTCGCTCAGCAGGGCATGCGCGTTGGTGCCGCCGAACCCGAACGAGCTGAGGCCCGCGCGGCGCACCCCTTCCAGCGGCTCCCACGGCCGCAGCCGCGTGTGCGGGAAGAAGGGGGAGGCGTCGAAGCGGAAGCGCGGGTTGGGCGTGTTGCAGTGCAGCGTGGGCGGCAGCTCGCGGTGCATCAGCGAGAGCACCACCTTGATGAGCCCGGAGATGCCCGCCGCGCTCAGCAGGTGCCCGAAGTTGCTCTTCACGCTTCCCACCGCGCAGAAGCCCCGGCGGTCCGTGGACGCGGAGAAGACCTCGGTGAGCGCCCTCAGCTCGATGGGATCTCCGATCATCGTCCCCGTGCCGTGCGTCTCCACGTAGCTGATGGTGCGGGGATCCACCCCGCCCGCGCGCAGCGCCGCCTGGATGACGGCGCGCTGGCCGGCGGGATCCGGCGTGGTGATGCCCATGGTGTGCCCGTCGTTGTTGACGGCGGTGGCGTCGAGGACGGCGTAGACGCGATCTCCCGCCGCCAGGGCCTTGCGCAGGGGCTTGAGCAGCAGCACGCCCGCGCCCTCGCCCGGCACGAAGCCGTCGGCCTTCTCGTCGAACGTCTTGCACCGCCCGTCCCGGGACAGGGCACGGCTCTCGCTGAGCGTGAGGTAGACGGACTCGTCGAGCAGGATGTCCACCCCGCCGGCGAGCGCCAGCTCGGACTCACCCGAGCGCAGGCTCTGGCAGGCCAGGTGCACCGCCATCAGCGACGACGAGCACGCCGTGTCCACCACCAGGCCGGGCCCCTTCAAGTCGAAGAAGTGGGACACGTGGGCGGCGATGAAGTTCTGCCCCGAGCCGATGACGCCATGGCGCGTCGGCGCCGGCATGCGCGAGGCGTAGCCGCTCATCCGCGAGCCCACGAAGACGCCCACCGGCCTGCCGGACAGCTCGCTCCGGGTATAGCCCGCGTGCTGGAAGCACTGCACGCTGACCTCCAGGAACTGGCGCATCAGCGGATCGATGCACGGCGCGTCCGGCTCGGCGATGCCGAAGTAGCCCGGGTCGAAGAGCTCGATGCCGTCGATGAAGCCGCCCCACCGGCTGATGCTCTTGCCCGGCTGATGGGTGGAGGCATGGAAGTCCTCGATGCGCCAGCGCGACGCGGGCACCTCGGTGATGCGGTCCAGCCCCTCGCGCAGGGTGTGCCAGTAGGCCTCCAGCCCGGGCGAGCCCGGGAAGTGGCAGGCCATGCCGATCACCGCGATCGGCTCGAGGCCCCGCGGCGCGGCCTCCACGGGGGGGGCGACGGGAGGTGCGGAGGAGACCGCCGGGGCGGGAGGCGGTGCGGCCTCCACCCTGGGAGCGGGTGCCGGCTCTGGCGGACGCGCACGGGAGAACTCCGGATGCTCGGCCTCGAACGCGGCCCGCACGGCACCGGGGTACGTGGCCACGAAATGGCCGCTCAGCTCCGCCAACGTCGGGTGGAGCAGCGGCAGGCTCGGGTCCAGCTTCATGCCCAGCCAGCGGTCCATGAACACCATCAGGTCGATGATGTGGATGGAGTCCACGCCGAAGGAGTCGAAGGTCGTGTTCGGATCCAACTGCCGCATGGACAGCTTGAGCTCCCGGGAGAAGAGCGTGCGGAGCCAATCCAGGGCATAGGCCCCCAGGTCCGGAGCCACGGCCGGAGCGGGAGCCTGAGCAGCGGCCGGAGCCGGAGCCGGAGCCACGGCCACGACCGGAGCCACGGCCACGGCTGGAACCGGAGCGGGAGCCGGAACCGGAGCCGGGACCGCGGGAGCGGGAGCGGTGGGCGCGGGCTGGACGGCCTGCTTCGGCGGCCGCGAGCGGAGTTGCAGCAGCGAGCCGGCGTCGAACCGCTCCGGGTCCACGAGGGCGGGCAGGGGCACGGCACAACCAGAAGCCATGGCCGCGTCGAGCAGCGCCAGGCCATCGGCCGTGGAGTGGGCGGTGAAGCCGAGCGCCCGGTAGGCCACGCTGCCCACCTCCCCCATGCCCACCTCCTTCCAGTTGGGCCAGACGATGGACTGGTAGCCGGCGCGGCCCTCGGCACGGCGCTGCTCGGCCAGCAGGTTCATGAAGCCGTTGGCGGCGGCGTAGTCCGCGATGCCCACCGACAGCGCGGGCACCAGGCTCGACACCGAGGAGAAGAGGACGAAGAAGTCGAGCGCATCCGGAGCGAGCGCCCGCTCCAGGGCCATCAGGCCGGCGACCTTGGGCTCCAGCACCTGGCGCAGGCGGTCCACGGGCTTGCTGGTGAAGGCGGGCGGCTCGAAGAACACCACGCCCGCGGAGTGGAAGCAGCCGGCGATGGGGCCCAGGCTGTCGCGGACCTCGCGGAAGAGCACGCCGAGCGCGGCCTCATCGGTCAGGGCCCCCGTGTGGACGCGCAGGCTGACGCCCTGGGACTCGAGCGCGTGCAGCGGGGCGATGCGGTCGCGAAGGTCCTTCGGAGTCCGGGGATTGCCCAGGAGCGCGGGCCACTGCTCCCGCGCTGGCAGCGGCTGCACGCCCATGAGGACCAGCCGCCGTGCGCCCTTGGAGACGAGGTGGCGCGCCACCTCCAGGCCGATTCCCCGCACGCCTCCCGTGATGACGTACACCTTGCTGGCGGAGATGCGCGGCGCGGCTCCGGGCGGGTTCTGGAGCGGACGCAGCTCCGGCACATACCGCTGGCCCCGCCGGTGGAGCACCTCCCCGTGGACGTCCCGGGTGGCGAGCTCCTGGCGGACCACCTCCGCCAGCGCACCGGCCTCGGTGAGGGGGCAATCCACATCCACCGTGCGAGCCTGGAGGTTCGAGTACTCGGCGCCGAGCTTGCCCACCAGGGCGGCCATCACCGCGCCCCCCGCGTCGAGCGGACCGGAGCAGGCGAAGGGCCGCAGTCCCCGGGTGACATGCAGCAGGGGAAAGGACTCGCTCCGGCAGCGCCGCAGCAGCGTCTGGAGCAGCCCGAGCCGTCCGGCCATCCGCTCCGTCAAGGCACCCTGCCGCCCGCCACCGGAGCGCAGATCCGACAGGTCGAGGATGCCCGCGATCCACCCGCCCCGGGCCTCGAGCTGCTGGCCGAGCAGGACCCCCGCCTCGTGGCTGTCGAAGTCCAGGATGGCGTCCACCCGGGCGCCCTGGTTGTTCGTCGGCACCCGGTCCGAGATGAGGAACGGGCGCGTCCCCCGCAAGGGCGCGAGCACCGCGTCGGCCAGGGAGGCCGTCTCCCCATTGACGAGCACGATCAGGTTGCCGTGCAGCTGCGGCGTGACGGGAGGCGCGTGCGGACCCTCGGCGCGCCACACCGTCTCGAGCAGGAGCGCGTTGCCGGGCAGACGCGCCCGCGCGGGAGGCACCCCGGGGACCACCGGAGCGGGCGCGGGAGGCTGCACTTCGCGGCGGCGGCCAGGGGCCCGGATGACACCATGGATGCGGTTGCCCTCGGCGACTGCCCGCGGCAGGGGCTTGAGCACCACCACGCCCATGCTCCCGGCGGGGACGGACCCGGCGAAGATCCCGCCCGCGATGGCCTGGTCCACCAGCCCGTCGCGCAGCTGCTGGCAGGCCCGGTGGATGGCGGCCTGTGAGGACGTGCACTCCTCGTCCACGGTGAGCGGAGACCCCTCGAGCGCGGGGAACCGGGACAGCCAGGAGGACAGCACACTGGGACCGCCACCGTAGGAGGCGCTCGTCTCCAGGAACACCCCGGTCCGCTTGCCTCTGGACGACGCCAGGCCCGGCGGCGCCGCGTCCTCGAGGGCCGTCCAGCACTGCTCCAGCAGGTGCCGCTGCCACGACTCCATGGCCTCCGCATCTCCCGGTGCGAGACCGAGGAAGCCCGGCTCGAAGCACTCGGCTCCGTCGGGGCACCTCCCCTGAAGGCTCCCCCCCACCAGCTTCTCCCAGAAGGACTTCACGTCCTCCATTCCGGGATAGCGGCCGGAAACGCCCACGACGGCAATGCCCTCGAGCTCATCCATGACGGATTTCCCCTGTGCGGTCGAACCCCCAACCGCCAACAAGGGAGACGCTACATTCCATCTGAGGCAAAATAAAGCCGTACCAGCGGAAAATTCACGCTCCGTGATGGAACCGGCCCCACCAGCCCCCTCCGCGGGACTGGCGAGCCTGACGGGGAGCCGTCAGCCGCCGAGGGGGGTGGAGGCCATCAGGCTCCGGCCGATGGCCAGGATGCCGCCGATGACGAGCACGAGTGCCCCGCCCACGCCGATGAGCGGCAGCAGGTAGCCGGGGTTGGGACGCTTGCGGTTGATCACCAGCAGCGCGTGCGCGAGGCCCGCCGCCAGCAGCATCATCACCAGGTGGCCCCAGAACGCCGGGTACACCCGCCAGGGCGAGCTCTGCGGCAGGACGACCAGCAGGATGAGCCCCAGGAGGATCTGCGTGTCGAGGAGTCCGGCGAAGCTGGAGCCGATGATGCGCACGGACTTGTCCACGGGCCGCTTCGTGGCGAGCCCGAAGGCGAAGTACGCGACGGCAACCAGCCCCATCAGGAGCACGAGGTAGCGCAGCCCGGAGTGGGCGTAATAGAGCATTCTCATGGCCGCGCTTCCTAGCGCCCCCCAGGCCGGGAGGCGAGCCTTTACGTGGGATCCGGCTTCGGGGTGGTGCGCGTGCTCGGCGGCAGCGAGGGCGGCGCGAGCACCTCGGGCCCGGGCAGCTCGCCGGTGAGGCTCTTGAGGAAGGCCACGATGTCATCCACCTCGGCGTCGCTGAAGGTCATGCCCAGCTGGTGCCTGGCCATGAGGCGCACCGCCTGGGGCAGCTCCGTCACGGAGCCGTCGTGGAACCAGGGCCCCGTCTTCTCCACGTTGCGCAGGGTGGGCACGCGGAACTTGTGCAGGTCCTCCTCGTTCTTCGTCACCTCGAAGCGGCCCTTGTCCCCGGTGGGGTACTCCTCGATGAGGCCCAGCTTCTGGAAGGAGGTGCCGCCCACCGACGGCCCGTTGTGGCACGTGGTGCAGCCCGCGGCGGCGAAGAGCTCCAGCCCGCGCCGCTCCTGCTCGGTGAGGGCGCTCTCGTCACCGGCGAGGAACTTGTCGAAGCGCGAGGTGGTGATGAGCTTGCGCTCGAAGGCCGCGATGGCGCGCGCGGCATTGCCCACGCTCACGGCCTTCTTCTCCTTGGGGAAGGACTCCTTGAAGGCCTTCACGTACTGGGGGATGGAGTTGAGCGTGGCCAGCACGTGCTTCTCGCCGGGCATGGCCATCTCCACCGGGTTCATCATCGGGCCCGAGGCCTGCTCCTCGAGCGTCGCGGCGCGGCCATCCCAGAACTGAGCGATGTGGCCCGCGGCGTGGAAGACGGTGGGCGCGTTGCGCGTGCCCTTCTGGCCCTTGTGGCCCTCGGAGGTGGGCTTGCCGTCCACGCCGAAGGTGGCCAGGTCATGGCAGCTGTTGCAGGAGATGTCGTGGTTCTTCGAGAGGCGGTTCTCGAAGAAGAGCAGGCGCCCCAGGGCGATCTGCGCCGCGGTGTCCTCCGGCGTGGCGGCCTTCACGGCGGCGGACGGGCGGAAGAAGGAGACGAGCTTCGCGTAGCTCATCTTCGGCTTCGGCGGCTCCTCGGGAGCGGGGGCCGGCGCGGGGGCCGGGGCAGCCGCGGCGGCGGGGGGCGGGGACTCGGGCGGAGCGGGCTCCTTGCTGCACGAGGAAGAGAAGGCGCCCAGGGAGACCAAGCCGACGCCGAGCAAGAACCGATTCCGCATCATCACTACCAACCTCCCACGACGAGCAGTACCAATGAGGTGTTCCTACCATCACCCGACCCTCCTTGGGGATGACCCCCCGCGTTCACCGACAAGGCCAGGGTGGGCCGCATCCCTCCTGGGAGCCCTGCCCTGTCCGCCTGGGAGGCAGGCGCCCGGGCATCTCGCTGGAAGAAGAGCCGGTCGACGGCCCAGGACAGGCCGAGCCCGGTGGCCGTGCCCAACACGTCCCACGTCAGGTCCTTGAAGGAGAAGAAGCTCCCGCGCCCGGCGTCGTAGAGCTCCTTCGCCACGCCCGCGCCGAGCGCCACCCCCGCGCCGGAGAGCCACCGCGCCTCGGGGGTGCCGAAGAGCAGCGCCCCCCCGGCGTACCCGGCGCCGGCCAGCCCCGCGCTGACGCTGTAATGCAGGGCCTTGTCCTGCCCGAACCAGTCGTCCGTGGAGGGAATCTCGGGCTCCTCGGCCCGGGCGGAGAGGGGGACGAGCAAAGACAGACACACCAGGGCCAGGAGGTTTTCACGGACGGTCATGACGCGCCATGACACCATCCCCGGGGGGCCCGCGTCAGCGCCCCGGCGGCCGTTTTGGAGACGCGCGGCCCACTTGCACGTATGCTTGCGATCCGTGACCCGCCCCGGTACCTCGCTCTTCGATCTCCGCAAGCCCTCGTCCCGTCATCCCGGACTCGACGGCGCACGAGGATTGGCCGTGGTGGCGATGGTGCTGGGGCACACGCTGGACGCGCTGCTCTCGCCGGAGCTGCGCGCCAACGAATGGGTGCAGCGCTACTGGGAGCTGCGCGGCGTCACCGCGCCCCTCTTCCTGCTGGTGGCCGGCTTCGCGGTGGTGGCGGCGCTCGGCACCTCGCAGGAGAGCGCGGGCCGCAGCTTCGGCCGCCGGGCGCGGCGCGCGCTGCTGCTGCTCTTCCTCGGCTACCTGGTGCACTGGCCGGGCTGGGACACCGCCCATGCGCTCGGCTGGGGCGAGCCGCTGCGCTCGCTCGTCTTCGCCTTCGACGCGCTGCAGAGCATCGCGGTGAGCCTGCTGGTGGGCGCGGCCGTGCTGGTGATGGCGCGCGGCACCTGGACGCGGACCGTGGCCCTCGCCGTGCTCGCCGTGGGCATCCCCCTGGCGAGCACCTGGATGTGGAGCGCCGCCACGGGCTGGCCCGTGGAGCTGCGCCAGGCGGTGGGCATGCCGGGCGCGCGCTTCCCGCTCTTCCCCTGGGCGGGCTTCTTCTTCGCCGGAGCGCTCGCGGCCCACCTGCTGCGGCTGCTGCGGCCCGGCTGGCCCCAGGGCCTGGCCCTCCTGGCGCTCGGTGCGGGCCTGCTCCTGCTCACGCGCAAGCTGCCCTCGGATTGGAGCCCCACCAGCGCGTGGCTCGTGGCCTTCCGCGTGGGCCAGGGCTTCCTGGTGCTGGGCGCCATCAACCTGCTGCCCCAGGTGCTCTCCGGACTGCTCGCGCCCCTGGGCCGCGCGTCCCTCTGGGTCTACGTGCTGCACCTGCCCCTGGTGTACGGCTGGGCGGGGACGGCGGGCCTCGCCGGGCGCGTGGGCCCCACCCTGGGACTGCTGCCCGCCCTGGGCGTGGGCCTCGGGCTGCTCGCGGTGACCTTCGCCGTCGCCCGCCTGTGGCAACTGGTGCGCGGGGGCGGCCGCCCCTCGGACTCCACCACGTGGCGCGCACGCCCCGTCCCCATGGGCGGCGCCGCCCTCCGCTCCGGCCAGCGCATCTAAGAGGGGATTTACATCCACTCCGCGCGCGGGTAGATGCCGTGCCGCTTCACTCCCAGGCAGTTCAAGCGAGGAAACATGCACCTGCTGCGCAAGCTGTCCGCCGTTGCCGTTCTCTGCGTTGCCACCACGGGCCTGTCGGGCTGCGCCGGCATCGCCTTCCCTGGCGCCATCGGCTTCTCCAGCCTCTACACCAACACCACCGGCAGCAACTTCGTGAACGAGCAGACCAAGCTGGGCTCCAAGTCCGGCGAGGGCTGTGTGACGTCCATCCTCGGCCTCATCACCACGGGTGACGCTGGCGTGCACGAGACGGCGCGCAAGGCCAACATCAGCCGCGTCAGCCACATCGACTACCGGTTCGAGAACATCCTCGGCTTCTACGCCAAGTACTGCGCCATCGTTTACGGCGAGTAGCAGTTCCCGGTGCCGCGTCCCCGCCGCCGAGGCCGAGGGACGCGGCTTCCCGCCCGGCCGAGGGCTCCGCCCCGGGGCACCCTATGCTACCTTCCAACGGCTTCCGGCCGCCCCCCCACTCGGACCCGAAAGGGCCCTTGGCCGCGAAGCTCAGTGAAAGAGCAGACTCCATGAAACTCACCACCCTCGTTCGACCCCTCGTCCTGGTCGCCGCGACCGCGGGCGCCGCTGCGTTCGCGCAGGCGGCCAAGCCGGCCGCTCCGGCCACCCCCGCGACTCCGGCCGTCCAGAAGGCCGTCATCGACCGCGCCCTGCTCACCGTCTTCAAGGCCCTGCCGGCCCGCTTCGAGGACGCCAAGAACCCCATCACCGCCGAGAAGGTGGAGCTGGGGCGGATGCTCTACTTCGAGAACCGCCTCTCGAAGAACCACGACCTGTCCTGCAACAGCTGCCACGACCTGAACAAGTACGGCGTGGACGGCAAGCCCTTCTCGCCGGGCCACAAGAAGCAGCTGGGTGGCCGCAACTCGCCCACCGTGTACAACGCCGGTGGCCACGTCCTGCAGTTCTGGGATGGCCGCGCCCCCAACCTCGAGGAGCAGGCCAAGGGCCCCATCCTCAACCCCGTCGAGATGGCGATGCCCAGCGAGGCGCGCGTCATCGAGACGCTCAAGTCCATCCCCGGCTACGTCACGGCCTTCCAGAAGGCCTTCCCGGGCGAGGCCGATCCCGTCACCTACAACAACCTGGGGCTGGCCATCGGCGCCTTCGAGCGCCAGCTCGTCACGCCCTCGCGCTTCGACAAGTTCCTGGCCGGTGACGAGACCGCGCTCAACGACGCGGAGAAGGCGGGCCTCAAGAAGTTCATGGATCAGGGCTGCCAGACCTGCCACAACGGCCCCGCCCTCGGCGGCTCCATCCAGAAGCTCGGCCTGGTGCTGCCCTACCAGTCCAAGGACCAGGGCCGCTTCGATCTCACGAAGAAGGAGGCGGACCGGATGATGTTCCGCGTCCCCACCCTGCGCAACGTGACCAAGACGGCGCCCTACTTCCACGACGGCTCGGTGAAGGACGTGCAGACGGCCGTGAAGCTGATGGCCCAGCACCAGTTCGGCAAGCAGATCAGCGACGAGGACACGAAGCAGATCGTGACCTTCCTCGACGCGCTCACCGGCGAGCTGCCCAAGAGCTACATCGCCAAGCCGAAGCTGCCGGCCAGCGGCCCGAAGACGCCGAAGCCGGATCCGTCGTAAGCCTTTGAAGCACCGGCCCCCGCGCGCCGCCAGGTGACGCGGGGGTCCTCCGTCCGGCGGGGAGGGCTACGACGCCATCCGCTGCCGGGACGGGGGTTGGGTGGCCCGGCCGCGCTCGTCCAGCGCCCGGACCACCGCCTCCAGGGCCGCGATGCGCCGCCCGGCGCGCCCCTGGGCCCACTGCTCGGGAAGCTGAGAGCCCAGCTGCTCCGCCCCCTGCTCCACCCCGCCCGTCTTGTTCTTGAGCGCCCGCGCGCACGCGAGCCGCACGTTCACCGCCTCGGGCACCGGGAAGCCATCGCGCCGCAACAGGTCCAACGCGAACGTCGTCCACACCGCGAGCTTGTCGCCCGGGCGCAGGAAGGCCTGGAAGCGCGCGAGCCCCGACTCCAGCGGCTCGCCCGCCAGCAGCGTCTCCTCCGGCATCTCCACGTGCAGGGACGTGCTGCGCGCCAGCGGCTGGCGCGGGGCGAGCACCGCCTCGAAGCGCTCGCCGGTGGCCGGGCGCGCCGCCACCAGGTGCACCAGCTCCGAGGGGAGGGACTGCTCCGCGGGGTGGGCGTTGGCCTCCGCGTAGAGCAGCACGAGGTGCTCGAAGTTCTCGGCGATGGTGCGCAGCTCCAGGGGTGGCTGCCACGCGGACTTGTAGAGGCGCTTGCGCGGCGGATCCGTCCGCGTCTCCTGGCGGTCCAGCTGCGTGTCCACCATGAACTCGAAGGGCTGCAGCAGGGTGTCGAAGCGCTCCTGGTGGCCCTCGAGGGCCCCAAGCACCTCGACCACCGCCTCGATGGTGGAGACGCAGTGCTCGGCCGGCTCGGCGCGGATGCGGTAGTTGCTCGGGCGGCGCGGGACGAAGCCGATGCGCGGCAGCCCGGCCAGCAACGGGTTCGTCTTCACCAGCTTGCGCGCCAGCGGCCAGGTGCCGTCCACCACGATGAGCGTCTCGGGAGGGTTCAGCCGGGCCTCTTCGAGGGGGATGGCCTCCTCGCCCGGGAAGAGGACGGCGACGCGCTCGGGGTGGGCGGCGAGCGCCGCGAGCCGGGCATGGCCGGAGAAGTCCACGCCGATGTGGAGCTCGGAGTTGGGCAGCGACAGGTGCGCCATGCGGGCCGTGCCGATGGCCACCCGCCGCTCACGGGGGTGCTGCAGGAAGACGACCCGCGTGCGCGAGTCCACCTGGGGCACGCGCGCGCAGTAGCACGTGGACTGGGGACGCAGGCATCGGAGACAGAGGGAGCGCACCCCGCCGCTTTAACGGCTCCTCGGGGGGGCCGGCAAGGTCTGGCGGCGGGAAGGGGGCCAGGAGAGGCCCGGCGTGCCTGGCCGCCTGGAGGGAGACGGGGGAACGAGGGGCTCGTCAATCCAGGAAGCGGCGCTCCCAGCGGAGCAGGTCCTCGGGGCGCAGGTCGCCCACCCACTTTGTCTGGTGATGGAGGTGGGGTTCGAGGAGCCGTGCGAGCGCGCGGTGGAGGGGGAGCGTCTGGCCCGCCTTCACGTCACCTGTCTCCGGCTGCTCGCCGAGCGTGATGAGCACCCGGTCACCGCTCATCTCCTGGAGGCTGATGCCCGGGAGGTCCAGCCGCTCGCGCAGCCCCGTCACACCGCCCAGCTTTCCGAGCACCGGCTGCCCGAGGAAGTTCATCCAGTGCACGCCATCCACCCAGGTGTTCATGCATAACTCCGCCGCGTTCGAGGCGAGGTGAACCCCCGGATAACGTGGCCGGATGAGCTCAATGGCTTCATGAAACGTCCCCACGTCCGCGCAGAGAACGAAATCCACATACCCCGAGTTGAAAGGCAGTTCCGCCGCAAGGTCGAGAGCCAACGTGCGGACCCACTCCGGACCCTGTTCTTCCAGGTATGCCGTAGGCAGTCGCAGATACAGGACGCTCACGTCATCCTTCCGGTCCGGCCAGGGGAGAGGGATGACGTCCAACCCCCTATAATCCACATGAAAGCCGGTCAACCCGATGGGATCATCCCATAACTGCACGAAGGCGGAGATGTCTGGTCCTGGCTCAAATATTTCCTTGCGGATCATCTCCCACGCCGCATCATCGAGGGGCTCGGATTGTCCATCGCCCGCGTACCAGGCGAGTTGATAGGGATGTATCCGTTGCCGGAAGATCTCCAGCGCACGAATGACGGCAGGTGCGATGCGTCCGTTGGGATGTTGCATGTAGAAGCACATCAGCAAGGCATCGCTCGCAATCAGCCCGCCTCGGAAGTTGCGGTGCCGCAACCGTGGATACTGCATGGCTTTCATCTCCCCGGCCCCTTTGGTTCGACTCCCTGCCTTGGAGAAACAAGCCAAGGCTGTACCTTCAAGGCATTTCTATAAACACTATCCTGCATTTCGTTCTTCCAGCGGCCTTCACTGTAGCTTCTCCAAAGAGCATCGTTTGTATCCGCGCACGGAAACTTGAGGTCGTACACGTGGACGATGAAGCCGTTCTCATCCATGAGGACGATGTCCGGCTCGATGATCCCCCACAGCCCCTTCCAGCCCTGCTCCGATACGATCTGTCTCACCTTTGTTTCATCCAAGAACTTCCACTGGCCAGTCCGCTCGTTGAGTTGGAAGCGGGGGTGAAGCAGGTAGCGCTTGGGTAGCAGTTTGTCCAACGCCTCGCGCAGGCACGGCCAGGACTCCTCGTGCTTGAAGAGCCCCAGGTACATCGCCCAGGTCGTCTTCTCCCCCACCTTCACCTGCTGGCAGAGTTCCCAGCTCGGGCTCCTACCGTTGAAGTGATAGTCGTTGACCTTCTGGTCCGCCCGGCGCACACACTGCTCGATTTCCCGCTCCACCTTCATGAGCAGATCTGCGGCCAATGCCACACCCCGGCGCTCGGCGGAGTTGATCTGGGGATTCATCGCCGCCGCCATGACCGCCGCCGTGGCGCCGGCCACGACCTTCGTGCTCGTGGAAATGGGCCGAGGCGCCGTCTTGGCCAACTGCGCCATTTCGGACGAGCCGGTGCAGCGCTCCCAATGGCCGGGGTTCTGCTTCAGGCAGCACTCGGGCGTCAGGTCCCGCGGGCCGCACTTGCCCACCTCCCCCTCGGCGTCCAGCTCCGACAGGCACCCCGCTTGGAGTACGGCCAGGAGCACCAGCCACCCCGGCAGCCTGCTCCGCGCGCAATGACGCATGGTGGCTCATGGTACATGGAACGTCACCATGAGCGCATCGGCCAGGGACGGACAAAGGGGTCCAGAAAGCGGGACGCCTCCGGAGGAAACTGGAGCGGGAACACGGCGGTGGCCCCGCCGCCGCTTGCTGCGCTGGGCCCTGGGACTGGTGCCCGCCACGGTAGGCAGTGGCTGGGCCACCATCCGGTGGCTCGGTGAGCGCGAGCGGCGCAGGCAGGAGGAGGAACTGGGGCCGGAGGACGGATGGGAGGTGGAGGGAGGGCGTGTCCTGAGGGGAGGGCCCGAGAAACACAGCAAGAGCCCGGAAGCCCGGGCCGCGGATCTTGCCCAGGAGGCCGCCTGGTACTCCTTCGCGGGCGACTCGGGCGCCAGCACCTACGCGAACCTGGCCCTCGAGGTATTTCCATCCTCCGCACCGGCCCGGCTGGTGAGCGCCTGCTGGTACATGCAGGAGGATGCGTGGAAGGTGGTGCGGGAGGACCTCTCGGCACCCGTCCTGAGCGACACCCCGGAGGCGCGTCTGTTGTTGGATTTCATCGAGCGCCTGCCCCGCGCGCCCGATTGGCACCATGCCTTCTTCGACTCCTGGAAGGCCCTGGGCCAGCCCGACTTCCGCAAGAGCACCCTGCTCCCCGCCCCCATCGAGTGGAATCGCCTGAATTCACCCATGCTCACCCAGGTGCATCCTGGCGAGGACTGGCTCTTCCCCGTGGGAATCGTGTCTCCCGGCACGATGGCGGGAAAGGAGCAATGGATGCGCGAGCGGGTTCTCGGCTGCCAGTCGATTCCCCTGCTCATGGCGATGCGCGAGCAACTGCTCTCCCTCGAAGAGGCGGCGCCCATGCGCCAGGCCTGCTTCGCGGCGGTGGAGCAGCGGCTCGGCCAGCTCGCCGGACCCGCTCCTCGCACCCTCCAGCTCGCCCTCATCCCCTTCCTGTCGGGCACCTCGCGCTCGGCCCCCTTCGAGCGGCGGGAGCTGGAGGCGCTCGAGAAGCTCGTCGCGCTGCGCGAGTGGAAGCAGCCCTCCAGCGAGGAGGTCTTCCGGGAGATGCAAGGGCATATGGACGTCGCGTACGGCCCCGCCCACCACGCCTGGATGATGACCTCGCTGGCCCAGGCCACGTCCCACGGCACATGGCTCCTGGAGCGCGCCAGGGCCAGCAAGGCGCACCTGTCCGAGGACGAGCTGCGATGGCTGGGACGGTTGCTATACGAAGTCGGAGCACGCCTGCGCGAGCAGCCCTCCCGTCTGGAATTGGAGATGGGGCTGCGGCTCCAGATGTACGGCTCCGAGCTGACACAGCACGTCCCCACCCGTGAGGAGTGCATCGCCGCCTGGATTCAACTGGGCCACTGGGAGGACGCCGTGAAGAAGGCGGCCTATGATCGCTGGCCCATCGCCCCGCTGCGCGAGGAGTCCTGCGCGCACCGCGCCCGGAACGAGTTCGCGTGGATGCAAGCCTTCGCGGGCCAGGGCGAGCTGCCCTGAACCACTCATGGCGTTCACCCCCGACGCGGAGTGAGCTCCAAGGCCCCGGCAATCCGCGTGGATGGGTTTCCGGGCACCGCCGGGATTCGTGTACGCTCCCGCCTCCTGACATGGAGCACCGAGGGGCCGCATGCGATTGAGGAGTCTGGTGGTGGCGTTGCTCTTGAGCGGCTGTCAGCAGCCCGCCCAACCCGAGCCAGCGGACGGGCTCGAGCGGCCCCCCAGCGCCATGAAGGACCCTGGCGCGCAGCCCGCCCCTCCGGAAGCGGCCCGAGAGGCCCAGCCCGCCGAGGCCCCGTCCCCCGAAGCCCCGTCCGCTCAGGCCCTGCCTCCTCCGGGGGATGAGCTTCCCGAGCAGACGTGGTCGGCGCGCTCGGCCGATGGGAACGCGGAGATCCAGCAGACCGCGTTCCGCGACGGCAAGACCACCCGGTGCACGAGCACCTCGACGTGGTCCTCGCCGTGGGACGACAAGAAGGTGATGTGGCGCTGGGACACCTGCATCGCGACGCGGGAGCAGCTCAAGTTCGTCTCTCCGGACGGCAAGCGGGTGCTGGTGATCGATCCGCTCCCCGCCTCCCTCCAGACGAAGGCGAACTGGCAGGACCTGGAGGTGGCCACGCTCTATGAGCATGGCGTGCGGGTGAAGGGCGCCAAGGCCGGGGCCCTCCTCCGCGCTCCGATCGAGGTGAGGGAGCCCCAGCTGCGCATCGTCTGGGTGAAGGGCCATGGAGGCTTCCCGGGAACGTCTCCGCGCTACACCTCCAATGGGAAGGCCGTCGAGCTCGAAACGGTGGACGGCCACTCGTTCAGCCTGGGCTTCGAGGGGGAGGGCTTCCCGGCCGCACCCGAGGAGAAGCACGTCTTCGCCGGCGCCGCGGGCATGTACCAGTACGAGGACGACAAGAAGACGGTCAACTTCGTGAGCTCGTTCGACGATGTCCCCGAGCAGTACCGCTCGCGGGCCAGGCCGGTGGAGGCCCAGGTGCTCACCGTGAGCGGCCCCATGGGTCTCGGGGAGCCGCGGCCTTCCGAGCCCACGCCGGAGCCCCAGCCCGCGCTCGAGGCCAGCAAGGACGCGGCGGCCAAGGAGGCCCTGGAGAAGGCGAAGCTCGCCTCTCCCGCGGAGCTGCTCGACAAGGCCCGCACGGCCGCGAAGCAGGTCGAGGAAGTGCAACGCACCCGAGAGCAGATGATGAACTCCCTGCTCTCGGAGTCCTCCTCCCAGACGGGCCAGGAGCCGGCCTCTTCCGGGCCAGCGTCCTCGCCCGCGGCCGGCAACCGGAGCCCCGAGGCCCCCCTGGAGAAGGCCCGCATCCCCACTCCCGAGGAGCTCCTCGACAAGGCCCGCGCAACCGTGAAGAAGGTCGAGCAGTTCCAGCGGCAGCAGGACAAGGTGACGGACGGGAAGTGAACCTCCTCCTCCTCCAGGACTCCGACTTCCTGCCCGACGGCACCGTGCAGATGACGGGCCGCCGGGCCCAGCACGCCCGCGAGGTGCTCCGTGCCGAGCCCGGAGAGACGTTGCGCGTGGGCAGGCTCGGTGGGCTCGTGGGCACCGGCGAGGTGCTGGAGAACACCCCGGGCCTGCTGCACCTGCGCGTCTCCCTCACCGATCCGCCTCCTCCGAGGGCCGGGGTGGACCTGCTGCTCGCCATCCCCCGCCCCAAGGCGCTCAAGCGCGTGCTGCCCGCCGCGGCCCAGCTCGGCGTGGACCGGGTGGTGCTCGTCAACGCCGCGCGCGTGGAGAAGAGCTACTTCGACTCCAAGGTGCTCGCCCCCGGCTTCGTCGAGGAGCTGCTCCTCCAGGGGCTCGAGCAGGCCCGCGATACCCGGCTGCCCGAGGTGCTCATCCGCGAGCGCTTCCGCCCCTTCGTCGAGGACGAGCTGGATGCCGTCTTCGGCACCGAGGCCCTCCGGCTCCTCCCCCACCCGCCCGCGACCCAGCCCCTGCACCGGGTGGGCGTCCAACAGGCGCCGCGCGTGGTGATGGCCGTGGGACCGGATGGAGGCTGGGTGCCCTTCGAAGCGGAGCTGCTGGAGGCGCACGGCTTCCGGCCCTTCTCGCTCGGCCCTCGCATCCTCCGCGTGGAGACCGCCGTCCCCGTCCTCCTCGGGCAGCTCGCGCTGCTACGAGAGGACGCCGCCCGCCCGGCGTAGGGGGCGCAGTGCCGCGCGAAGGCCTCCCACCCGCGGCAACAGCGCGCCGGCCCTTACCGTGATGAGCGTGCTTTCCGCCGCGTCGAGCGCCGCTTCCGCCCGCTCGGGCGCGAGCTCCAGCCACCGCTCCGCGAGGTCCAGGTTCACCAGTCCCACCTGCAACACGTTGCCCGTGGCCTCGGCCAGCGAGAGCGCGCGGGCCAGGTGCGCCTCTCCCTCTTCTCCGGGCACCAGGGGCGCCAGCGCGCGGCGGGAGAGGATCTCATCGAAGGGATTGGCGAGCACCGGCTCCAGCGAGCGCCGCAGCGCCGCCTCCGCGGCCTCACGTGCGGCCTCCGGGTGGCCCTGGGAGCGCTCGAAGCGGGTCTGGTAGACACGCACCAGCGTCTCCATCCGGAAGTCCCCCGCGCGCGCGGCCTCCAGCGCCTTTGGCAGGGACTCGCGCGCGGCGGCCACGTCCTCGAAGAGGACATCCCGGCACGCCGAGTACACCAGCACGTACAGCTTCAGCCAGCGATCTCCGGGCAACACCTTGGCGAGCTGCTCGCCCCGGGCCACCACCGCGGCCACCAGCTCGTGCTCGCCGCGCTCCAGGTAATAGGGCGGCGTGTAGATGGCGAGGTTGCGCTCCGGCAGGCGCGGGTGGCCCAGCAGCCGGATGAGCTCCTGCTTCTCGCTGAAGGGCGGGACGAAGGCCGTGGCATCTCCGATGAAGGAGGCGCGGACGATCTGCGATTGCAGGTGGTAGATGCGGATGTCGGTGAAGCCGTAGGTGTCCGCCACGTCGAACCCGTCCTGCGTCGCCACCGTGTCGAGCGGCTCACCGCGCAGGGCCAGATTCATGTTCAGGAAGTAGCAGCCCATTCCGAGCGCCCACGCCAGGCGCCGGGGTGGTTGCCCCACCGCGTCCCGCAGGGCGCGCAGCCGATCCACCTCCGCGCGCTGCGCCTCCACCACGCCCGCGAAGCGGCCGGTATGCGCGCTGAGCCCGCCCCGTGCGATGAGGGCACCGGCGCGGTAGGGAGACTCCACCGGGTGCTCGGCCTGCACGCGCTCCAGCAGCGCGTGGAACTCCGCCGTGCGCCCCATGATGGCCATCGCGATGCTCTGCAAGATCTGCAGCTCCGCCTGCTTCCAGAAGACGTCCGCGGGCGCCATCCGCGCCTCGAGCGGAATCTCCCGGATGACGCGCCGCAGGGCCTCGGCGCGCTCGGCCTCCGGGGCCGCGCATGCCGCCGCCAGCCGCTCCAGCGCCTCCCGCCGGCCCTCGCCCAGGTCCACCGTGGCCGCCCAGTGCGCGAAGAGCTTCTCCGCGTAGAGCAGCGAGGTCGGCGGATCGCTCACGTAGCCGAGCTCGATGAGCGTCACCCAGGTGCGGATGAGCTGCTCCACGCGCTCGGGTGAGCGGGGCCCGGCCTCCAGCAGCGCGGCGGCCTCCTTCAGCACCAGCGTGGCATCCAGCAGGGCCTTGGCCTCGATGGAGGCCTGCCCGGCGCGCAGCAGCGGAACGACGGCGCGCTGCGGCTCGTTCGAGCGGGTGAAGTGGTAGCCCACCGCCCGCGCCACGCCGGGCCGGTTGCCGCCCAGTTGCTGGAGGATCTCCGCGATGCGCCCGTGGTGGACCCGCCGCTCCGCCTCCGGGGTGCTCTCGTGGAGCGACTCGTGCACGGTGTCGTGGGTGAAGACGCAGCGGCCCTCCACGCGCTGGAGGAACTGCCGCTCCACCAGCTCGTCGAGCGCCTGGAACAGCTCCGCCTCGGGCAGCTCCGCCAGGGCGCGCACCAGGGGCAGCTCCAGGCTGCGCCCCGCCGGAGCCAGCCGCCGCAGCAGCGCCACCCGCTCCTCGGGCAGCGTGGCCAGCCGCGCCAGCACCGCCTCCCGGATGCTCGCCGGCAGCGCACGCGCCTCCAGGTCCCCCACCACGCTCCAGCGCCCGCCCACGCGCACCAGGGCGCCCTCCTCCACCAGCATGCGCAGGCACTCGGTGGCGAAGAAGGCATTGCCGCCGGTGGTGGCGTGCAGCCGGGCCACGAAGTCCGCGGGCACCTCCAGGCCGGGCAGCACCTGGTGCACCAGGTCCTCGAGGTGCACGGCCTCCAGCGGCGCGAGCTCCAGCCGCGAGGTGAGCCCCTGGTCCACCGTCTCGAAGGCCAGGCTCAGCCGGTTCAGCTCGTTCGAGCGGAAGGTGGCCACCACCATGCCGCGCGTCTGGTGCAGCGAGCGGATGATGACGTTGAGCACCTCCAGCGACGCGGCATCCGCCCACTGCAGGTCCTCGATGCACAGGACGAAGGGGGACTGGTGGCCCAGCGTCTGGAGCCACTCGGCGAGGGCCCCGAAGACGGCCATCTTCTCCGCGCCCGCGTCCCGGAAGCCAGGCACCGGCACGGTGGCGAGCGACGGCACCAGCCTGCCCAGCAAGGGCCGCAGCCGCTCCAGCAGCTCCGCCGGGGTGCGCGGCACCAGCATCCGCAGGGCCTGGCCGATGGGCGCCAGGGGCGCCAGTCCCTCCGCGCGGCACTGGCCCACCCCGACGGGAATCTCCGCGAGCTGGGCCTGCAGCTCCAGCTCCTGCAGCAGGCGCGACTTGCCCACGCCCGCGGGCGCCCCCAGCATCACCGCGCGCGACTGGCCCTGGCCCGCCTTCTGGAGCGCCCGCAGCAACAGCTCCAGCTCCGCCTGCCGCCCCACCACCTCCGGGACGTGCAGGTAGCTGGCTCGCGCCGACAGCGGCTCCTCGGGCAGCGGCTCGCCACTGGCGTGGCACAGCGCCGACAGCAGCTCGGAGGCATCCTGGAAGCGCTCGCGCGGATCCTTCGCGAGCAGCACGAGGATGATCTCCTCCAACCAGGGGTCCACCGGGCCGAAGCTGGAGGGCCGCGGCGGAGGCGTGGACAGGTGGTCCGCCAGCAGGGCCGCCGGGGTATCGCGCTTGAAGGGCAGATGGCGCGTGGCCAGGAAGAAGGCCATCACCCCCAGCGAGTAGAGGTCCGCGCGCCCGTCGATGCTGGCGCCGCGCTGCCACTCGGGGGCGAGGTACTCCAGCGTGCCCTTGAGCCGGCCGGAGCCCGGCGTGCCCAGCTGGTGCATCACCCCGAAGTCCATCAGCTTCACCGCGCCAGAGCCGGTGATGCGCACGTTGCTGGCCTTGATGTCGCAGTGCACGTAGAGGCGCGAGTGGATGAAGGCCAGCACCTGCGCCATCTGGATGAGGACGCGGTAGAGGGTGCGGGTGTCGAGCACCTGCTCGCGCGCCAGCCGGCTCAAGTCCTGCCCGTCCACCGCCTCCATGGTGATGAATCGGTGGCCCGACTCCGTCAGCCCGCAGTCGAAGACCTTGAGGGTGCCCGGGTGCTGCAGCCGCTTCATCGCGAAGAACTCGTGGCGGAACATCAGCACGAGCTCCTCCACCTTGCCGGGCGGCAGGCCCTCGGGCACCTGCATTACCTTGAGGGCCACCCGGCGCTGCTCCTGCGCGTCCTCGGCGAGCCAGATGCGGCCCATGCCGCCTTCGCCCAACACCTCGAGGATGTGATAGCGGCCCGACACCCACATGCCCGGCTCGAGCGAGCGCCGCTCGGCGATGGAGATGCCCGGCGTCGTGATGGGCGTGCGGTTGTCCAGCGAGCCCAGGGAGCCCAAAGTGCCGTTGGAGAGAAGACCCTGGCTGCTCTCGATAATCGCTGTCTGCTCTTCGTCGCTCATCACCGGGCCGCGTCCCCTGGCTCACGGAAAGCCGGGGAGACTGGGGATAGCATGACTCACCCGGAGAGCGAGTACCACCACGGAAGGACACACTGCGCCGCGCGACGCGGTGCATCGGGCTTGAAGGGGCGCGATGGGTTGTTGAAGAGTCATCCCCATGGCGAAGAAGACCCCCACCAGAGCCCAAGCCGTCGCGGCCGCCGAGCAGGAGCAGGCGCCCGAGCAGCAGCCCCTCGTCACCCCCGAGTCGGAGTCGAAGGCGAAGCCCGCCAGCCACGACACGACGCCTCCCCAGGCGCTGCTCGACTTCATGATGCAGGGGTGGAAGCCCCAGGGCGGCAAGCCCGTCCCGAAGATGAAGAACGCGGACGTTTTCGAGGCCCGGCGCCGCGAGCTGTCCAAGCTCTTCCCGGGCGAGACGCTCGTCATTCCCACCGGCCACGAGAAGGTGCGTGCCAATGACACCTACTACCGGTTCCGGCCGGGCACCGACTTCTACTACCTGACGGGCAACATGGAGCCTGACTGTGTGCTGGTCCTCCAGCCGAAGGAGGGCAGTGGCCACACGGACCTCCTCTTCGTGGAGCCCAACCCGGGCCGCAGCGACTCCACCTTCTTCACGGACCGCGTGAAGGGCGAGCTGTGGGTAGGCCCGCGGCTGGGGGTGAAGGAGAGCCAGGCTCGCTTCGGCGTGCACGAGGCCCGCGGCCTGCCCGAGCTGCAGACCTTCCTGGAGGGCCTGCGGGGCGCGGCCGTCATCCCCACGCGCGTGCTGCGCGGCCACTCGGGCAAGGTGGACAGCTCGGTGCCCGAGCACACCGAGCGCGACAAGCAGCTGGCCACGGCCCTGTCCGAGATGCGGCTCCTCAAGGACAAGCTGGAGGTGCGCGAGCTGGAGACGGCCATCGACTCCACGCACCGGGGCTTCGAGGACGTCATCCGCCGGCTGAAGGCGGCCACGAGCGAGCGCGAGGTGGAGGGTGTCTTCAACCTGCGTGCCCGGGTGGAGGGCAACGACGTGGGCTACGGCACCATCGCCGCGGCCGGCCACCACGCGTGCGTGCTGCACTGGACGCGCAACGACGGCGACATCAAGAAGGGCGAGCTGCTGCTGCTGGACGCGGGCGTGGAGGGCAACAGCCTCTACACGGCGGACATCACGCGCACGCTGCCCATCTCCGGCAGGTTCTCCAAGGAGCAGCGCGAAATCTACGAGCTGGTGCTCGAGGCGCAGAACCAGGCCATCGCCGCGGTGAAGCCGGGCAACGACTTCATGGAGCCCAACCGGGTGGCCATGCGGGTGCTGGCCCAGGGCCTGTATGAGCTGGGCATCCTCAAGACGACGCCGGAGGAGGCGCTCAAGGAGGAGCACCAGTTCTACAAGCGCTACTCGCTGCACAACGTCAGCCACATGCTGGGCCTGGACGTGCACGACTGCGCGCAGGCGCGCCAGGAGGCCTACAAGTTCGGCAAGCTGAAGGCGGGCATGGTGCTGACGGTGGAGCCGGGCCTGTACTTCCAGAAGGACGACCTGACGGTGCCGGCGAAGTACCGGGGCATCGGCGTGCGCATCGAGGACGACGTGCTGGTGACGAAGACGGGCTGCCGCGTGCTGTCCGAGGACATCCCCCGCGAGTCGCGGGACGTCGAGGACTGGATGAAGCAGATCTGGAGCGAGAAGAAGTAGTCCCGGCTACGCGCGCTGCTGCTGGGGCGCGCGCAGCGGCAGGGCCACGGTGAAGCAGGAGCCGTGGCCCGGTTCGCTCTCCACGAGGATGCGGCCCCCATGGGCCTGGGCGGCCGCCTGCGCGATGTAGAGCCCCAGCCCGAAGCCCCCGTAGTGACGTGAGGAGCTGGCGCGCTCGTAGCGGCCGAACACGCGCTCCTGGTCCTCGGGCCGCATGCCAATGCCCTCGTCGCGCACGGAGATCCGGGCCTCCATGGCCGTGGCCTCCACCCGCACCGTGACGGGCTTGCCGCGCCCGTACTTGATGGCGTTGAGCACCAGCTGGGTGAGCAGCTGCTCGAGCTGGCGGCGATCGAAGCTCCCCCTGGCGGAGGCACACGTCTCCAGGCGGAGGTCCGCGCCGGGCGACGCGTTGCGCATGCGCTCGAGCAGCTCGCGCGTGAAGTCCCCCACCTCGAGCGGCTCCAGTGCCAGCTCCAGCTTGCCGGACTCGATGCTCGAGGTGTCCAGCACCGCCTCGCTGAGCTGGCCCAGGCGCTTCACCTGCCGGGTGGCGCGCTGCAGGCTCATGGCGAACTGCTCGCCCACCCCGGCCGCGGCCGCCTGCCGCTTCAGCGAGGAGAGTTGCAGCGAGAGCGCGGTGAGGGGGGTGCGCAGCTCGTGCGCCGCGACGGTGAGGAAGTCCTCGCGCACCGCGAGGGCCCGGCGCAGCTCCGCCTCGCGCGCCTCGAGCGTGCGCAGCAGCGCCTCCAGCGACGCGGAGAGCGCGCCAATCTCATCGCCCCGCTCCGCGTGCGGCAGCCGCACGTCGAACTCCCCCGCCCGCAGGCGCTCGGCCGCCGCCGAGATGTCCTTCAGGGGCCGCGTCACGCGCCCGGCGAGCGCCCAGCCCACCACCGCCAGCAGCACGCCCGCGAGCAACCCCAGCAAGGTCAGCCGCTCGCGTACGGCCACCGCGGGCTGGAAGGCCACCTCGGCCGGCTGCAGCACCAGCACCGTCCACCCCAACGTGGGGGTGGTGCCCGTGGCGCGCAGCGGGGCGATGCCGGTGAGGTAGGCCCGCCCGTCCTGCCATGTCGCCTCGGCCCAGCCCCCCTGCTGAACGTGCCGCTCCAGCGGCGCGGGCAGGACCGCCTGACGGAAAGCCTCCGTTCCCGTGGGCGGCTCGCTCAGCAGCGCCCCATCACGCCGCAACAGCCGCACCTCGAGCCCCGCCCCGGCCGTGTCCGCCAGCGCCCTCTTGAGCGCGCGGCCCCAATCCCAGGTGATGTGCGCCGCCATCACGCCCTTCAGCGTGCCATCCGCGGCGTGTACCGGCACCGCCACGTCCAGCAGGCGCAGGGGACCTTCCGTGCTCTTGAGCAGCGAGGCGAGCCGCACCGCTTCGTGCGCGTCGCCCAGGTAGGTGCCCCGGCGGCCCTCGCGGAAGGCAGGGCGCTCGGAGACCAGGGCGCCCACGAGCAGGCCACCGGTGCTGTAGCGCACCACGCCCGAGGCATCGAGGAAGCCCACCCAGGCGAAGTCCGGGGTGCCGTGCTGCAGCGCCTCGAGCAGGACGCGCCGCGCCTCGAGCCCCTCGGGCATCAACCCCTGGCGCTCCAGCTCGGCGAGCATCCTCACCTGCTCCAGGTGCACGTTCAGCTGCGCCTGCGTCCGCTCGGCGAGCAACTGCGCCACCGTGGCCAGCCCCTCGCCCACGCGCACATCCACGTCCTGCTCGGCCAGGTACCCCGCCACCACTCCCACGCCCGTGACGGCCATGACGGCGAAGAGGCACACCACCAGTCCCACGCGCGTGCGCAGGCTGAAGACAGCCGAGCGCCGGGCGCCGGGAGGGGAGGTCTGGGTGGGGGGCAAGGAGGACGACGCTATCGCACGTGTTGGGAGGCCTCCAGCCTTCCTGCTCGCGCGCGGCCTGCCCGAAGGCCGCGGCATCCACCGGAAGACATCTGGCTCAACTCTTGGGTTTCGAAGGCGCCTGGTCGTAGCAGGCGAGCAGCCGCTGCACGCGTGCGGGCCCTGGCCGATGGCCCCACTGCACCACCGTAGGCGCGTTCAGGAAGTAGGACTGGAGCTCGCCCACCTGCGCGCGCGACATGCGCCCCTCCCGCTTCAGGAGTTGGACGGACGCGCAGTCCGCGCCCTCTTCACTGCCGGTGTTTCCTGTCACCGCGTGCGCGCACGCATGGCCGAACCAGAAGAGCTGCGCTCCGGGTGGCAGCCGCGCCAGCAGGCCGGGGTTGTACTCGACGTGCGCGGGAACACCGGGCCACCCGGGGAACCACAGGCCGACATCGGCGAGCGAGGTGTTCGGCACGAAGGCCACCGGCACGCCCTGGGAGGACTTGCAGGACAGGGGCACGCCCGCGATCCGGGGGTGGTACGGCGTCACGGGCTGGGCCCGCGCGAGGCCGGGAAGGCCCACCAGCACCAGGAGCGCCAGGAGGGCGGAGCGCATCATCACCCCGCGTCCACCTTGAACTCGCGCGGCGCCGAGGCGTCATCGGGAGTCACCGTGAAGGACAGGCGGCCGATCTCCCGTCCGTCCTCGGTCTCCATGGAGACGCGCCAGTCGCCGGGCCGAGGATTCGTCACGTACGCGAAGGTGCGGAAGCCCTGCTCGCGCCCGCCCTGCTCCAGGTACAGGTCGTCATAGGCGTGGTACTGCGTCCAGCCCTTCTCCGGATCATCGTGGTACCAGCGGATGACGAGCTGGGTGCCCCGGTCTCCCGCGCGCTGGGGCTTGAAGCTCGTGGGGGCGAAGACACTGGCGAAGAAGTAGACCCGGTCCCCGGCGCGCGCGCGGAAGTCCTGGTCCCCGCGCTCCCACAGCCGCCACTCGGCGCGCTCGTGGAGCAGCCGGTAGTCCCGGCCCTTGGTCCCCTTCACCACCTCCACGCCGTGGTAGATGCCGCTCGCGAGCATGGACAGCGGCACCGGGGGAATGGCCTTGAGCAGGTACAGCCCGACGAGCAGCGCCTGGACGCCGAGCCCCGGCAACGCCACGTGCCGCAGCGTGCGCCGCCCGTCCCGGCTCCACGCCCGAACCAGCGGGGTGAGGAGCAGCGTCACCGCGCAGGCCAGGCCCACGGCGGCCATGAACAGCGTGCCGCTGTAGTAGCCGAGCACCACGGGCAGCAGGTAGGCGAAGTACGAGGTGAGGCAGAAGCTGAAGAGCCCCACGCGCACCACGGGCCCCAGCGCCCGGAAGCGCGGCAGCTCGTTGGCCACCAGCAGCCCGAAGACGCCCGCGAGGAACAGGAACGCCGTCAGTCCGGACGCGCTCTTGAAATAGAAGAGGGTGTAGGGGCTGAGCAGGCCGCCGAGGAAGAAGTGCAGCGCGTCCTCGCGGAAGCGCCACACCCGGGCCAGCCACCGCGGCGGCTCCGTGCCCCAGCTCCAGCGCAGCTCCACCAGCAGCAGCAGGCCCAGCACACCCAGGAACAGGCCCTGCTTGGTGAGCACGAACCAGTTGTCGATGCGCCGCAGCGTGGCGATGTCGTAGGCGAAGCTCGCGAAGAAGAAGAGCGCCAGCTCCCACTTCGCGTGGCGGGCGCGGAAGTCCCGCACCCGCTGCTTCAGGGTGGGCGCCTTCTCCGTCTCGGCTGAGTCCTCAGGAGAAACGGCGGCCGGCGCCTCGGAGACGAGCCCCAGCGGGCCCACGGGCGCCGGGGCTTCGGCCGGCGCCTCGGGAGCGGACGTCTCGTCGGCGGTGCGCGGTGTTGCTGTCGCCACGGCCAGGGGAGTTACGCGCCCTTGCTGGCGACCATCTCCGCCAGCTCGCCGCGCTCTTCCAGCTCCATGAGGATGTCCGAGCCCCCCACGAACTTCCCGTTGATGAACACCTGGGGAATCGTGGGCCAGTTGCTGTACTCCTTGATGCCCTGGCGCACCTCGGGATCGGCCAGCACGTCCACCGTGTGCACCTTCCCGTGCTGCTGCAGAATCTGCAACGCGCGCGCGGAGAAGCCGCACTGCGGGAACATCGCGTTGCCCTTCATGAAGAGGACGATCTGGTTGTTGCGGATCTCCTCGTCGAAACGTGCCTTCAGCTCTGGAGTCATCATTCGATTACCTCGTCAGCGATTGCCGAACTTCTTCCACTGTTCGGGCGAATAGGTCTTCAGCGCCAGCGCGTGCAGCTCGCCGGTCTTCAGCCAATCCTGCAGCGGCGCATACACCAGCTGGTGCTGCTCCACCATGGACTTGCCGGCGAAGGCGGGGCTCACCACCCGCGCCTCGAAGTGGTCTCCGGTCCCCGTGGTGTCGCGCACGTCCACCTCCGAGCCCGGCAGCGCGCCAACAATCCGCTCGCGGATGGCATTTGGATCAAGCATCAGTTCAGTCCCTTCCCCTTCAGGAGCATCGCGGGATCCACGCCCATGCTCTTGAGCGAGTTCTCCCAGAGCATTCCGGGGTCCCCCTCTAGCACAGGCCGGGCGGAGGCCTCGGCATAGAGCCAGGAGCCGGAGGACAGCTCACTCTCCAGCTGCTGGGCGCCCCAGCCGGCATAGCCCAGGCAGAAGCGCAGGTGGGCGGACGGGTCCTTCAAGAGGGGCCCGAGCGAGTCCAGGGTGAGGCTCAGGAAGAGGCCGGGTACCACCTCGTGCTTCTCCTGCACGCTCTCGTCGTCGTGGAGGACGAAGCCGCGGTGGTTCTCCACGGGGCCGCCCATGAAGACGGGCTGGTTCATCCGCTCGGGGGCGATGTCGAGGGACTGGTTCTTGGCCAGCTCCCCCAACGTCAGCGACGCACCGCGGTTGATGATGATGCCCATGGACCCGCCCTCACTGTGCTCGAGCATGAGGATGACCGAGCGGCGGAAGTTCGAGTCCGTCAGTTGTGGCGTGGCCACCAGGAGGCCAGGAGCGAGTGTCTGCACAGAGGGAAGTGTCGGCCCTTCCCACCGTCCGCGCAACCGAATCGTACCCGCCCTGGACCGGGGTCCAGCTCAGTGCCAGCTGGTGTGCCGGGACTGGAGCGCCTGGGCCAGCTTCTCGGGCGCCAGCGGCTTGCCGATGAACAGATCCGCCCCCAGCCCCTTGCACTTGCGGGCCATGGACGCATCGCTCATGGCGCTCACGCCGATGAGCACGGCCTGGGGGAACTTCTCGCGCAGGCGGGCCATGAGGTTGGTGCCGCTGCGCCCGGGCAGGAAGACGTCCACGATGGCCGCGTCCATGCGCTTGTTGCGCACGGCGAACTCGGCCTCCTCGGCGCTGCCGACGGGGAGCGGTGCGTAGCCCCACTGCGTGAGCAGCTCCACCAGCAGCTCGCGGTGGGCCGGGTCGTCCTCGACGATGAGGACGGTGCCGCGGACGGGTTCCAGCTTCAGGTTGTCATCGTCCCGGGTCTTGGAGCGGGCATGACCCGTGGCGATCGGAAGCTCCTCGTTGACGATGGACATGGCAACCTTCCGGGAGTGGGGGTTCGTGTGGTGCCAACGGACACCCCACTGCCCGCAATTCCACACTCGCATCGGCTGGAAGGGTGAACCGCCGCTCCCCTCAGGCGCGGCGCGTCCCTGCCCCGAGTGCCTGAGAGGAGAGCGAGGCGCCAAGCACGAGCAGGACGAGCAGGCCCCAAGCGGGCAGCACCACGCGGGCGCCGCCCTCGTAGATGAGGGCCGCGTAGCTGGTACCGAGGTAGCGGCCGAGCGACATGGGCTCCATCCGGGCGATGCCGAAGAAGCTGACGGTGGACTCGGTGAGGATGGCGGTCGGCAGGCGGCTGAGGAAGACGGCGAGCACGAAGGGGCGCAGCGCGGGCCAGAGGTGGACACGCAGCAGGTGCCAGCGGCCGGCGCCCAAGGCACGCGAGGCGGCGATGAACTCCTGGCCCTCCAGGGTGGCCAGGCGATTGCGGAACATGCGCGCCGGGCCCGCCCAGCCCACCAGGGCCAGGGACACCACCATGAGGCCGAAGGGGCCCAAGCCGCCCGCGTGGCCCGCGTCCAGCATCGACTGTCCAGCCAGCTGGAGCACCATCACCACCAGCACGTCCGGCAGCGCGAAGACGGCGTCCACCGCACGCAATATCCAGTGCTCCACCGTGCCGCCCGCCGCCCGGGCGCTCATGGCCACGCCGAGCCCCAGCACGGTGGACAGGGCCCCGGCGGTGAGGCCGATGGCCAGGGAGACCCAGAGGCCGCCGAAGGCCAGCTCGCACACGGTGCGGTCCGGGTGGGTGGGATCCATGCCCAGGGGGCAGGTGCGGGCGAGCGCTTCGGGGAAGACACGGCCGGCGAGCCAGCTGGCGAGGCCCAGGCCCACCAGCAGCACGAGGCCCACCCAGGCGCGCGTGGGAATGCGGGGAGCGCTCATGAGCGGGCCTCCCGGGCACGCGGGTCCACGAGGAGCCGCACGAGCTCCACCGCGAGGCCCACGAGGACGAGCAGCGAGGCGAAGACGGTGGTGGCCACCACGACGACGGCCACCTGCTTCTGCAGCACGGCGAGGACGTAGAGCTGGCCGAAGTACGGCAGGCCGAAGACGCGCTCGGCGGCGAAGGAGCCGGCGAGCAGCGCGGTGGCCACGGGGCCCACGGCGTCGAGCAGCGCGGGCAGGACGTTGGGCAGCACGTGGCGCCACAGCACGGCGCGGCGGGACAGGCCCTTGCTGAGCGCGGTGCGCACGTAGTCGCGGGACAGCTCGGTGTCGAGCGCGTCCGCCACCAGGGTGCCGAGGAAGATGCCCGGCCAGACGGAGATGACGAGCGCGGCGCTCAGCTCGGGCAGCAGGTGGCCGCGCTCCACCACGGCGGGCGCGAGCAGCAGCGCGGGGATGAAAACGGGGGTACCGAAGGCCGCGGCGGGCAGCGCGTCCGCGAGCACGGAGAGCCGGCCACGCCGCCAGCGGGCGCGCAGCAGCGCGAAGGCCAGGGCCCACCCGAGCGCGAGCACCAGGGCCACCAGCCCCACGCCCACGCTGCCGGAGAGCTTCCACAGCAGCTCGTCCCCGGTGATGCCCTGGGCGCTGGTGCCCAGCCGCTCGCCGCGGAAGAGCTTCTCCCAGGGGCGGAGGAAGCCGAGCGGCTGCCCCAGGCCGAGGTCCCTCCGGTAGGACGCGAGCACCTCGGGGGCCACCTGCCGCTTGGTATCGTCCTCGGTGGTGAGGGGCAGCGCGGCCATGAGGAAATAGGACGCGATGGCGACGATGGGCACGAGCACCAGCTGCCGGCCGAGACGCAGGAGCGCGGGGGGCATGGCTCAGCGCACCTCCGCGGGAGTCCCGCCCAGGCGCAGCTCGCGCAGGGAGAGGAAGTTGAAGGGGTCCACGTCCACGCCGTGCAGGGAGGCGCGCGTCCGGAAGTAGCGGTCCGGGTGGTAGAGGGGCGTGATGACGGCCATCTCGTCGAGGAGCACCGCCTGGGCCTGGCCGTAGAGGGCGCGCGAGCGGGCCTCGTCGGGCTCGGCATCGGCCGCGTCGAGCAGCCGCTCGAAGCGGTCCATGGGCTCGCCGCCCTGCTGCGTCTCCCAGCCCGTCTGGTGGAGCCCGTTGCGCTCGAAGAGGGTGAAGAAGGTGTTGGGGTGCGCGTAGTCCGCGCCCAGGCGGCGCAGGTACATGTCATAGGCGCGAGGGCCCTCGGCGGAGCGGCGGGCCACCTCAGCGGAGAAGTCCGAGCGCGCATCCAGCGTCACCTTCACACCCACCGCGGCGAGCTGCGCGGCGAGGCGCTCGGCGATGGCCACCTCGGGCACGAAGGAGTCTCCCGAGCGGTAGACGAGCCGCAGCGGCCGGTCCAGCCCGGGGGCTCCGGCGAGCTCCGCGCGGGCGCGCTGGGGGTCGAAGTGGGGCAGGCGCGCGGCCTCCTCGGGCGAGGCGGCCCCGGGCAGCTCGGGCGGGAGCAGCACGTGGCTGGGGCGCGCGGCGGGGAGCAGGCCCGCCATGAGGGCCTCGCGATCGATGGCGCGGGCGAGGGCGCGGCGCACCTCGGGCCGGTCGAGCGGGGGGCGCTCGGTGTTGAAGGCGAGGAAGTAGGTGGAGAGGAGCGGCTCGCGCTGGAGGTCGTCCGGGCGGCGGCCCTGGAGCGCCACGGCGCTGTCCACGAAGACGAAGTCCACCCGGCCGCGCTCGTAGAGGGCGGGGCCGATCTCCGACTTGAGGAGGGTGAGCACGGGCGCGGGACGCTCGCCAGGGCCGAGCGGGGGCTGGAAGGCGGAGTGCGGGTTGTGGACGAGCCGCACGCGCTCGCCCGCGCGGTCCCAGCTCTCGACGCGGTAGGGGCCGAGCGCCAGGGGATGGCCGTCGCGAGGCCGGTCGAAGTAGTCGCGCACCGCTTCCTCGGACTTGCCGGCGAGGACGGCGGAGGGCGTGGGAAAGAAGAGGTAGACGTTGGCGAGGCGCGCGAGGAAGTAGTTGCGCGGGCGGGTCAGGGTGACGCGGAGGATGTGCGGGCCGAGCGCCTCGATGCCGGTACGGGCGAGGGCGGCCTCGAGCTGCTCGCGGGGAGCGCCCTTCTCCTGGAGGGCGAGCACCTCGTCGGCACCGGCGAGGTCGGTCAGCTCCCCGCGCTCGCGGCCCTGGAGGGCGCGGTGCCAGCCGGTGACGAAGTCCTGGGCGGTGAGGGGGGTGACGCCGTCGGACCAGCGCACGTCCTGGCGGAGGTGGAAGGTGTAGACCTCCTGGCCGTTGGAGGTGAGGGAGCGCTCCCAGTGCTCGGCGAGCGCGGGCTGGACGGAGTGGTCCGGCGCGAGCGTGGTGAGCCCGCGCTGGGTGGCGAGCATGACGGGGTAGTTGGCCCAGCTGTGGGGGTCGGAGTAGCTCCAGTCGAGCGTGGTGGGCATCGCGGGGACGACGACCTTGACGCCGGGGTCGGGTTGGAAGCCGCAGCGGCCGCAGCCTCCGGCCACGAGGACCAGGACGAGCATCAAGGCGAGTGAGCGCGCGAGGGGAGCCACCGGACGGGGGTTGTATCGCGCAACCGAGGCCCATGGGGTGCGGAGTGCGCCCCCCTCCCCTCGCCCGCCGGGAGAGGGACGGGGTGAGGGTGCCTCGCATCCCTGGTTGCCCCACGAAAAGACAGCGGGCCCCAGGGGGAGTCCCTGGAGCCCGCGAATCACTTCACGCTCTCAACCCGAGACCGCTACGCCGGCGCCGAAACGCCTCCGGGGGCGGGATGGGCATCCGAGGACTTCGCCTGATCCTTGCGGCCGAACTCCTCGGGCTTCTCCAGGAGGAGGGCCTCGCGCAGCACGTCGTCCACGAACTCCACGGGCACGATGCGCAGTTGGGAGCGGATCTTCTTCGGGATGTCCTTCAGGTCCTTCTTGTTGGCCTTCGGGATGAGGACCGTCTTGATGCCCGCGCGGTGGGCGGCCAGGGTCTTCTCCTTCAAGCCGCCGATGGGCAGCACCCGGCCGCGCAGGGTGATTTCACCCGTCATGGCCACGTCCCTGCGCACCTGGATGCGGGTGAGCGCGGACACGAGCGCGGTGCACATGGTCACACCGGCCGACGGACCGTCCTTCGGGATGGCGCCCTCGGGCAGGTGCACGTGGATGTCGTAGTTCTCGAACATCTTGCGGTCGATGCCGAAGCGCTCGGCCCGGGTCCGCACGTACGACATGGCCGCCTGGGCCGACTCCTGCATCACCTCGCCCAGCTTGCCGGTGATGATGAGCTTGCCCTTGCCCGGCATGACCGTGGCTTCGGTGGTGAGGATCTCTCCTCCCATCTCCGTCCAGGCCAGACCGGTGACGATGCCCACCTGGTCCTCGCGCTCGGCCACGCCGTAGCGGAAGCGCGGGGTGCCCAGGTACTTCATCGCCTGCTTGCGGTCGACCACGATGTCGCGCCGGCCGTTCTTCAGGATGTCGCGGGCGATCTTCCGGTACACGCCGCCGATCTCACGCTCCAGCGAGCGCACCCCGGACTCACGCGTGTAGCGGTGGATGATGGTCCGCAGCGCGTCACTGGTGATGTCGATCTTCAGGTCCGCGAGCCCGTTGGCCTCCTGCTCCTTGGGGATCAGGTAGCGCCGCGCGATGTTGAGCTTCTCGGGCTCGGTGTACCCCGCGATCCGGATGACCTCCATGCGGTCCTGCAGAGGACCGGGGATGTTGTGCATCGTGTTCGCGGTGCAGATGAACATCACCTTCGACAGGTCGTAGTCCAGGTCGAGGTAGTGGTCGTTGAAGTTGTGGTTCTGCTCGGGGTCCAGCACCTCCAGCAGCGCCGCGCTCGGGTCGCCACGGAAGTCGGTGGACATCTTGTCGATCTCATCGAGCAGGAAGACGGGGTTGTTGCTGCCCGCCTTCTTGAGCGACTGGATGAGCTTGCCCGGCATGGCGCCGATGTACGTGCGCCGGTGGCCGCGGATCTCGGCCTCGTCCCGCACGCCGCCCAGGGACAGCCGGACGAACTTGCGGCCGGTGGCGCGGGCGATGGAGCGAGCCAGCGACGTCTTGCCGACGCCCGGAGGCCCCACGAAGCAGAGCACGGGGCCCTTGAGCTTCTTCACCAGCTGCTGCACGGCCAGGTACTCGAGGATGCGCTCCTTGGGGCGCTTGAGGCCGTAGTGGTCCTCGTTGAGCACCCGCTCGGCCTCGACCACATCCAGCCGATCCTGGGTCTCTTCGTACCAGGGCAGGCTGATGATCCAGTCGATGTAGTTGCGCACGACGGTGGCCTCGGCGCTCATCGGGCTCATCATCCGGAGCTTCTTGAGCTCCTTCTTGACCTTGAGCGTGGCCTCCTTGCTCATCCGCTTGTTCTTGAGCTTCTCCTCGATCTCCTGGATCTCGTTCTTGAACTCGTCGCGCTCACCCAGCTCCTTCTGAATGGCCTGCATCTGCTCATTCAGGTAGTACTCCTTCTGGGTCTTCTCCATCTGCTTCTTGACGCGGGTGCGGATCTTCTTCTCGACCTGCAGTATCTCGATCTCACCCTGCATCAGCTCGTAGAGCTTCTCCAGCCGCTTGGCCGGGCTCTCCGTCTCGAGCAGCGCCTGCTTGTCGTTCAGCTTGAGCGACAGGTGGGCGACGATGGTGTCAGCCAGGCGCGCCGGGTCGTCGATGCTCGCCACCTGCATGAGCATCTCGGGTGGAATCCGCTTGTTGAGCTTGACGAAGGCCTCGAAGACCGAGTGCACGCTGCGCACGAGCGCCTCGAGCTCCACGGACTTCTCGCTCTGCTCCTCGACCTCCTCCACCTCCACCATGAAGAAGGCGTCGTTGGGCATGAACTTCTTCACGCGCGCGCGCCGCACGCCTTCCACGAGCACCTTCACCGTGCCATCGGGCAGGGGGAGGAGCTGGATGACGTGGCCGATGGTGCCGAAGTGGAAGATGTCCTCCGCTGTCGGGTCATTCGTCTTGGCCTTCTTCTGGGCGGCCAGGAGGATGACGGCCTTGTCGTCGGGGCCCTTGTGGGCCATCGCGTCCTTCAGCGCCGCGATGGACTTCTCCCGGCCGACGAACAGCGGGACCACCATGTGCGGAAACACGATGATGTCCCGCAGCGGGAGGAGCGGTACGGTGCTCCCACGCTTCTGGGCATCCCTCTTGTCGTCTCGTCCGAAGAACATGTATTCGCCACCTGCCTGCTTGCCACCCTAGGTTGCAAGCCCCTGGTAAAGTTGCCCGCCCGCACACCGAGAGTACGAGCAGGTAAGACGGTCTCTATAACACGGCCCCTCCGGCGGCCGTTCCCCGCGTGAAAGATGGGGAACGTTGGCCTGCAAGCAAGGGAACACCCTAGGGGCCATCGGGTGTCCGGTCGCTGGTTTAGCGGGCCCGATTTGCGTTCGCAGCGGATGCAGTGCCGCCCGCCTGCACGCCAAGTACTTCGAAAAGGAAGCTGTAGAGGTCCACGCTGGACTCGATGGCCTTGGCCACCTGGTCCGCCCCGCCGTGTCCGGCGTTGGCTTCGATACGTAGCAGGGCGGGCGCGGCGTGTCCCGCGTTCTGCACCCGGGCCACGAACTTCCGGGCATGCAGGGGGTCCACCCGGTCGTCGTGGTCCGCGGCCATCATCAGGAGGGCCGGGTAGCGCACGCCCGCCCTCACGCGGTGGTAGGGCGAGTAGGCGTGCAGCACCCGGAAGTCCTCCGGCTGCTCCGCCGTGCCGTACTCCGGAATCCACGTCTTGCCACTGCCGAACAGGTGGTAGCGCACCATGTCCAACAGGGGCACCTGGCACACCACCGCCCCGAACAGCTCCGGGCGCTGGGTCATCGCGGCCCCCACCAGCAGGCCGCCGTTGCTGCCGCCGGAGATGGCCAGCTTCTCGGGCCGGGTGTAGCCCTCGCGGATGAGGAACTCGGCCGCCGCGTGGAAGTCGTCGAAGACGTTCTGCTTGCGGTCCAGGCGGCCGGCCTCGTGCCAGGCCTTCCCGTACTCCCCTCCCCCGCGCAGGTTGGCCACCGCGTACACGCCCCCCGCGTCCAGCCACGGGTAGATGCTGGAGCGGAACGACGGCAGCATGCTCACGTTGAAGCCGCCGTAGCCGTTGAGCAGGGTCGGGTTGTCCCCGTTCTTCTTCAGGTCCTTGCGGTACACGAGGAAGAGGGGCACCCGCGTGCCGTCCTTCGAGCGGTAGAAGGCCTGTTCCACCGTGTAGCGCTCCGGCTGGATGGGCAGGTCCACCCGGGCCCACAGCTCCACCCGCCCGCTGGCCACGGACGTCTTGTAGACCTGCGGCGGGGTGCTGAAGGAGCTGAAGACGAACCAGGCCTCGTCGCGGTCTTCCAGGCCGAAGAGGTTGCTCGCCGCGCCCACGCCCGGCAGCGCCACGTCGCGCACCGGCTGGCCCTCCAGCGTCACCAGCTTCACCCGCGTGGTGGCGTCCTTCAGGTAGGCGAGCGCCAGGTGGCCGCCCACGATGTTGATGCCCTGCAGCGCCGCCGTGGGGTCCTCGGGGACGAGCTCCCTCCACGCCGAGCGCTCGGGCCGCTCGGGAGACACCTTGAAGACGCGCTCCATGGGCGCGCCCTCGTCGGTGAGCACGTAGAACCAGTCATCCCAGACGTCCACCCCGTATTTGGCCCCCTCGCCCTTCACCAGCAGGCGGAAGTCCTTCTCCCCCACCCGCTTCCACCAGACGTCGTTCTCGCTCCAGCCGCGGGTGATGTAGACGAAGAGGTACTTGCCGTCCCGGCTGACGCCCCCGTTGAGGAACGTCTTCGGGTCCCCCGTGCGCGGGTGCACCAGCGCGTCCGTCTTCGGGTCCGTGCCCAGCCGGTGCAGTCGCAGCTCGGTGTAGCCGGGCCGCTCGGACACGGGGATGGACGGGTCCGTGGGCAGCCACGCGTAGTAGAAGGACTGGTTGTCCGGCGTCCAGCTCGGGGAGGCGTACTTGGCCCCCTCGATGACGTCCACCTCGCTCCACTTCCCCGTGTCCACGTCCAGCACGTGGAGGATGGCCTCGTCCGCCGCGTTCGGCTTGCGGCTGAAGGCCAGCTTCCGGCCATCCCACGAGGGCGCCCACATGCCCAACGACACCGTGCCGTCCGGGCTCCAGGTGTTCGGGTCCAGCAGGACGCGCTCCTCGCCCTTCTCCCCCTCACGCCAGTAGAGGACGGCCTTCTCCTTGTCCTTGTGCGTGCGGACGTAGAAGTAGCGCTCCCCGCGGACGGCCGGCGCGGACAGGGACTCCACGTAGAAGAGCTCCGTGTAGCGCTGGCGCAGGGCCTCGCGGCCGGGGAACCGGGCGAGCTGCTCCCGGGTGAAGGCGTCCTGGGCCTTCATCCACGCCTGTACCTCGGGGGACTTCTCGTCCTCGAGCCAACGGTACGGGTCCGCCACCTCCACCCCGTGCAGGGTGTCCACCACCGCCTCCACCCTCGTGGCCGGTTGATTCATCCGCTTCGTCTCCATGCGTGGGACAGCAGATAAGGCAACGCCCCCGTCCGTCCCACGAAAAGTGCGGGACTGGCGGGGGCGTCCGTGACGCGCGGTGGGGCACGGGCTCAGCTCGGGGCCCGTGGCACCCTCACCCCGTCCCTCTCCCGGGGGGAGAGGGGACAGTGGGCACCTACGCGCTCTCCTTCTTGGGCTCCGTCTCCTTGTTGTCCTGGGAGTGGAGCACCACCGGCTCGCTCTTCTTGAGGATGACCTCCTCGGAGATCACCACCTCGCGTGCCGTCTTGCGCGAGGGCAGCTCGTACATCACGTCCAGCATCGCGCTCTCCAGGATGGAGCGCAGGCCGCGCGCTCCCGCCTTGCGACGGATGGCCTCGGAGGCAATCGCCTTGAGCGCCCCGTCCGTGAACTTCAGCGAGATGCCGTCCAGCTCGAAGAGCTTCTTGTACTGCTTCGTCAGCGCGTTCTTCGGCTGGCTGAGGATGTTCACCAGCGCCGGCTCGTCCAGCTCCTCGAGCGCCGTGACAATCGGCAGACGGCCGATGAACTCCGGAATCATGCCGAACTTCAGCAGATCCTCCGGCTCCACTTGCTTGAGCAGCTCGGTGAGGTTGCGCTGCTTCTTGGACTGGATGTCCGCGCCGAAGCCCAGGCTGCGGCCGCCCAGCCGCCGCTCGATGACCTGCTCCAGCCCGCCGAACGCGCCGCCGCAGATGAAGAGGATGTTCGTCGTGTCCACCTGCAGGAACTCCTGCTGCGGGTGCTTGCGGCCCCCCTTCGGCGGCACGTTGGCGACGGTACCCTCGATGATCTTCAGCAGCGCCTGCTGCACGCCCTCGCCCGACACGTCGCGGGTGATGGACGGGTTCTCCGACTTGCGGGCGATCTTGTCGATCTCGTCGATGTAGACGATGCCGCGCTGGGCCCGCTCGATGTCGTGGTCGGCGGCCTGGAGCAGGTTGACGATGATGTTCTCGACGTCCTCACCCACGTAGCCGGCCTCGGTGAGGCACGTGGCGTCCGCGATGGTGAAGGGCACGTTGAGGATGCGCGCCAGCGTCTGCGCCAGCAGCGTCTTGCCGCTGCCCGTGGGGCCCAGCAGAAGGATGTTGCTCTTCTGCAGCTCCACGTCGTCCATGGCCACCTTGGACTCGATGCGCTTGTAGTGGTTGTGCACCGCCACCGAGAGCGTCTTCTTCGCGCGCTCCTGGCCGATCACGTACTCGTCGAGGATGGCCTTGATCTCACTGGGCCGAGGAATCCTCAGCTTCGTGTCCTTGGTCTCCTCGCGGTCGATCTCCTCCGCGATGATGTCGTTGCACAGTCCAATGCACTCGTCGCAGATGTAGACCGTCGGTCCCGCGATGAGCTTCTTCACCTCTTTCTGCGACTTGCCGCAGAACGAACAGCAGAGGGACTGGTTGTCTCGCTTCTCCACGTTCTTACCCGCCATGTTTGCCCTCGCTGCAACTGCCTGGAGGTGCGCTCCCCAACCGGCCCGCCCCCCTGCCTTTGAACCAATCTAGTCAGCCCCTGTCCGGGGCGTCCACGCACCTGCTGGATACTTAACAGCCCAAAACGACAAGCGCAGAAAACAGAAGCCGGAGACGCGGTGCAGCATTCCCCGCGGCTCCGGCCCGTATGCCCCGCGAGGGGGCGCCTACTTGTTGGTGCGCTCGCCCGGGGGCGGCGTCAGCACCTTCCGGGGGTTCTGCACCTCGTCGAGGATGCCGTACGCCTTGGCCTCCATCGCCCCCATGAAGTAGTCGCGATCCGTGTCCTTCTCCACACGCTCGATCGGCTGGCCGGTGTGCTTGACGATGAGCTCGTTGAGCTTGGCCCGCATGCGGAGGATTTCCTTGGCCTGGATCTCGATGTCCGTGGCCTGCCCGCGCACCCCACCCAGCGGCTGGTGGATCATGATGCGCGAGCTGGGCAGGGCGTAGCGCTTGCCCTTGGCCCCGGCCAGCAGCAGCACCGCGCCCATGGAAGCCGCCTGGCCCACGCAGATGGTGGACACCTGCGGCTTCACGTACTGCATGGTGTCGTAGATGGCCAAACCGGCCGTCACGGAACCACCGGGCGAGTTGATGTAGAGGTTGATGTCCTTGTCCGGGTCCTCGGACTCCAGGAACAGGAGCTGGGCGACGATGACGTTGGCGACGTCATCGTCGATCTCCGTTCCCAGCATGACGATCCGGTCCTTCAGGAGCCGGCTGTAGATGTCGTACGAGCGCTCCCCACGGTGGGTCTGCTCGATGACGTAGGGAACGGGCATGAAGGGCATGACAACCTCGCGAAGGGTCTAAGGAAGAACTCCTAGGAATACTTCGCCTGACCCTTCAGGAATTCAATCGTCTTTTCTTCGCGGAGTCGGAGGCTCAACCCCTGACGCTCTTCCGGGCCCTTGAAGTACTTGCGGACGACGGAGATGTCCTGCTTGGCCTCCTGGGCGAGCTCCTCGAGCTTCTTCTCCACGTCGGCGTCGCTGGCCTGGATGTTCTCCTTTTGAGCAATGGCCTCGATGAGCAGCGCCCCCTTCACCTCCTTGGTGGCCTCCTCACGCAGGTCCTCGCGCAGCCGGTTGAAGTCCAGGTTGAGCTGGCGCGGGTCCATGCCCATGCGGGCCATGGCGCGCAGCCGGTTCTCCAGCATGTTGTCGATGGTGCGCTCCACCATCGCCTTGGGCACCTCGAAGGCGTTGCGCTCGATGAGGGCCTTGAGCAGCGCGTCGCGCTCCTCGCCCTGGGCCTTGTTGCGCTTGCCCTGCTCCAGGTCCGCGCGGATCTTCCCGCGCAGCTCCTCGAGCGACTGGGCCTCGCCCGTCTCCTTGGCGAAGTCGTCGTTGAGCTCGGGGATGACCTTCTTCTTCAAGCCCTTGACGGTGAACTTGAAGCGGGCCGTCTTGCCCTTGACGTCCTCCACCCGGTAGTCGGCGGGGAAGGAGTAGTCCAGCTCCTTGGCCTCGCCCACCTTGGTGCCCTCGAGGGCGGCCACGTTGGACTCCACCAGCTCGCCGGCGGCCAGCTCCACCGTCACGTCATCGGCCTTGCTGCCGGGGAAGTCCTTGCCGTCCACGGTGGCCACGTAGTCCACGGTGGCGAAGTCGCCCATCTGCGCCGTGTCACGGCCCTCCACGGGCTCCAGCCGGGCCATGCTCTCCCGGAGCTGGGTCAGCCGGTCGTCCACGTCCTTGTCCTCGACCTTGGTGTCGGAGCGGGTGAGCGGCAGGCCCTGGTAGTCCTTGGCCTCCACCTTGGGCCTCACCTCGACGCGCGCCTCGAAGGTGAAGGGGGCATCGGCCTTGAGGCCGGAGTTGTTGGTCACCTGGGGCGGGGCCACGGCGTCCACCTTGTGCTCCCGGGCGGCCTCCTGCCAGGCGCTCTGCATCACGCGCTGGATGACCTCGTCCTCCACCTGCTCCCGGTAGCGCTGCTCGAGGATGCGGCGGGGAACCTTGCCCTGACGGAAGCCGGGCAGCTTCACCTGCTTGGCGAGCGCGTTGTACGCCCGGGTGAGCTCCTCGGTCACGCGGGAGTTCTCGACCTCGATGGAGAGCTTCTTCTCGATGGGAGAGAGCTCCTCGATCTGGACCTTCATGGGGATGCCTCGCTCGCGCCGGGCGCACCGTGGACGCCGGCGTGTCGAATGGGTGAAGAACTGACGATGTGGGACGTGCGCGTTTAGGAGATAGGTCCGATCCGGTCAACGCGAAATGGCCGGAGTGGGCGAGGAGGGACTCGAACCCTCACACCTTGCGGTACCAGATCCTAAGTCTGGCGCGTCTACCAGTTTCGCCACCCGCCCGGGGGCTGACCGTGCGTTGTAACCCGAAAACGGGGGCCCGGCGCACGCGAATCCAGGACCCCAAAAAGGAACCGGGGCCCCCTCATCGCTGAAGGGGCCCCGGTCTGTGAGAGCGGAGGGAATCGAACCCACAACCTATGGATTAAGAGTCCATTGCTCTACCAATTGAGCTACGCTCCCGACTCTTGTGCGCCGTGCGGTTCGTCACCGCGCGTCGACGGGGACGGCTTGTACGGTGCGACGCGGCCCACGTCAAATGCTTTTTTTCGGACCCCCGCGCAACCCCTCCAGAGTCCCTGACAGAGCCACTGAGCTGAGCCCGCCTGCCCTCCGAGCTGGCGCTGGACAGGTGTTCAGTATCGGGATGCCAAAGCACGCCGTCCAGGGTTGAATCCTCCCCGAGGTGCGGGCGGACGGAGGTCGTTCGCCCTTTTCGCAGGCGGAGACAGAGCAGCGGCATGGAAGCACACAACAAGGCGGAAACCGCGTCGAGCCAGTGGAGCTCCGAGCGCGTGGAACTCATCAAGCGGACCATCTGCCCCCGAGGCATCGGGGAGGACGAGTTCGCCCTCTTCATCGAGCAGTGCAAGCGCTCCGGGTTGGACCCGTTGCTGAAGGAGGCCTTCTGCGTGGCCCGCCGGCAGAACGCGGGCAACCGGGAGAAGCCCAATTGGGTGACGCGCTACGAGTTCCAGCCCTCCGAGGCGGGAATGCTGGCGCGCGCGGAGCGCTTCCCGGACTTCAAGGGCATCCAGGCGAGTGCGGTGTACGCCGAGGATGAGATCATCGTGGACCAGGGCAAGGGCGAGGTGGTGCATCGCTTCAACCCGGCCAAGCGCAAGGGCAGCCTGGTGGGAGCCTGGTCGCGGGTGGTGCGCGATGGGAAGCTGCCGGTGGTGGTGTGGCTGGACTTCGCGGGCTACGTCCAGCAGACGCCGCTGTGGGCCAAGATTCCCACGACGATGATCGAGAAGTGCGCGCGCGTGGCGGCGCTACGCAAGGCGTACCCCGAGGCCTTCGGCGGCCTGTACGTGCGCGAGGAGATGCCGGCCGAGGAGTTCGAGCCGGCGCAGGCCGAGCCCGCGTCCTCCCACGGAGGCTACGAGCGTCCCGGCACCGCGAAGGCGTCCTTCCCTCCCCTGCCCACGGCTCACCGTGAGGCGCGCGAGGAGAAGGAGCACGCTCCGGCTCCGGCGCAGGCCAAGGAGCCGCACCGGGAAGAGCCGCACCGGGAGACCGTGCGTGAACCCGAGCCGGTCCGCGAGTCCGTGAAGGCGCGTCCCGCGGCCACCTCCGCCAAGGAGGTCCGCGAGCCCGTGGTGGCCAAGGACTCCGCCAAGGACTCCCTCAAGGACACCCAGGCGAAGGACGTGAAGGCCAAGGAGAAGGCCCCCGAGCCCGCTCCGGCCACCGAGCCGGCCCCCGCCCTGGAGGCTCCGGCGAAGCTGAAGAGCTCGTCGGTGGTGGTGGCCTTCGGTCCGCACAAGGGCAAGACGGCCTCGGAGCTCAGCGACGAGGAGCTGGCCGAGACGATCGACCTGGCTCACGAGAAGCTGATGGAGCAGCCCAAGGCGAAGTGGGCCCGGCCGATGCGCGAGAACCTCGCGGCGCTCGAGACCGAGGCCGAGCTGCGCTGCCGCGTTCCCGCGGTGGACGCGAAGGCCTGAGGTTGAGTCGCTAGGGGGGAGAGTTCCCGGCGTGGCGGCACCCTCGAGAGGGGGTGCTGCTGCGCGCCCAGAGGGACTTGAACCCCCAACCCTCGGCTTCGAAGGCCGATGCTCTATCCAGTTGAGCTATAGGCGCAAAAAAGCGGGGGATGAGAAGGGCGGCCAACCGGGATCGAACCGGTAACCTCAGGAGTCACAGTCCTGCGCTCTAACCAGTTGAGCTATGGCCGCCGTTACGACGAACAACTCGCGCTGAAACAACCGCGCTGAAACGTGGCGGCTTCCCTACCGTGGAAACCGTTACGGTTCAAGCCCCTTTTGTCACAACGGAGATGGTGGCGCGCCAGGCGGGACTCGAACCCACGACCCTCGGCTTAGAAGGCCGATGCTCTATCCAGCTGAGCTACTGGCACCCAGTCTTCTCCGTTACCGCGGTACTGCTGTATCGGGGCGAGAGGATTCGAACCTCCGACCCCCTGCGCCCAAGGCAGGTGCGCTACCAGGCTGCGCTACGCCCCGATGAAGTTCAACATTGTTGAACCATCCGGAACGGACGCGCAAGGCAAACGTTCCTGACACCTGCTTACCCACCCGCAGGCTGTCCACCCGCCATCGCTTGGAGATGGGGCAGCATCTTCTGGAAGGCAACGCCCCGGTGAGAGATGGCCGCCTTCTCCTCGGAGGTCAGCTCCGCCATCGTCTTGCCCCGCGGCAGGACGAAGACTGGATCGTAACCGAAGCCATGGGAGCCCCGGGGCTCGTGGCCGATGCGCCCCTCGCAGCGGCCCACCTCGATGATGGCGCGGCCCCCGCCCGGCTGCACCAGGCAGAGCGCGCACACGAAGGCCGCGGTGCGCTTCTCGTCCGGGACGCCCGACAGCTCGGCGAGCAGCTTCTGGTAGCGCGCCTTGTCGTCGCCCTCGGCGTAGCGCGCCGAGTGAACCCCGGGCCGTCCTCCCAGTGCGTCCACGCACAGCCCCGAGTCATCCGCCAGCGCCGGCAGTCCGCTCGCCGCGGAGTAGGCGCGGGCCTTGAGCTCGGCGTTCTCCTCGAAGGTGGCGCCGGTCTCCTCGGGCTCGGGGATGGGCGGCAGATCCTTGAGGGACACCACCTCCACGGCGTCCCCCACGAGGCCGCGCAGCTCGCGCAGCTTGCCCGCGTTGCCGGTGGCGAAGAGCAGCCGGGGCTTCATGCGCCGAGCACCTTCTGCTGGGCCTCGGTGAGCTGGCGGATGGTGGCCAGTCCCGCGTCGAGCATCGCGTCCATCGTCTTGCGATCGAAGAGCTGGTGCTCGGCGGTGCCCTGCACTTCGACGATGCGGCCGTCGCCGGTGGCCACCAGGTTCAGGTCCACGTCGGCGCTGGAGTCCTCGTCATAGTCGAGGTCCACCCGAACCTCGCCCTTCACCACGCCCACGGACACGGCGGCGATGGGGGTGAGCTTGGGCATGCGCGACATCACCCCGGCCTTGTGCAGCTTGCGCATGGCGAGCACCAGGGCCACGTAGGCGCCGGTGATGGAGGCGGTGCGGGTGCCGCCGTCGGCCTGGAGGACGTCGCAGTCCAGGGTGAAGGTGCGCACGCCCAGGCCCGGCAGGTCCACCGCGGCGCGCATGGAGCGGCCGATGAGCCGCTGGATCTCCAGCGTGCGCCCGGTCTGCTTGCCCTTGGCGGCTTCACGCGGGGAGCGGGTGTGAGTGGAGCGCGGCAGCATGCCGTACTCGGCCGTCACCCAGCCGGAGCCCTTGCCCATCAGGTGGGGCGGCACCTTCTCCTCCACCGAGCAGGTGACGAGCACGCGGGTATCGCCGAATTCCACCTGGGTCGAGCCCTCGGCGTGACGGGTGATACCAGGAGTGAGGGTGACGGGGCGCATGTCCAGCGCCCCACGGTTGAAGGACCGCATGGGGAGGCTCCTCGGAAGGGGGAAACGGGCCCGCCTCTCTAGCAGACGAGCCGCCCCGCTGTCCGTCAGGAGTGCGCCCCTCTGTCAGGGCGTCGCGGGAGCCGCCACCTTCGGGCCCTTCGGGGAGTCGCGCCGGCGCACCTCGGCCAGGAAGGCCCGCACGCCCTCGGTGATGGCGGTGGCGAGCCGCTCCTGGTACTCGGCGCGGCCCAGCCGGCCCCCCTCCTCCGGATGCGAGATGTAGCCAATCTCGACGAGGACGGCGGGAGCCTCGACGCCGTTGAGCACGTAGAAGGGCGCCTGCAGCACCCCCCGGTCCGAGCCTCCCGTGGCCGCGATGAGCTTCTGGTGGATGGCATACGCCAGGCGCGAGGAGTCCTGGTGCGCTTCCGTGCGCGCCAGGTCGTGGAGGATGAACGCCAGCGTGGAGTCCCCTCTCGCGCCTCGCGCCGCCGGGGCCTCGGCGTTCTCGCGGTCCGCAGCCGCCCGCGCCGTGGCGTTGGAGGCGCTCGCCGAGAGGAAGTACGTCTCGATGCCCTGGACGCGCGCGCGCGTGCGCCGGGTGGGCATCGCGTTGCAGTGGATGGACACGAAGAGGTCCGGCCGCTGCTTGTTGGCGAACTCCACCCGCTCGGGCAGGGGCAGCGACTGGTCCTCGTCGCGCGTCATCAGCACCTGAGCCCCGAGCTCCTTCTCCAGGCGCTCCCGCACCCGCCGCGCCACCTGGAGCGACACGTCCTTCTCGAGCAGGCCCGTGGGGCTCGTCGCCCCGTCCTGGGCACCGCCATGGCCCGGGTCCACCACGATGCGCGCGGGGCGCTCGGCCGCGCGTGAGGACACCGGCAGGCCGAGGACGAGGAGGAAGCCGAGGACAGCGATCAGACGGAGCATCATGCCAGCACCGGATGCTACCGGAGGTGGCGCGGCCCCCGCTATCCGACGACTTCGATGCCGGGGCGGCCCTCGCCCACCTCGCCGATGAGGGCCACGTCCACGCCGGCCCGCTCCAGCGCCCGGTACGCCTTGGCCACGTCCTTCGCGGGCACCGAGGCCAGCAGGCCCCCGTTCGTCTGCGCGTCGGCGAGCACCCACTGGATGTCCTCGGGCAGACCCTTGGGGAAGCGCACCTTCTTGCCCACGTGGGCGAGGTTGGACTTCGTCCCGCCCGGCACCACGCCCTGCTGCGCCAGCGCCGGCACCTCCGAGAGGATGGGGATGCGCTCCAGGTCCAGGAAGGCCTTCGCCTTCGCGCCCGTCATCATCTCCAGCAGGTGCCCGAGCAGCCCGTAGCCCGTCACGTCCGTGAGGGCGTTCACCTTGAACTTGCCCGAGGCGAACACCTCACCGGACTTCTTGTTCAGCTCCGACATCAGCGCCACCACGCGCGACGCCAGCGCCTTGGACGCTACCCCGCGCTTGATGGCCGTGGTCGCGATACCCGAGCCCAGGGGCTTCGTCAGCATCAGCACGTCGCCCGGCTTCGCCCCGGCGTTCGTCAGCACCTTCTTCGGGTGCACCTGGCCCGTCACCGCCAGCCCGTACTTCGGCTCGGGGTCCTGGATGGAGTGCCCTCCCAGGATGGGGATGCCCGCCTCGTCCGCCTTCGCCTGGCCGCCCGCGAGGATCCGCGACAGCTCCTCCATGGGCCGGTCCTTCGGGAAGCCCACCAGGTTGAGCGCGAACAGGGGTTTGGCCCCCATGGCGTAGATGTCCGACAGTGCGTTCGCCGCCGCGATGGCCCCGAACTGGTACGGGTCGTCCACCACCGGCGGGAAGAAGTCCACCGTGCTCACCAGCGCCAGCCCAGGCGCCACACGATACACGGCCGCGTCATCGTTGGTGTTGAAGCCCACCAGCGCCCTCGTGTCTTTCGAAGTCTTCAGTTGGCGCAGGACCTGCGCCAGATCCGCGGGGCGGATTTTCGCCGCTCAACCCGCGCAATGCGCCAGCTCGGTGAGCCGGCGCGGCTTCTGCTCTTCGGACACAGTGGACCTCGAAATTGGAGGAGTGGCTAGCTGGCGCGCACGTAGTCGCGCTTGATGAGTTGCAGCACCGACTCGGCCGCCTGCACGTCGTCCTGCTCCGAGTGGTCCAGCACCCCACCCAGCGAGCCGTAGTTGTGCACCTGCTGCAGCACGTCCAGCAGCTCCGGCGTCAGCTCGCGCAGCGGCGCCGTCATCGGCATCGCCAACGACAGCTGCGTGCCCATCGACGGCAGATCCTTCTGGATGCGCTTGTACTCGTCCAGCTGCCTCAGCGCGTCCATCAGCAGCGCCTCGGTCGACGAGTCCAGCTCCACCATGAACTCCTGGGGGTCGGCCGGCCGCAGCTCGAAGTCACCCTGCTCCCAGGTGATGATGCGGTTGAAGCTCTTCTGCGGCCCCAGGTTGTGGTTCTCGTCGATGACCGCGTAGTACACGCGGCCCTGGCGCAGGTAGATCTTCGCCTCGTGGTCGTTGGTGACCACCAGCACGCCGTTCTTCTTGGACGTGTGGAAGAGCTGCAGCAGGTCCGGCAGCGGAATCTCCTCGATCTTCCCCGTCATGGACGAGGCCTTCGTCGAGGTGCGCGCCGCCTGCACCGCGGCCTCCTCCAGCCGCTGCTTGGCCACCACCTCGTCCACCTCGCCCACCCCGGCGCCCTGCAGGATGAGCTTGAGGATGGAGGTGCCGATGAGGATGCGGTCCCCCTCCTTGAGCGTGGCCTGCTTGACCTTCTCGCCGTTGACGAACGTGCCGTTCGTCGAGCCGAGGTCCTCGATGGAGATCGCCCCGGTCCCGTTGACCATGATGCGCGCGTGCTTGCGCGACACCATGTCCTCGACGAGCACCATGTCCAGCTCGCTCGAGCGGCCGATGACGATCTGCTTGTCCGCCTTCAGCGGGAACTCACCACCCTGGTACTTGCCGGAGATGAACTTGAGCGCGTACGTCTTCGCCGGCGATCCGCTCGGAGTGCTCACGGTGCTACGACCTCGATGATGAGTGTGGCCATGGCCTTCAGCCTCCCTCCCGCCAACCCGTCCGTCCCACCCCGGCTGAGCCCTGCTGCGAATGGCTAGCCTACATGAGACCGGACGAAAACAAGAATTCCTCTCCGTTGCGAATCAGTGAGAACCGGCGCTGGCCCTTCTCGTCCACGGGCCGGGAGGGCAACTGCCCCTCCAACCGCCACGCCTCGGTGGCCACCGCGTCGTCCCGCTCGAGCCGCAGGAACCACGTCTCCGCCCGGTAACGGCGCCGCTGGAGCTCCATCACCCGCTCCAGCTCCGCCTCCCCTCCCCCCATGTTGGCCTCCAGGCCCGGGGCGCGCAGGCCCGCCAACGCCTGACGGTCTCCCGCCTCCAGCGCACGGCGCCGGGACTCCAGCACCCGCACCACCGCCGCCAGCCGGGGCGCGGCCAGGTTCTCCGGTACCCACTCCCGCCCGCGGCGGACGAAGGGCACCCGCTCCACGCCCAGCGAGCTGACCTGCGTGCGGCCCAGCTGGCCGTCGAAGTCCAGGGTCGCCCAGGCCACGGCCCGTTCCCCGCCGGGCTCCACGTTGACGGTGATGCGCGCGAAGTGGTGCTCCCGGGACCGGAGCGGCTCCTGCACTCCGGGCAGGGTCAGCGACAACCCCTCCCGCTCGGTGTTCTTCAGCGCGGTGATGATCTCCGCCTCGGGTCCGGCGGCCACGCCCAACAGGCGGGGGACGAGCAGCACCAGCGCGGCCGCGGCGGCCAGCACGAGGATGAGCACCCCGCCCAGCCGGCTCCAGTCCTCGACACTCCTCACGAGCCCATCATCCGCCGGGCCCGCTCGGCGGCGGGAGTCCCCGGCAGGCGCTCGATGATGCGCTGCAGGGTCTGCCGGGCCTTCTCGGCATCGTTGAGCTTCACGTAGGCGTCATGCAGATCGAAGAGCGCCTCCTCCTCGACGGCGGTGCCCGGGAAGTTCGTCAACAGCCCCTCGAGCCGCTGCACCACGGCCTTCCAGCGCTCGCGCCGGGCGTAGAAGGAGGCCACGTACAGCTCGTGCTCGGCCAGCTTGCGGCGCGTCTCCTCGATGTTCTTCTTGGCCTCGGGGACGTACTGGGAGTTGGGGTACTGGCGGACGAAGTCGTTGAGGGAGACCAGCGCCGCGCGCACCTCGGTCTGATCCTTCTCCGTCGAGGGAGGCAGGATGAAGATGTCCGAGGGGATGTCCGCGAAGTGGGAGAGGGCCGAGCGGTAGGCGGCGTAGTCCACCTTGGGGTGCGTGGGGTGGAGCTTGATGAAGGACTGGTACTTCTCGCGCGCCTCCGGGTACGTCTCCTGGGCGTAGGCGAGGTCCGCCAGCTTCAGCTCGGCCTCGTTGGCCACCTCGAGGTAGGGGTACTTGGTGCGGACGTGCTCGTAGTACCGCTCGGCCTGGAGGAAGTCCTTCCGCTCCAGGGCCTCGTCGCCCAGTTGGAGGTTGGCGGCGGCATCCGCGGCGTAGTCCGGCTCCGCGGTCTGGCCGGAGGAGAGGGCCGCGCAGCCGGCGGCGGTGCTCAGGAGGGCAGTCAGGCAGACAGCTCGAAGAAGACGCATGGGTAGGGAAGCAAGCTAATCGTCCGGACCCGAAGGTTCCAGCGCCGCGTCACCGAGTACGCGCTGGATGACGTCCTCGGAGAAACCCCGGCTGACCAGGAGACGGCCGGCCCGAGCGTGCTCCTTGGGCGCCAGCTTCCGGCCCGACAGGCCCCGCTGCTCCAGCACCCGGCGCGCGGCGGCCTCCGCGTCGAACTCCACCGCGCCACTGGCCTCGGCCACCGCCTCGCTCGCCGCCTCGCGGCTCAGCCCGTGCGCCTCGAGCCGCTGCCGCACCGCCTGGGGGCCGTACTTGCCCTTCTGCAGCAGCACCGCCGCCCGATCCCGGGCGAAGCGCTCGTCATCGAGGTAGCCCCAGCCCTCCACCTGCTTCAGCGCCGCCTCGCGCACCGGCTCGGAGAAGCCCTTGCGCTCGAGCGCCGTCAGCAGCTCGTGCCGGCTGCGGGCCCGCACGGCCAACAGTCGCAGGCACGCGTCCGTCGCGCGTTTGACTTCCTCGGGGGGGGTCTCCTCGGAGTCCATCGCCTGCTCTCTAGCATGTGGTAACAGGCGCGGCATGCACCCCCTCATCGCCCGCTACCTCAGCCCCGAAGCCGCCCGCGAGACTCTCGAGAAGGAGAAGAACGGAGAGCCGCTCGGGCCCGAGGAGCGGCTCTTCGCCCAGACCGCCGCCGCCCACCCCGACAAGCGCAACGAGCTGATGGGGGGCAAGGGCAAGCGCCACCTGTCCTCGGACGCCGAGGCAGCTGTCGTCTTCCTGGCCGCCTATGCCGCCACGCGCGCCATCGCCGAGGACGCCCCCCTCAAGGACGCCACCCTCAAGGCCCGGGAGTCCCTCAAGGCCGAGGGCGCCACCGACGACGAGACGGATGCCTTCATCGCCGCCATCCTCCTGGAGGAGGCCTTCGGCTACGAGGAGGAGGTGGAGACGTTCGACAGCTCGTTCGTCCAGGAGGCGCTCGGCGAGGTGCCCTCGCTGGCCGCACTCACCCGCGAGCAGGTGGATGCCCTCATCCTCGGCTTCGAGAAGGGCGCCAAGGACGACATGGAGCGCACCGTGCGCGCGCACATCTCGCGGGCCCTGGTGAACATCGCCTGGGGCGAGGGGCCCACCCCCATCAACCCCGAGCACATGGAGGCGCTCTACGAGACCGAGATCGTCGACAAGCCCGAGGCCGAGATCGAGGCCAGGCTGCGTGCCATCGTGGACTTCCTCCAGGTACTGGCCAAGGAGGGACTCGTCGGCACCCAGCGGCTCTCGCGCCTGCGGGCGCAGCTCGGGGACGAGGAGGGCATCGAGGAGGCCGAGGAGCTTCCCTCGTAGATTTACCCGCCAATGTCCCCTCTCCCCTCGGGAGAGGGACGGGGTGAGGGTATCGGGTGGACTCGGGTTGGGTCCGCTCGTCCCCGCGCCTCACGGGTTGGAACACGGGGACAGATACCCTCACCCTGACCCTCTCCCGGAGGGAGAGGGGATGTGTCCGAGGGGATGTGTCCGAGGGGATGTGTCCGAGGGGATGGGTTTCCCCTGCCCTTCTCGTCAGAAGCGCTCGATCTGGAAGTCGTCGTCGGCCGCGGGAGCCTTCGGGGCCGCGGGAGCGGGCGCCGGAGCCGCGGGACGGGCCGCACCGACCGCCGGCACTCCCACGCGGGACGTGGGAGCAGGAGCGCCCGCGGCGGGCACGCCCGGACGGGGCACGGAGGCCGGAGCGCCCGGACGAGGCGCGGCGGGAGCGGGCGCCGCACGGGCCGGCGTCGCGGCCAGCGCGGGCTGCTGGTTCTGCTGACCGAAGTTGGCCGAGCCCGGCACCGGCTTGGAGGCGCTGCCATCGAAGTTGTCCCACTTCGAGTCCGAGGTGGCGCTGATGCCGGAGAAGCGCAGCGCGAAGTCGTCCGGGTTGGTGGCCTGGCGGTGGGCCTCCTCGTAGGTGACGAGCCCCTGCTTCACCAGCGACATGAGCGACTGGTCGAAGGTCTGCATCCCGTAGGTGTCGAAGCCCTGGGAAATCGCATCCGGAATCTCCTTCGTCCGGTCCTTGTCCTCGATGAGCTCCTTCACGCGGGCGGTGCAGCGCAGCACCTCCACCGCGGCCACGCGGCCCTTGCCATCCGCGCGCGGAATGAGGCGCTGGCTCACCACCGCCTTGAGCACGCTCGCCAGCTGGATGCGCACCTGCTTCTGCTGGTACGGCGGGAAGGCCGAGACGATGCGGTTGATGGTCTCCGTGGCGTCCAGCGTGTGCAGCGTGGACATCACCAGGTGGCCCGTCTCCGCCGCCGCGAGCGCCGTCTCGATCGTCTCGTGGTCACGCATTTCGCCCACGAGGATGACGTCCGGGTCCTGCCGCAGCGCGCTCTTGAGCGCCTGGGCGAAGGACATCGTGTCCACGCCCACCTCGCGCTGGTTCACGATGGAGCGCTTGTCGCGGATGAGGAACTCGATCGGATCCTCGATCGTCATGATGTGGTTCGTCTCGGTGGCGTTGATGTGATCGATCATCGCCGCGAGCGTGGTGGACTTACCCGAGCCGGTGGTGCCGGTGACGAGGATGAGGCCGCGCTCGTCCAGGCAGATCTTCTCCAGGATGGGCGGGAGCATCAGCTCCTTGATGGCCATCACCTTGGTGGGGATGACGCGCATCACCGCGCCGATGGTGCCGCGCTGCTGGAAGACGTTGACGCGGAAGCGGCCCAGCCCGGGGACGCCGTAGGCCAGGTCCACCTCGTTGCTCTGCTTGAACTTCTCCTTCTGGAACTCGTTCATGATGCCGAAGACCATGCGCGCCACCTCCTCGGGAGGCAGGCGCTTGCCGTCCTTCAGCGGGACGAGCGAACCGTCGACACGGAACATGGGCGGTAGGCCCGCCTTCAGGTGGATGTCGGACGCACCGCCGCGGAGCGCAATCTGGAGGATCTCGTTGAGTTCCATGGATGCGCGGGATGGTAGCACGCCCCACCGGGCCGACGAGGGGGCTCGGGACGCGGCGCGCTCGCCTGCCCTGGCCCGCAAAGCACAACGGCGGAGGCTCCCGAAGGAACCCCCGCCGTGCGTGTACTCCAGCGATACCGGGTGAGAACGGCTTAGCGCTTGGAGAACTGGAACCGGCGACGCGCGCCCGGCTGGCCGTACTTCTTGCGCTCCACCGCGCGGGCATCACGCGTGAGGAAGCCGGCCTTCTTCAGCGCGGGACGGAACTCGGGGTTGTAGTTGCACAGCGCACGGGACAGCCCGTGGCGGATGGCGCCGGCCTGGCCGCTCAGACCGCCGCCGCGCACGTTGACCTCGATGTCGATCTTGCCCTTCTGCTCCAGCACGTCCAGCGGCTGGTTCAGGATCATCTTCGACGTCTCGCGGCCGAAGTACACGTTGATGTCGCGGCCGTTGACAACCACAACGCCGGTGCCCGGGCGGATCCACACGCGCGCGGTGGCCTCCTTGCGGCGGCCGGTGCCATAGAAACCCTTCTCGGTGGCGGTAGCCATGTCGTCTCTTCTCTAAATAGGGTGCGGAAAGTGGGGAAGGAAGGACAGCGCTTACGCCTCAACCTCGCGCGTCGCGGGCTTCTGGGCGGCGTGCGGGTGGGTGTCACCGGCGTACACCTTGAGCTTGGTCATCATCTGACGGCCCAGGGCGCTGCGCGGCAGCATGCGGCGCACGGCGTTGAGGATGATGTCCTCGGGGTGCCGGGCCCGCAGCTTCGCCAGGTTGGTGCTCTTGAGGCCACCCGGGAAACCGGCGAGCGTGTGCCGGTAGTACATCTTGTCCTGCTCCTTCGTCCCCGTCACCTTCACCTTGTCGGCGTTGATGACGATGACGTGGTCACCCGTGTCGATGGACGGGGTGTACATGGGCTTGTGCTTGCCCTTGAGCAGCGTGGCGATCTGGCTCGCCGCGCGGCCCAGTACCTTGCCGTTCAGGTCGATGATGTGCCACTCGCGCTTGATATCCGCCGGCTTCGCGCTGTAGGTCCTCTGCGACATTGTTTGAACTCCAAAAGCATGGTTGGCGCCTGAAGCGCCTGTAGCCGTAGCAACCACGGGTCCGACCCTGAAACTTCCAAAGGCGGCCCGGAAAGGCCGACCGTCTTAGAGGGGGGCGGGGGGCAAGTCAAGGTCGCACTGCGTTCAGCGTGCCCCACCCACGGTTCCGGTGGGCGCGGGCGCCCCGGTTGTCGGGGCCCCCACGGCCGGTTTGGACCCGGGGCCCACTCCCCCGCTCGCCCCCGGAGCCTTGAAGCGCTCCTTGAGGTTGGCGAAGAAGTTCTTCTCCTGCTCGCCAGGCGGGCCCTTGCGCGGTGCGTCAAGGTCCAGCACCTCCACCAGCTCCGGGGGGATGTCCTCCAGGAAGCGCGAGGGGGTGCGCGGTACCTCCTTGCCCCGCTTCACCCGCATGGCGGAGCGCGTCAGGTAGAGGAACTCCTTGGCCCGGGTAATCCCCACGTAGCAGAGCCGGCGCTCCTCCTCGAGGTTCTGGGCCTCCCCCTGCATGCCCTTGTGGGGCATCAGCTCCTCCTCCATCCCGATGAAGAAGACCACCCGGTACTCCAGGCCCTTGGACGCATGGAGGGTCATCAGGGTGACGGCCTTGTTCGCGCCGGGGACTTCCTCCTCTTCCTGGCGGGTGTCGAGGCTGAGCCGGTTGAGGTAGGTGAGCAGGCTGGCCTTGGGGCCCTCGCGCTTCTCGAAGGCCTCCAGGGAGTTGATGACGTGGTCGATGGACTTGAGCTTCCGGTCCGCGCTCGCCTGCGAGGTGGTGAGGGACTTGGCGTCGTCCTTGTAGCCGATCTCCTCCAGCAGCTTGCGCGTCACCTCGGCCAGCTTGCCGGTCTCGTAGCTCTGCCGGTAGCGCTCGACGAGCTGGAGGAAGTCCTTCACCTTCTCGGCGGCGCCCTTGGGCAGGTCCTCGTAGCCCTCGGCGCGCTCCATGGCGCCCCAGAGCGTCACGCTGTCGCGCCGCGCGTGCGCCACCAGCCGCTCCATGGTGACGTCGCCGATGCCCCGCGCCGGGACATTGATGATGCGCAACAGCGCCGTCTCGTCCCGCGGGTTGGCGATCAGCTTGAAGTAGGCGATGACGTCCTTCACCTCGCGCCGGTCGAAGAACTCGCTGCCCGACACCACCTCGTAGCGGATGCTCTTCTCGCGCAGCATCTCCTCGATGGGGCGCGCCTGGCCGTTCACGCGGTAGAGGATGGCGATCTCATCCGCCGGAATCCCTCCGGCCAGCAGCCGGGAGATTTCGGTGGCCACGTACCGGGCCTCCTCCTCCTCGGTGGGGGCCGTCACCACCTTGATGCGCTCGCCGCCCTTGCGGTCCGACCACATCTTCTTGGCCTTGCGCTCGGGGTTCTTGGCGATCACCGCGTTGGCCGCGTCCAGCACCACCTGCGTGGAGCGGTAGTTCTGCTCCAGCCGCACCTCCTTGGCCCCGGCGAAGTACTTGTCGAAGCTCAGGATGTTGCGCACCTCGGCGCCGCGCCAGCTGTAGATGCACTGGTCGTCGTCGCCCACCACGCACACGTTGCGCGTCTCGCCGCTGGCCAGGAGCGTCAACAGATCGATCTGGGCCTGGTTGGTGTCCTGGAACTCGTCCACCAGCAGGTAGCGGAAGCGCTGGGTGTACTTCAGCCGCAGGTCCTCGTGCTCGCGCAGCAGCCGCGAGGGGAGGATCAGCAAGTCATCGAAGTCCACCGAGCCCTGCGCCTTGAGCGCCAGCTGGTAGGCCTCGTAGACCATGTGGGCGATGAGATCGTAGTCGTCCCCCATCCCCTCCCCGAGCGGCTCGGGCGTCTTGCCGGCGTTCTTCGCCTTGGAGATGAGGTTGAGCACCTTGCGCGGATCGAAGGTGCGGTCATCGATGCGCCGCTCGCGCATGGCCCGCTTGATGATGGCGGCCTGGTCGCCCTGGTCGGCGATGGTGAACTTCTTGGGCCAGCCCAGCCGGTAGATGTCCTCGCGGAGCATCTCGGCGCCGAAGGCATGGAAGGTGCACACCAGCACGTTCTGGGCCCGGGGGCCCGCCATGTGCACCAGCCGCTCCTTCATCTCCGTGGCGGCCTTGTTGGTGAACGTGACGGCCAGGATGTTGCGGGCCAGCAGTCCACCCGGCCGCTTGTCGAGCAGGTGGACGATGCGGTTGGTGATGACGCGAGTCTTGCCGCTGCCAGCGCCCGCCAGCACCAGGAGGGGGCCCTCGGTGGTGAGCACGGCTTCGCGCTGCGGGGGGTTGAGCTTCGAGAGGTCCATTGCGCGCGGCTCGGGGATACCCTTTGATTCTCCCGTGCGCGACTATTCTTTCCTCCAGCGGCTCTTTCTCCTCGCGCTCGTCGCGGGCACCGCCTGCACCGGTGGTGGAAAAAAAACACCGGGAGACGCAGACAGCACGGCCGCCAACACCCTCCCCCCCTTCCCCTGCGCTCATTTCGAGGACCTGCGGGCCTTCCTCCCGGAGAGCCTGGAAGGCCTGGAGCGCTCCCAGGAGGCGGGCTCCACCGGCCGCTACGGCGAGGTGGCCGTCAGCGAGGCCGAGCGCAGCTTCACCCAGGGTGAGGATCGGGAAGTGAAGGTGCGCATCGTGGACACCTCCCTGGGCAAGAAGCTGGGGCAGGCCATCCGCGCCGCGGCCGACGAGGGCCTGAGCCGGGCCACGAATGATCCCACCGCCCCCATCTTCTGGAAGGACAAGCAGGCGGTGGGCTTCGTACGCTACGACGCCTCGAGCACCCTGGCCGAGGCCAGCCTGCTGGTGGGCAACCGGTACGTGGTGGCGGTGAGCAGCCGGGGATACCCGGGCACGGTGGAGGTGCGCCGGGTGGCACAAGACATCGACCTCGAGGGGCTGGCGCGGTTGCACCAGGCCTCCGGCGGCACGGACCGCCAATGAAAGGAGCTTCCGTGGTGAAGGACAGAGGGTCGCGGGGGAACGTACCGGAGGTGCTCGCACAGGAGGCCCAGGCGCGCCAGCAGGTGGCCGGCATGGGCAAGCGCGAGTTCATGGAGCAGTACCAGCGGCTCGCCAAGCAGTACACGGCGGACCCGGGCAACCCCGGCTCCTACGCGTGCGAGGGCTGTGAGCGGTGCGCCAACTGCATGTTCTGCAAGGACTGCGACAGCTGCTACCAGTGCACCCACTGCACCCGCTGCGAGCTGTGCAACAACTGCTCGCACTGCGTGGACTGCAAGCAGTGCCACAACTGCGCCTACTGCGTGCAGAGCGAGAACTGCACCAGCAGCGCCTACCTCGTGCTGTGCCGCAACATGTCCGACAGCAACTACTGCTTCGGCAGCGTGGGCCTCTCCAAGAAGGACTTCCACATCCTCAACGTCCCCTTCCCCCGCACCGAGTACTTCAAGCAGGTGAAGCGGCTGCGCGAGGAGATGGGTATCTGACTGGCGCCCCCGCCGGGGCTACAGCAGGACGCGGACGAAGAAGGCCTTGAGGTACTCGGTCTCCGGCAGGCCGCCGAGCACCGGATGGTCCAACCCCGCGCCCCGGCGCTCGAGAATCTGCACCGGCCGCTTCGCGTCCGAGGCGGCTGAGAGCACCATCTCCTCGAAGGCCTCGCGCGAGAGCTTGCCGGAGCACGAGCAGGTGACGAGCAGGCCCTCGGGGCGCAGGCACTTGAGGGCGCGCAGGTTGAGCTCGTGGTAGGCGCGCAGCGCGGTGGCCATGCCCTCGCGGCGCTTGGCCAGCCCCGGAGGGTCCACCACCACGGTGTCGAAGCGGCGGCCGGACTCGGAGAAGCGGCGCAGCACGTCGAAGGCGTTGGCGTTCTCCACCGTGACGTTGGTGCGCCCGTTGCGCGCGGCGTTCGCCCGGGCCCGCTCGGAGGCCTTCGGGTCCTGCTCCACCGCCAGCACCGAGTCGCACGTGCGGCTGAGCGCCAGCGCGAAGCCCCCGTGGTAGCTGAACAGGTCCAACCCCTCGCCCCGGGCCAGCTCGCCCGCGCGCACGTGGTTGTCCACCTGGTCCAGGAAGGCGCCCGTCTTCATGTCCCCCAGCAGGTCCACCTCGAAGAGGTTCTCCCCCTCGTGGTAGCTGAAGCGGGCCTCGCCCTGGCCGTGCAGCAGCTTCACCTCGCGGGTGAGGCCCTCGAAGTCGCGGCCCGAGGCATCGTCGCGGCACACCACGTGGCTGGCCCCGGTGAGCTCCGCCAGCGTGCGCGCCACCCACTCCTTGCGCACGTCCATGCCCTCGGAGAGCGTCTGCAGCGACAGGCCCGCGCCATAGCGGTCCACGAAGAGGCCCGGCAGCAGGTCCGCCTCGCCGTGCACCAGGCGCAGGCCGTCCCGCTGGCGCAGCGGCGCGCGCCGGGCGAGCGACAGTTCCAGGCGGTGGCGCAGGAAGGCCTCGTCCACCTTCTCCTCGGCGGGGCCCTTGCGCGTGAGCAGCCGCAGCGCCAGCGGCGAGCGTTGCGCGTAGAAGGCCTGGCCCACGGGGTTGCCCTGCGGGTCCACCACCGACACCACGGCGCCGCGCTCCTCTGTCTGGGGCGGCTCCATCAGCTCGGTGCGGTACAGCCAGGGGTGGCCCTTGCGCAGGGCCTTGGCCCCCTTGAGGCTCACGCGGGCGGTGGGGGGGGTTGGGCGAGCCATGTCTCGTGTCACTCCAGGCCGCGAGCGGCCAGTTCCTGATCGTCCTCGCCCCGAAGGTGCCCCACTTCGTGGAGCAGCGTTACCTTTATCTGCTCGCGCAGCTCCTCCCGGGTGCGCACCGCCCGGGCCAGGTTGAGGCGGTAGAGGGCCACCGAGCGGCAGGGCGTCTCCGTGCCGTCACAGGGCTCGCTCAGCGGCGGGCCCCGGAAGAGGCCGAGGATGGCGGGGGACAGGGGCGGCTCGCCGGAGAGCAGGTCCTCCTCCGCGGGCAGCTCCTCGGCGCGCACCGGCACCCCCGTCAAATCCCTGCGCATGTCCTCGGGCAGGGCCGCCACCGCGCGGGTCACCTCCTCGCGGAACTCGGCCTCGGTGGGGGTGGGCGGCCTGGGGAAGTCCTCCGGCGAGAGGGTGCGGGCCTTGTCGAAGTGCTCCTGCGCCAGCTTCCACTTGCCCTGGCGCTCCAGCAGCAGCCCGAGGTGGTAGTGCGCGTGCGCCCCGCGCTGCGGATCCTCCTGCAGGGTGGCGAAGGCGGCCCGGGCCTCGGAGAAGCGGCACAGCTCGAAGAGGGCCAGGGCCTTCTCGTAGGCGGCCTCGCGGTTGTCCGGCTCGCGCGCCAGGACGAGCTGGGCGCGCTGGAGCGCCTCGGCGGCCTGCCCCAGGTCGTTGAGCGCCATGGCGGCCACCAGGGCGAAGCGGGGCAGCAGCTCCGGCGCCACGTCCGGCTGGGACAGCCCCCGCTCGGCGTAGAGGGCCCCCAACTCGTCGTACTCGCGGCTGGAGGGCAGCTGCACGGCGTAGAGGTGCGCCGCGCCGAGCAGGGCGTCCGGCTGGCCCGGCTCGAGCGCCAGCGCCCGGGCATAGGCCACCTGCGCCTCGGCCGTGCGTTGGAGGGCGGCCAGCGCCTCGCCCCGCGCCGAATGGGCGGCGGCCGAGTCCGGCTCCAGTGCCGAGGCCTGGGCCGCGCAGGAGAGCGCCTCCGGGTACTTGCCGCCGTCGAGGTAGTCCAGCGCCGCGGTGAGCGGACTGGCGCCCCGGGCCCGGCACGGAGGAAGGGGCTCGGGCATGGGGGCGGCGGCGGGCACGGGCGCCGGCGCCGAGGCCACCGGGGCGGTGCCCGCGTCGGCAACGGCCGGAGCGGACGTGGGAGCCATCCACTGGCAGGAACCGAGGAGAAGGAAGCAGAGGGCGAACGGACCGCGCCGGGACATGGGGGGCCGAAGGCTACGGCATCACCCGCGGTACGGGAAGGTGTCTGCTGCCTGCCCGCCTGGCCCCCACGGCGTCCCCCGCAAAGCGGCGGGGCCCGCCATCGCCGCGCGGCGAGGACGGGCCCCGGAGCAACCCCCACCCCTGGCCTACAGCTCCGAGGGGAGGCAGGTGTCCTTGCCGCCCGCGGCGTCATGCCGGCACGTGTGCAGCGAACGCGAGACGGGCAGCTCGTAGATGTACTGCAGCACGTCCCGGTCGGACGAGACCTGCACGCCGGTGGCCTGCGCCTTGCCGGGCTCGAAGAAGTTGACGCCGTAGACCACCTGGCCCGACTTCGAGACCTGGACGCTCATGGCCGGCTCCGGAGGAGGCGCCAGCACGGAGCGGTTCTGGTAGCGCGCGAAGGTGGTGCCCTCGAGGAAGCCCGCCGCGCAGTTGGGCGCGCCCGTGACGAAGTCCGCCTGGAAGAGCCGGGCCAGGTTCGCGTTCGAGCTGGCGCAGGCTCCGGCCGAGGACGGGCCGGGGTACATGGAGTTCCACAGGGTGCAGCTGGAGAGCACCGCCGCGCCGCTGGCCGTCTTGTGGGGCAGGCCCTCGTACTCGTAGAACCAGCCGAAGCCGTCCGCGCTCGCCACCGCCTTCGGCGCGCACGTCTTGCCCGTCTCGCACGAGCAGTTGCCCAGGGCATCACACTTCACGTTCGTCACGTTGGTGAGATCGCCCGAGCCCAGGCTGCCGCCGGTGTCCGTCAGCCGCCGCGAGTCGTAGTCCGCGGCCTTGTTCTTCGAGGTGCCCGAGGAGTTCTCGTCGAACATGCGCTCCGGAACGCCGCCATAGGCCCAGACGCCGTAGAAGCGGTTCTTGCCGAGCGTGCTCGGGGTGGCCGACGCGCTCAGGTCCAGGTCGTTCATGTTCAGCGTGTTGCCCGGGTCGCTCACCCGGCAGTCGTACACGCCCGCCGAGTCCTGGCCGCACTGCACCTTGGTGCGGGCGAACTCGTAGCTGGCCTTGCTCCCTCCGCTGGGCGCGGGGCAGGAGTTGGCCTGGCGGTACTCGAACTCGGCCTTCAGGCGGTCCGTATCACCCGCCGAGCCGCAGAAGTCGGAAGAGCTCGTCGCCTCGGACTTGAAGGGCGTGTAGTGGCCCTCCGAGTAGACGCGGTCCGCCCACTCGTTGCTCAGCCACTGGAAGTCCGAGTCGTTGCGCGTCAGCTTGTAGGTGGTCTTCGTCGAGCCGCACCCCAGCCGGGAGCACGCCTGCGGGTTGTCGAAGCGGCACGTGCCGGCGCCGTTGTCGAGCAGCTGGTAGCGGTTGCCCGAGCCGATGAAGGCGCGCAGGGCCCGGTTCTCCGACTGCAACGCCAGGGACGTCAGGTAGTAGAAGGGCGCGCGGCTGGCGATGCTCTGCTCATTGCCCCCGTTCACCCCCTTGCGGTCCATGGTGAAGGTGCGCGCACCGCTCCAGTTGCCAATGAGCTTCGTGGACGCATCGCGCGCCCCCGGCTCGTGGAAGCGCAGGGTCCAGATCTGCCCGCCCAGGTCACCCACCACCGCGGTGTCGAAGAAGCCGTCGAAGCGCACCTTGGTGTTGGAGCCGTAGTCCGCCATGGCCACGGGCGCCGCGAAGCCGTACAGCATGTGCTTGCGCGGATCCGCGGTACTGGCGAAGGAGTCCGAGTACTCCCACTTCCACAGCAGGTTGTCGCGGCGTTCCGGCACGGTGCCGTTCCACACGTCCACCATGTAGATGCCGCGCCCCTTCTCGTTGCCGGGCGACCAGCCACCGGACAGCACCGCCACCCAGCGCTCGACGCTCAGCAGCTTCTTGTCCTCGTGGCGCGCCAGTCCCGTGTCGGACTGGAGCAGCACGGGGCCGATGGGCGGCGGCTTGGGGCTCAGGCTCATCAGCGTCTTGCCGAAGCGCAGGGCCTCGTCCGTGCACGGCTGCGGGAACATCCAGCGGAAGCTGGGCGCCGTCTTCGCCGCGGCGGCCAGGCTGCCATTCCACTGCAGCTCCAGCGCGAAGTAGTGCGTGCCACCCCGGCCCTCGGCCACCACGGCCACCGTGTGGTACTCCTCCATCTGCTTCTTGCCGTCGCCGTTCTCGTCCGCCCAGATGTCGCGGACCATGATGTCGCCGTCGACGTAGTAGGCGTGGCCCTGCAGCATGTCCTGCAGCCGCGACAGCAGATCCGCCGGGATGAAGCCCCACACCTCCTTGCCTCCGGTGGCCGCATCGCTGGGGTACGTCACCTCGCAGTTCGCGTCCTCCTGGCCCTGGCCATCGCTGAAGGCGTGCAGCATGCCGTCGTTGGCCCCCACCAGGATGAGGCGCTCGCGCTTGCGGTGGAGGAAGTGCCAGGCGTCATAGGCATCGCGCTGGGTCTCCGTGGCGTCCTTGCAGGAGGCGGGTTGCTTGTAGTTGATGAGCTCCGTGGACTCCACGCCCGTGCGCTGCTTGGTGGCGTAGAGCGTGCTCACGCACTGGTTGCTGATGCCGATGTCGCACAGGAACTTGTCCACCGGCGGATCCACCACCACCGGCGACGAGTGGAAGATGTCGCCCAGCACCGACGGCCGCGTGTCGTCGCGCTTGCCATTGCCGTTCTCGTCGAACAGGTCCTGCCCGCGCACGTACTGCACGACGAGCGCCGCGCACAGCAGATCGTACGCGTCCTGGGTCGCCGGCGTGGACGGAACGCCCGAGAGGCCATAAGGGGCCAACATCGTCACCAGCCCCGGGAGATCCAGCGCGGACGTCATCTTCATCTTCTCGAGGATGAGGCCCGGCTTGTAGGTGGTGAGCAGGCCGGTGGGGCACAGGGGCGCGCCGCTCACCGCCAGGTACTGGCGCAGCTTGCTCATGTTGGCGAGTTTGAACTCGACGACCTCGTCCTTCTCGGTCATCAGCCCGTCCTTCGACCCGCCGCTGTTGTTGTCCGTCACCGTCCAGATGCTGCGCTGATTGTGGCCGCGCTCCTGCAGCTTCTTGTTCGCCTCCCAGAACTCATCGGGCGCCCCGCCATAGGAGGGAGTGCCACCGGGGCCGCCGGTGGGAGAGAGCACCTTGCGGTACTCGCTCGAGCTGTCCTCGGCGACGAGCGTGCCCGTCTTGTCCACGAGGAGCACGTCGGTGCGGTCACCGTCGCCGTTCTTGTCCTGGTCCTCGACGAACTCGTTGAACTGCTCGAAGCGGTAGAGCTTGCCCGACCAGCCGCCGTTCTTGGCGGGCGTCATGCGCGGGATGATGGCCGTGGCCGACACGCTCTGCGTCTGCAGGGTGTTGACGGCCGCGGAGGAGAAGGCGGTGTTGCGCGAGTTGATGTCCTCCAGGATGGTGAGCATCACGCGCTTGAGCTCGCTGGTGCTCCGGGCCGGGAAGAACTTGCCGCCGCCCAGCCGCGCCGTCTCCTGCAGGAGCTTGCTGTCCTCCACGTCCTCGGAGAAACCGATGGTGTAGGTGGCCACGCGCTGCTGGCCCTCCATGTCGAAGCGCAGATCCTTCTCCCACATCATCTTGGCCACCTTGTGCAGCTGGCTGGCGGAGCAGCCGTCGCAAGGCGTGGGGTCATTGAGGATGGCGTCGGGCAGCTTGACCACCTTGCCCTCCGAGGAGGGCTCGCCGTCCGTCAGCATGATGACGGCGTTGAAGCCGCACTCGAAGCACACGCCGTCGGCGGCGGCGAAGTTGGTGCTCGTCGGATGGGTGCCCAGGTAGGTGGTGTAGGGCGTGGGCGTGCCCTTGGACTGGAAGAAGTAGCCGGCCGAGTAGAGCGCGTCGGCGAGCGGGGTGTTGCAGCCATCCCAGTCCAGGCCGTTGCTGTTGTTCTCGTTGACGTTGGTCAGGTCGTTGAGGACGGAGTTGCGGTTGTTCTCCACCGAGCTGCTGTCCAGCGGGTAGGACTTGGCGCAGGTGGGGCCCATGGGCTGCTGGATGCAGAGGCACTGGGTGCTGGTGCCCTCCTTCTTGCCCCAGCACGTCTTGGCGGCGCGGGTCTGGAAGCCCAGCACGCCGAAGCGCACCTCGCGCAGGTCGCGGATGACGTCCGCCATCACCTTGACGGCGCCCGAGTCACGCGGCGCGTAGAAGTTGAGGAAGTTGCCTTTCACCCGCCGGGTGCTGCTGTTGTAGACGTAGTAGCCCCGGGTATCCAGGCAGCTGCGGCACGTGGTCTGGTCCGAGGAGCTGATGCCGGAGATGGACGAGCACGCGTTGGTGGTGTCCGCCCAGATGTTGGTGTTCTTCGGGGCGTTGCCGAAGATGACGCCGTACCCTTCCGACGGGGCCTCGTAGTAGCTGTTGTTGGCGAACCAGTCGTTGGACTGGCTGCTCAGGCCCGTCCACAGCCGGGGGTACTGCTCGGTGCTGCTGTACCCCAGCCCGTTGAGGAAGGAGCTGGAGCAGCCCTTGGTGGTGGGCCAGGACTTCGGCCACGAGTGCATCGAGCCCGAGGTGTCGATGACGAAGAGGATGTTGGGAGGCCCACCCGGGCGCGAGAAGAACTTCTCGTCGCTGCCCTTGGCCGGGTTCATCAGGGCGTCCAGACGGGACGTGGTGGGCAGGCAGCAGGCCGCCTGATCGATGGCGGACGCGGTATCCGCCCGGAGCAGCACCACGACGAGAGCAACGAGGCTGAGCGTCAACTTGCGGAACATGGCGCCTGTCCTCACAGACCGTAACGGAAGAGGAATTCGACTTCGGACTCGCGGCCCGCGTTCTCGTGGCACTTGACCACCACGCGGTAGTACTTGCCGCCCAGGGTGCCGCCAGAGTCGGTCACCGTATTGGCGATGTCCCGGGCCTGCTTCGTCGCCTCGCCCATGGACACCGCGTTGACGGACACCACCGTGCTCTGGGCCTCGTCCACGCCGTAGTGGCCCGTCATCATCTTCGAGCGGGCGTTCGGGTCCGGGTCATCGATGAGCGTGGTGTCGAGGATCTGCAGCTCGCTGGTGGCGCGGAACAGCTTCAGGCGCGACAGCAAATGGCGGCGTGCCGCGTCCGCACAGGCGCCCACGCGATCACCCCGCAGCTTCTCGGCCGTGGCCTCGCGGTTGTAGTTGGTGAACTGGATGGCGCCCCCCACCAGCACCGTCAGGACGGCGATGGCGATGAGGGTCAACATCAGGGCGTTGCCGCGCGGGGCTCTCTTCCTGAGGTGCATGTTGGTCAGCCTCCCCACACGTTGGAGCCGGGGTGGAGGTCCCCCACCGGCGGGTTGAAACCGGAGCGCGACAGCAGGTTGGGCACGCGCACGGTCGTGGTCATGTTGGTCCGGTAGAAGCCATCCGGAGGGTTGGACTCCTTCGAGTCCTCCAGGTCCTGGCGCTCGAAGGCGCGGCGCCCGCTGGGCTCGCGGCTCGTCGAGCGCAGTGCGAGCGTCAGGCGCACCGCGCGGATGTTGGCCGGGTGGCGCGAGTAGCGGATGGCCGCATCGTAGGGATCCTTGTACTGGGGCTCCGGCTTGAGCGGATCCCTCGGCTCCGGGAAGCGGTCCTTGTCCGCGCTGCCCACGTCGCCCAGCACCCAGTTGGGCTCCGCGGAGGAGACGTCCACCGGCGGCAGCAGCGCGTTGGGCCCGTCCTGCGGCGGCCGGTTCATCAGGTAGGCCACCTGGAAGGACTCCACGTCCGCGGCCAGCGGGACGGCGGTGTCAAGGTTCAGCTCGTCCAGCCCCTGGAAGGCCATGAGGAAGGGGCGGCCGCCCTGGTCCATGATGCGCAGGCGGATCTCATGCAGCAGCATGACGTAGGGCGCATCCAGCGCCCCCGTCTTGGTCAGGCACGGCTCATCCGAGGGGATGGAGGACAGCGCCGAGTCCACCGTGAAGTTGGCGGACGAATTGAGGCCCTTGGCCACCCCGCCCGTGTTGACCTTGAGCACCAGGTACTTCTTGCCGTTGCTGCACGACACGATGAGGCGCTGGCCCGCCTGCAGATCCACCCCGAACGTGCTCGACTCCAGCTGGAGGCCCCCCCCGCCCATGAAGCGCCCCCGGCGCAGGAACGCCGCGTCCCGGTAGCGGAAGGCCAGGTCGTCCGTGACGGAGTTGGGCACCCCCTTGGCGAACACCAGGGTGTGGTTGGACTTGTTCTGCCCGGGGAGCACCGCGGCGTTGAAGTCGAAGGCGAAGCGCGGATCAATGCCGTAGCCGGCCAGGCGCACCCGCTGCTCGATGAACTGCGTCGCCGTGCGCAGGCCCTCCACCGACACCTTGATGCGAGACTCGGTCTGGTAGGAGCCCTGGATGCCCACGAAGGACGCGGCCACCGCGGCGAGGATGATGGTGGTCGTCACCGTGCCCACCAGCAACTCGAGCAGCGTGACGCCGCGCGGTGCGAGGGCCTGGGAGTTTCTCGATGGGGCCATAACCGCTCAGATCTCGACGTAGGTTTCGTTGCCGAACGGGCCCGAGTCGTAGAAGCCAAAGTTCTGACGCACGAACCGGCGCTTGCCCAACTCCTCCCACGATACCACGACCGTCACCTGGTTCACGTTGACGCCCGTGGCCTCGTCCTCCACGTCGATGACCACCAGGATGCGCCGGTAGTGGGCCAGGTCCGAGGCCCCATAGTTGGGCAGCAGGCGCACGGACGGCGCCGCCGTCTTCTCATAGGCATCCAGGTCGAAGATGCAGCTGACCCGCCACTTCTCGCCCTTGGTGGGCTCCAGCGTCTCCATGCCTCCGGCGAGCGCCCGCACCTCGTCGCTCGGGTTGCACTTCTGGCCGACGAGCAGCCCGGGCCGGTCCGCCGTGCCGATCACCCGCGCCCAGCCCAGGGTGTCCAGCGCCACGCGCGCCTGCGAGGCGATGCCCGAGGCGCGGGTGGCGTGGTTGGCCATGATGTTCTGCCGGCTCGCCACCAGGATGCCCTGGAAGATGCCCACCAGGCCGATGAGCAGGACCATGGAGGCGGTCATCCCCTCGATGAGCGACACCCCACGGCGGGCGGCACGGTTGCGGCGGACGGGGCGGCGGGAAGTGGAGTCCACGGCAGATCCTCCCAACTGGAGCTAGTACACGCTGTAGGCCGCCATGTAGCCAGAGGGGCCAGAGATGGCGAACAGCTGTTGTTTGCGGCCCTCGAGACTGCGCAGGGCCATGGAATGGTTGGTGGCCGAGGCGTAATCGCCCTCGCCGCTGACGAAGCGCGCGCTGCCATCCGGGAAGAAGCCGATGGCACCGGCCTGGGCCGCCGCCACCGAGCAGAAGCTGCACGTCTGCGCCTTGAGCGTCTGGAAGGGCGCGCTGAACAGGCCCTCGCGTCCGGGCGTCAGCGTCTCGAAGCGCACCTTCTTGTTGTAGTCCTCGAGGAAGTACACCGCCGACACGAGGTCCTTGCCGCCCACCACGCTCTTCTGGAGCTTCAGCGAGAAGAGATTGATGGGGGTGCGCACGTAGACGCTGTCGTAATCCTCCACCACGCTGAACGCGCCCAGGCCCCCCGTCAGCCCCTTGCGGTTGGCCGTCGGATAGAGCACCACCCACACCGGGTAGCCACGGGACACCGCCCGCGTGCGCGCCGACATCATCGCGCCCTGGAAATCGAAGGCCGCGTTCTGCAGCGCCCCACGCCGTCCCACCGCGTCGAAGGCCACCACCGCCAGCCCCGTCAGCACGCCCAGGATGGCCAGCACGATCAGCACCTCGATGAGCGTGAAGCCCCGCTCTCGTCGTTCGTGCCTTGCTGGATTCGCGTGGTTCATCATTCCGGCGACTCTTTAACGGAGAACAGATTACCCAGGGTTACATAGAAAGCAAAGAATTCTTAACCCACTGAAAGCCGGGGGGCCTGGAACAAAGCCGCTCCCTGGCATCGGGCCCCTCCAGGAGAGAGGATCCCTCAACGCCCCGAGTAGAAGCAAACCGGCCCACCCAGAAGAAAGGCTCACAGGAAAACCCGAGTACGTCCATTCTCGGGCAAGCCACCGCCCGGCGGCCCGCCCCCTCGGAGCGCTCCGGCTCCGCACGGCCCCCGGGCTTGCGACCTTGCTGGAAAAGTGGGGGCTGGCGGTTCACAGCCAGGACGCCAAGCAAGCGCCAGGCCGCCTGCCAACCCCCTGAAAGCACGAGTGTCCGGTAACGATCACCGCACGCATTGCGGCCCGAAAGCTCGCAAATTTTGCGAGGTCCGCAAAATGTAGCGCGTCAGGATTAACCAGACAGCTCAGACAGGATTTCCAGCCAGGCGGATCGGGCGCGCGGGAGCTCCCCGGCCTTGAAGCTGATGGCGGCCACCACCGGGTGCCCCCCGCCGCCATAGCGCGAGGCGATGGCGGCCAGGTCGTGCCGCCGCTCCTGGGGACGCCACGGGTTGGAGCCGAGCGACACCTTGGCGCGCGAGGGGCCCTGCCCTACCCAGAGGGTGTAGCGGGCCTCGGGGTAGAGGGCGTAGGCGATGAACTTGTTGAGGCTGTCCACGCCCTCGTCCGCCAAGTCGAAGGAGACGACGCCGTTCTCGTAGCGGGCCTTGGCGCGCACCAGCTCGATGTGCTGGCGGTGGCGCTCGAGCAGCGGCGCGAGCGGCGTGGCGATGAGGGGCGAGGCGGCGAGGGCGGCCAGCGAGTCCGTCTGCATCCGCTCGATGACCTGGGGGATGAGCGCCGGATCCTTGTTGGCCTCGAGCACCGTCATGATGCGCAAGGCGGGCTCCTCCAGCGCCACGGCCATCTCCGGGTTGGGGAAGAGCGCACCGTCGATGAGCTCCGCCCAGTGCAGCAGCTCGCCCATGGGCGAGGGATCCCACCCGAAGCGCTCGCGCGCCACGTCCGCCAGGTACACGGTGCAGCTCTTGCGGTGCGCGTCGTGGAACTTGTGCCCGCTGGTGTCGGCGCGGAAATGGGCCTCGTCGCCGGGCTGCTGGAAGGCGGAGACGTGGTGGTCGAACCACCAGGTGAGCCGCGCGTCCTGGCTGTAGCGGAAGTCGACGATGACGTTCTCGTCCCCGGTGAAGACGGCCGGATCGATGGCCGCGCCCCCCGCCTGGTGGGACAGGCCGCGGTAGCTGAAGCGGGCGTCCGGACGCACGCGCTCGCGATAGAAGCGGGTGAAGACCGCCGCGCTCGCGGCCCCGTCGAAGCAGCTGTCGTGGAAGAGAACCTGGACGTTCATGCGGCTGGCCTTACCTGACTCCCGTGTCAGATGTGTACGAAAAGCCTCAACGAAACGAGGCATTCCCCCACGGAAGATTGAACGAAGTTTGGAATCCCTCCCCGGGGTCCGAGGCAACTGGTGACTGCAAGTCCCTGATTCTCCATGGGAGGCAGGCGGACGAGCCCCTGGCACGCCGCATGCTACTGCTACAGGGTTGATCAGCCCGATCAACCCACGCGCGGCAGGTGGGAGGACACCATGGCCAAGACGGCGACACGCAAGAGCGGTTCGGTCCAACGGCAGGGACGCCGGGCGATGCCCATGCCCCGGAGGACCACCCGCCGCAAGGCGGCTCCGGCGCTGCTCACCCTGGGGGAGCTCATCGCGGCGGCCTACGACACGGCCGGCGGAGAGAGCTTCGAGGTGCTCAAGCTCGTCACCTCGCCGCAGATGACCCGGGTGCTGGGCCGGCGCATCGTCCTGGAGGGCTGAGCCTCCCCCATACGGAGGCCCTCAGGGCACGTCCGCGATGGAGATGTACTGCTTGTCGGTGGGCTCGCCCGCGAGCAGCTTGCCGAAGTCCCCGGCGTTGTTGGGGTGCACGAGGAAGGTGCCCGCGGGCGTCTCCATGCGCACCGGCTCCGCTACCGCCTGCACGTCCCCCGCGGGGCCGCCGCTCCCGGCGACGGGCTCGGAGCGGGTGGACGGCGGCGACGCAACGGTCGCGCAACCCGTCAGGGCCAGCAGGCAGAGCGCGGCGTGGAGCTTCATCCAGGGACTCCCCAGGGCAGGCACGGCCCGCGAGGCGCGGACCGGGGGCGCCTGGGTACGTCGCTTTGCCGTGGGAGGCAAGTCCCCGGCCTCGGACCGCGGCCGAGTGTACACAGGACAACGCCCGCGCCCCGTGGCTTCCGGGACGCGGGCGCCGGGCCCTGCTACCGCGGCTGCCAGCGCGGGCGGTGGTCGTCGCCGCGGTTGCTCTGGATGCCGCTCCAGGTGTGGGTGATGACGCCTCCCACCTTGAGCGAGGCCGCGTCCGTGGCCGCGGGGTTGATGCGCTGCACCAGCAGCTTGCCGCCGGAGAGGTACGCGATGAATTGCCCATCCGGAGAGAACGAGGGCAGCGTCGCCACGGACGCCAACTCCATCTCCGCTTCCTGCGGCGCGCCATTGGCGTCGATGCGCCGGACGTAGATGACGTTGGCCTGCTTGCCCTGGCAGTTGGTCCCACCCGAGCACAGGGAGGCCTCACCCACGGCGGGCTTGAAGTAGTAGACGCGGACATAGGCGACGTGCGTGCCGTCCGGCGCCCAGGTGTGGTTGGCGATGAACGAGTTGAGCTGGCCCAGGGGAACCGCGATGTCCGTGGGGCTCGGCGCCGCGACGGACTGGGGAGCCGGCGTCCCCGTGGCGGCGGGGTTGAAGGTGAAGAGCTCGGTGAGCGGCGTGGCCACCCCCCCAATCGTCTCCGTGGCGCCCTTGGCATCGAGGTAGAGCAGGACGCCATTGGCCTTGTTGTGCAGCGGCTGCTCGCTGGTGAGGGCCGGGCCCGTCACCGCGCTCCCCGCCCCACTGAGGGGCTTGGTGTTCAGGCCGAGGCTGTTCACGCTGTAGACGAAGCTGTTGCCGTCCGCCGCCCACGAGGGGAAGACGCCCTCGGTGGTGGCCGTCTGCACCGTGCCCGTGCCCGTGCCGGCGATGACCGAGATGCCCGAGATGTCCTCGCCGCTTCCCGCCTTCGTCACCGTGCTCCAGGCGAGCGAGGCCGAGGGCTCCCACTCCAGGTGGCGGAAGTCGATGGTGCCGCCCGCGTTGGCGCCGGTGGTGAGCTCGGTCACCTGCCCCGCCGCGAGCGGGATGTTCCGCGTGACGAGCGCCACGGTGGAGCCGGTCCCCTCCTGCACGAAGGCCACCGCGGTGCCGTCCTTGTTCCACCGCGGGAAGCGGCTCCCGCCCGTGGTGCTCTCACTGAGCTTCGTCGCCGCGGAGGTACCGGTGGCCGGCTCGGAGCCGGGCGTCTTGTAGCGCACCACCACCGCATCGGTCGTGGCACCGGTCCCGGCCACCGTCACCGCGATGTGGAGCGGCTGGCACGTCCTGGCGCCCGTGGCCCCCTCGCAGGTCAGGCCCGCCATGCAGCTGTCGGTGGCCGTGCAGCCCGCGCCCTCGGCGAGGGTCATCGTGCCCGCGTCCGGCTCCGTGCCGGCATCCGTCCCCGTGCCGGCGTCCGGCTCCGTGCCGGCATCCGTCCCCGTGCCCGCGTCCGGCTCCGTGCCCGCGTCCGCGCCCGGCTCGGAAGGGCTGTCCTGGGATTCGCATTTGTTGTCGCGGCAGACCCACTCCTTGCCTTCGCCCGGCTCTCCCTTCTTGCTACGGCAATCGATCCGATCGACGCACTCCTCAGCACAGCCCGTCGCCACCATCATCAGCGCGCTCACGAGCGCACCGAAGACAACACGCTTGGTCATATGGACCCTCCGAAACCACCGCGTGCGTATAGGCTGGCTCCCGGGCCTCCGGGGGCTGAGCCGGGCACCCACATCGCGGCCGTTGTCGCGGGCTGAACGACGCACGAACGAAGTGCCACCGGACCTTTCCGATGATTGACACCCACTGCCATCTCGACGCGGCGCGTTTCGAGCCGGACCGGGACGAGGTGCTCGCCCGCGCCTGGGCCGCCGGACTGCACGGCATCCTCATCCCCGGGGTGGGCCCGGACAACTGGGAGCCCCTGCTGGCCATGTCCCGCGCCGAGCCGCGCCTCCAGGTGGGGCTCGGCATCCACCCCCAACTGCTCCCGGACCTCCCTCCCGAGCAGGACGAGGCGCACCTCGAGCGCCTGGACGCGCTGCTGGGCCAGGGAGGCGCCATCGCCGTGGGCGAGTGCGGGCTGGATGGGCCCTCGGCGGCGGGCGCGCCCCTGGAGCGGCAGGTGGCGGTGCTGCGGCGGCACCTGGCGCTCGCGCGCAAGCACGGCCTGCCCGTGCTGATGCACTGCTTCCGCGCGCACCCCGCCCTCATCGAGCTCTTCAAGCAGGAGCCCCTGCCCGAGGCCGGCGTGTTGATGCACAGCTACGGCGGGGGCGTGGACCTGGCGCGCTTCTACATCCAGAAGGGCTGCCACTTCTCCTTCGCGGGCCCCGTCACCTGGGCCGAGGCGCGCAAGCCGCTGGACGCCCTGCGCGTCATCCCCCCGGACCGGTTGATGGTGGAGACGGATGCCCCGGACCAGGCCCCCACGCCCCACCGGGGGCAGCGCTCGGAGCCCGGCTACCTGCCGCGCATCATCGAGGGCATGGCCCGGGTGCTGGGAGAGCCGGTGGAGGTGCTTGCCCAGCGGACGACCGAGAACGCCCGCCGGTTGTTCCGGGAAGCCTTTCCCCTGCCTTCGCGGTAGGGAGGCGGTCGCGCTATAGAGGCCCTTCATGAATCCGCAGCCCACTCCCCCGGAAGCCGTCCCCGCCGCCACTGGCACCCCCGCTCCCTCGGAGCCCAAGCCCTTCAAGCTGCACCGGCGCTTCGACCGCACCGGCCGCCTGCTCGGAGACCCGGCGATGGAGCGCCTGGCGAAGTCCCGGGTGATCGTGTTCGGCCTGGGGGGCGTGGGCAGCTACGCCGCCGAGGGCCTCGTGCGCAGCGGGGTCGGCCACCTCACGCTGGTGGACTTCGACACCGTGTGTGTCACCAACGGCAACCGCCAGCTGCACGCCACCGCGAAGACGGTGGGCAAGCCCAAGGCGGAGCTGATGGCGCAGCGCTGCAAGGAGATCAACCCCGATGCCCAGGTGCAGGGCGTGCGCGAGTTCTACCGCGACGAGCTGGCCGACCAGATGCTCGCCCCGGGCAGCTACGACTACGTGGTGGACGCCATCGACAACGTGAAGGCCAAGCTGCACCTGCTGCACCGGTGCGTCAGCCTGGGCATTCCCGTGGTGAGCTCCATGGGCGCCGCGGCCCGCCTGGATCCCACCGCCATCCGCGTGGAGGACCTGTGCGAGACGCACATGGATCCCTTCGCCAAGGACATCCGCAAGCTGCTCAAGCGCAAGTACGGCGTGCCCACCGAGCGGCCCACGGGCATCACCGCCGTGTACTCCATCGAGCAACGGCGCCAGCCCCTGTCCCTGCGCTACGACGCGGACGACGGCTTCTCGTGCGTGTGCCCCAACGACAACGACTTCCACAGCTGCGAGCACCGCAACCAGATCGACGGCAGCGTCGCCTTCGTCACCTCCGTGTTCGGCATGAACGCGGCCGGGGTCGTGGTGCGCCGCCTGTCGCAGGGACGCTAAGCGTCCCGGGCGCCAAACACAGACCAGCACGCTTCGTTGCGCAGCCGCTGGTCATCAAGCACGAGCTCCCGGATTTCATCGGGAAGCTGTTGGCGCTGCCAGTGGCACTCCTGACGACCGGCTTGTTCACGCTCGTCTTCAGGAGCCGCGGCTTGCGCGGCCCTGATTGCATATGCCGCCGCGCCCAACTCATGAGCTGCCACATGCGCGACTGCCACCGCCTGGCCGGCCGCGAGGGCCGCGAACTTCGCCGCACCGGAAACCCCTCTCCCCGCGGCGTTGGCGACAAAGGCCGCCTGATGGGCCTGGCGCATGGGAATTTCGCCCCGTGTCCAGGCGTGAATCAGCTCAATTGCCTGACGCGGACGTTCATCGCCTGGTCGTGCTTCTTCAAAGAAATGCAATACATGCTCCGCGCAAGCGGCCGCCCAGAGCGCGAGCAGGCGGTGATGGGCGTCGCTCAGGGTACCGCCACGACGAATGGTGATGAATCTTGGATCGCGCGGCTGGGTAAGAATCATGGTGCGTGGCTCTCCCGACTTTGGATATCAATAGAATCAGGAAGGCGGTGCGCCCGCGCAAGGACGGCTTCGAGGTGCTCCTCGGGTACTGGGCGATGGAAAATGGGGCCGCGGTCGACGCGCTCGAGTCGTGGTTCATCTCCTTCAAGGGCACCACGCGCCGGCTGGGACGCTTTCCCATGACTCTCTCCCTCGAGCTGGACCCCGGCCAGACCATGGTCCTGGGGCCGGACGGCGCCGTCTTCGCCCAGACGAGGGGGGTGAACGCGTCCATCATGCGGATGAAGCTCGGCGAGGAGCAGTGGCACTCCATCTGGCAGTCGGGCCAGTACGAGCGGGCCGTCATGGGCTTCTTCACGCGGGAGACACCCCAGGGGCGGTGACTTCGCCTACACGGACGCGGCCTCAGGTCCAGGGCGTGGGGGCCGGAGGCGTCGCGGCGCCCTGGGGCCTGGCCACGAAGAGCAGCAACGAACCCGCGGTCATGTGGACGTAGCCAAAGGCCCCGTAAACGAACCCGAACCCCTCGGTGGGCAGGGCCCTGGCCGTGCCGAGTGTGTCCAGGATCTCCCTGGACACCAGCAGGTCGTCGAGGTTCGCGTCATGGCAGATCATGCTGTTGACCGGTCCCTGGACGGGCTGGGGATAGCTGGCGACCGAGAACCTCTTCTTCTGCGGATCCCGAGGGTTGGGGACCTGCTCCAGGGCCATGACGATGCCGTTGACCAGTGACGGGGCGACGTCATGGGCGTAGCACACCATCACGTAGTAAAGATCCGGGTCTTGAGTTGCCTGCCGCTGCACTGCCAACTGGCGATAGCTCTCGGACAGCATGTGAGTTCCTCCTGCAAGGGATTGCCAGTTGCAGGACGAACTCCCCAGGGAATTGTGAATGGCGTCCGTGCCGGGACACGGGGCCAGCGCGAGAGCGGAGTCTCAGCCCTCGGCGATCAGGCCACCTTCGCCGCCGCCGCCTCGCGTCCACACGGGCGGCGGAAGGCGCAGCGGGTGCACGCCGTCAGGTTCTCCGTCTGCGGGAAGGCGGACTCGTCCTTGGGCGTGTTGCTGGCCGGGTCCGCCAGCAGCTCGCGCATCCGCGCCACGCTCTGCGCGAAGCGGGCCTTGAAGCCCTCCACCGCGTTGGCATCCACCTGCACCTGATGCTCCACCCCGTCGTTCAGGTACACCAACGACGCGCGCACCTTCTCCATCGGCAGCCGGTAGCGCTGGGACACATACAGCCCGTAACCCAGCACCTGCTCGTCATACCCCTCGCGCGCCTTGCCCGTCTTCCAGTCCACCACCACCGGCGAGCCGTCCGCGTCCACGTAGGCGAAGTCGGGGATGGCGAACACCTTCACCCCGTCCATCACGAAGGTGGAGAAGTCAGCCCCCGCGTCCACCTCCAGCCACTGCGCGGGCTTCAGCCCCCGGGCCAGCTCCGGCCAGCGCGAGCTGAAGAACCACGCCAGCGCCGAGCGCACCGTCTCCCAGTTCTGCTTCCACGCCTCGTCCGTCACCGGCTCGTCGTACTCGTGCTCCACCAGGCCGGAGAACGTCTTGCGGTACTTCTGCGACCAGTACGACTTGCCCCGCGAATAGCGGAAATCGTCCTGCATCAGCTTGCGCGCCCGCGCCTCCACCTTCTCCGGCTCCACCGCGCGCCCCGCGCGGATGTCCAGCAGCGCGTCCTTGATGGCGTCGTGCACCACGCTGCCCGCCCAGGCGTAGCGGTTGCCCAGCTTCTTGAGCACGTACAGCTCCCGCACCTCCTTCGGCGCGCCCGACTCCCAGCCGCCCCAGGAGCGGTAGTAGTAGAGGTAGTAGGCCCTCAGGCATTCCTGGAGCTTTTCGTGCCGGCTCTTGGACCAGGAGAAATCGTTGGCGAAGGAGGTGCGCCGCATGGGAGGCCGCGCATCCTAGACGGTGGCTCGCTGAAGTCGAAAGAGGGACAGGCGTGCAGGCACCCCCCAGCAGGTCCTTTTCCCCCTCCGGCGAGCCGCTAAGGTGCCGCGCCTCATGGCCAACAAAGCTTTCCAGGGGAAGGTGGTCCTCATCACCGGCGCCTCCAGCGGCATCGGCCGCGCCGCCGCCACCGCCTACGCCGCCCAGGGCGCCCACCTCGTGCTCGCCGCCCGCCGCGAGTCCCAGCTCCAGGACGCCGCGCGCGAAGTGGAAGCACTCGGCGTGCGGGCGCTCCCTGTGCGCTGCGATGTCACCGTGGAGGAGGAGGTACACCGTCTCATACGCGAGACGGAGGCCGCCTTCGGCGGGCTGGACATCCTCGTCAACAACGCGGGGCTCGGGCTCTACGGCCCCGTCGAGGGCTTCAGCGAGGCGCAGCTGCGCCAGGTCTTCGAGATCAACTTCTTCGGCCTGGTGCGCGTCACCCGCGCCGCCCTGCCCCTGCTGCGCAAGCGCGCGCCCGGCTCGCAGGTCATCAACGTCAGCTCCGTGCTGGGCCACCGGGGCCTGCCGCTGCTCGGCGGCTACGGCGCCTCCAAGGCCGCGGTGAACCTCCTCACCGAGTCCCTGCGCGCCGAGCTCGCCGCCGAGGGCATCTCCGTGCTGCTCGTCTCCCCCGGCCTCACCGAGACGGAGTTCCGCGACGCCCGCCTCAACGCCGAGGGCTGGAAGCAGGACGCCATCCCCTTGAACGCGATGAGCTCCGCCGCCGTGGCCACCGCCATGGTGCGCGCCAGCCGAAGCAAACGCCGCGAGACGGTGCTCACCCTGCCCGGCCGCGTCATGGTGCTCGCCAACCGGTGGGTCCCCGCGCTCTTCGACCGCGTGGCCCGCCGCATCGTCAATGCCGCCAAGGCGCCATGAGCCCCCCACGCAAACGCAAGGCGTCCTCCCCCTCGCCCCTCGTCGAGCCCGCGCGCCGCGAGTCCCTGCGCGCCTCGCTGCTCGCATGGTACGACCGGCAGAAGCGCGACCTGCCCTGGCGCCGCACGAGAGACCCGTACGCCATCTGGCTCAGCGAGGTCATGCTGCAGCAGACGCAGGTGGCCACCGTCATCCCCTACTGGGAGCGCTTCCTCCAGCGCTTCCCCACGGTGGAGGCGCTCGCCGCCGCGCCGCTGCCGGACGTGCTCGCCGGGTGGCGGGGGCTCGGCTACTACTCGCGCGCGCGCAACCTGCACCGCGCCGCCCAGGAGGTGGTGGCCCGCTTCGGCGGCAAGCTGCCCTCCACCGCCGCCGAGCTGCTCACCCTCCCCGGCTTCGGCCGCTACACCTCGGGCGCCGTGGCCTCGATCGCCTTCGGTGAGCCCGCGCCCCTGGTGGATGGCAACGTGGCCCGCGTCCTCTCGCGCCTCTTCGAGGTGGAGGGCGCCCCCGGAGACCGCGCCCGCGAGGCCCGGCTGTGGGAGCTCGCCACCGCGCTCGTCCCCGGCGAGCGGCCCGGCGACTTCAACCAGGCCCTCATGGAGCACGGCGCCACCGTGTGCCGCCCGGAGAATCCCCTGTGTCTGCTGTGCCCCGTGCGCGAGGAGTGTCTCGCGTACCGCCATGGCCGCGTGGACGAGCTGCCCCCCGCCAAGGTGCGCGCCGCCCCCAAGCGCATGACGCTCGCGGTGGCCGTCTGGTCCCACGAGGGCCGGCTGCTGCTCGCCCGGCGCGCGGAGAAAGGCCTCTTCGGCGGACTCTGGGAGCTGCCCGCCGCCGAGGTGCAGGACGACACGACCGATCCGGATTCCGCCGCGAAGCTGGCCGAGGCGCTCGGCGCGGCCGTCACCGTGCGGGGCCACCTCGGCACCGTGCGCCGGCAGCTCACCCACCGCTCCCTCTCGCTCCGGCTGCTGCGCGTGACGGGACAGCAGCACCCCACCCACGCCCCCGCCTTCCGCGAGCTGCGCTGGTGCACCCCCGACGAGGCCTCCTCGCTCGGCATGAGCACCGCCATGCACAAGGCGCTCGAGGCCGCTGTCACCGCGGGTGCGCTTCGCGAGTGAGGAGCGTCCGTTAGAGGACAGGCCCCGGTCCGCCATGTCGCTCCGGCAACGGAGGGACGCGGGGCCAATTTCCCTCTCCGGGCCAGGTGCCGATGCTGCGGGCCGCAGTCTTCCTTATGTAGCTGGAGGAGAGCCCCGCATGGCACGTACGCACTCCAAGACGTCCCACAACACGCCGACCCAGCAGATGCCGGAGAGCACGGCACGCAATGCCGTGGCCTCCCATCGCACCAGCCCCACCCACGAGCAGATCGCCAAGCGCGCTTATGAGATCTTCCTCGCGCGCGGCGCCGACCACGGCCGTCACGAGGACGACTGGGCCCAGGCCGAGCGCGAGCTGAAGCTCGGGCGCTGAACGCTCCGAGGAACTCGGCGGTAGACCCCCAGGCCAGCGCTCCCAGAGCGCGAGGAGGCTGCGTCCGCAAATGCCTTCCGCGCCGGGGAGCCAGCCCGTGGGCGAGCCGCCTTCCCTGGCCCCCGCTCAGCGGAAGTATTCGGGGTACTCCCGGAGCACCTTCGACAGGTTCTCCCTGATCCTGTTCAGGTCCTCCTCGGTGAAGTGGGCTCCGACCAGCAATTCCAGCTTCAAGGAATCGAGGAGCCCGGCACAGGTCATTGCCCGCGACTGCTGCTGCGCGCTCTTGAGCTGTCCGTTCGTCCCGGCGGACACCGTCCCGATGCCGGTGAGTACGGCAATCCACAGGCACATCTTCCGCCACGCCTCCGGAAGCTCCGTCTTGGGCTCCGTCCCCGTGACGGCCTTGGTGACGCCCTTCGCGGGCCCGCCGCCCGCCGCGACGACCCCAGCGAAGAGGGAGCCCATGCCGCCGAAAATCACGGCGATGAGGAGCAAGACGGTATTGAGCTTGCGATAACGGCGTGCGGCAGCATTGACCCTGATCAGGTGCTCATCCACGACGTTGCGAACGGTTTCGCGCCCCTCTTCCAGCTCAGCCATCCATCCCTCCACACCCCAGGCCAGGTTCTGGCACGGGCCCACGTCGCACTCGTGATGGAGGGGAATGTGAGGAGGGGGGAGTCCCGCGACCATGGCCCGAGCGGGACAAGCGTGGGTTCACCGCCGAGCAGAAACCCGGCAACACGGGGACGAACGGGAAACCAACAGGCTCCCGGACGCTCCGAAGAGAAGGCGGACAAGGCCCTGGAGCCCATGCCACCAACGGAAGGGGAGCGGCCAACGAGCCCACTCCGCGGCTTTCCCAGGCGGGGTGGGGGTTCAGCTGGCGTACGGGGGTCTCGAGGCGGAGGGCTCGGCCACCAGCGCCTCCTGGAGCCGCCGCTGCGCGCCCTTGAGCTGTTCGAGCACCCGCTCGGCGTCCACCACCGTGCGCATCGCCAGGCCACACGCCGGCGTCAGCAGCACCTGCGAGCCCACCCGCTCGAACGCGTGGCCCGGTGGCAACGCCGCCTTCAGCGACACCTCCACCGCGTCCACCAGCTCCTCCACCGCGTAGGTGGACGCCAGATCCGTGGGGATGATGCCCAGGCTCAGCGTCGCCCCCGAGTCCAGGAAGCGTGAGAACGCCCCCGACTCCTCCAGCACCGCGTCCAGCGACAGCCGCACGTCCAGCGACAGCATGTCCAGCCCCGCGTCCAGCAGGCTCGCCCAGTCCGTGTTGCCGCAGCAGTGCACGCCCACCAGCGCGCCCTCACGCTGCAGCGCCACCACCAGCAGCCGCAGCTCCTGCATCGCCAGCAGGTGCCTCGGGTTGGAGCGCTCGAAGGCGAACAGGCCCGGCTCGTCCAGGAAGAAGAGCGGCGTCGTCCCCGCCCGCCGCAGCGCCTTCACCATCGCCAGCGAGCGCGCCAGCACCAGCCGGAAGATGGCCTCGTCCAGCCCCGGCACGTCCAGCGTCGCGTGCCCCTCGCTCGTGCGCGCCACCGAGCGCACCGTGAAGGGGCCCGCCAGCTGCGCCTTCGCGAAGGCCAGCTTCCGGTTCTCCACCTCCCAGAGGAACGGCCTCCAGGCCCGGCAGTTGTCCAGCGAGGGCTCGAAGGCCTCCAGCCCTCCCGAGGACAGCGCCGCCTCCAGCCGCGCCAGGAAGTCCGCCCGCCCCGCCTCCCACGCCCCCAGCTCCACCGTGCACATGCCCTCGTCGTCCCACCGCAGGCCCGGCAACCCCTCGAGCGCCTGCGGAATCATGAACTCCGAGGGCCTGCCCACCGGCAGCTGCGGCAGGAAGGGAATGTCCAGCGCGAGCGCGGCCTGCAGGCCCATCTCGAGCTGGGTGTGCGGAAGACTGCCAATGCCCGTGGTGGCACAGGTGGGCAGCAGCTGGATGGCCCGGCGGATGTTCGGCGCGCTCATGACTCCCAGTGTACCCGGAGTCGGGTAGCCTGCCGCGCCCATGCTCGAGCTTCCTCCCCTTCCTCCCTCGCTCCACGCCTGGCACGAGCGCCTCGAGTCCGCCGCCGCTGCCTGCCTCCTCTTCTCCGCCCGGGACGCGGACGACCCCGCGCTGCCCGGGTGCCGCTATGGAGGACACCCGCTCGTCCCACCGGGCACGGCGTGGCCCCGCTCGCCCCGGGGCCCGCTCGTCTTCGTGGGCCAGCTGGATTTCGCCGAGCTCGCCGCGTGCCGGGGCGACGCCCTGCCCCACCTGCCCCGCGACGGCGTCCTCGCCCTCTTCTACGACGCGCAGGAGCAACGCTGGGGCAACAACCCCAAGGACAGCGAGTACTGGAAGCTCCTCTGGACGCCCCGCAGCGCCGAGGCCGTGCCGCTCGCGCCCCCGAAGGAGCTGGAGGACGCGGGCCTGGCCTTCGACCTGCCCCTGCGGTTGGAGCCGCGGCTCGGCGTCTGCCTGCCGGACCCCTGGGACCGCCGCGCTCCTCTGCCCGCGGACGAGTGGGGCCCGCAGCAGGCGGACGACTACGCCGTGCTGCGCGAGCGGCTCACCGGCGGCCCGCACGCGCACCAGGTGGAGGGCCATCCCTGGTGGATACAAAACGACGCGCGGCTGGAGGCGCAGCTCGTCACCCACGGCCTGTACGGCGGCGGCTCGCGCGGCTTCGACTCCCCCGAGGCGCGGCGGCTCGAGCCCGGTGCCAACGCCTGGCGCCTGCTGTGGCAGATCGGCTCGGATGACCAGACCGGCTTCACGTGGGGGGACGGGGGCAACCTCTACCTCCTCCTCCGCGAGCAGGACCTGCGCGCCTGCCGGTTCGACCGGGCCTGGCTCGGCCTGCAGTGCAGGTAGGGTCCAGGGGGCCTACCGCTGCCGCCTGCTTGCTGGTGGAAAAATCCACCGCTGTTGTCTTGGCGACTCCATGGGTCACGGTGTAGGACTGGACTTCCATGGACGCCTCCAGACCCATCCCCCGCCTCCCGGGCCACTTCCTCACGGGCCACCTGTCCGACTTCAGGCACCAGCGGCTGAAGCTGTTCCGGGACCTCAAGGAGACGTGCGGGGAGATCGGCACCCTCCGCATCGGCCCGATGCCCGTCACGGTCGTCACCTCCGGCAGCATCTCGCACACGCTGCTGCACCACCACGCCAACGACGTGGATGGCGGCCCGCTGGTGAAGACCTTCACCCCGCTGGTGGGCGAGCGCAGCCTGGTGCTGCTCCACGGGCCCCAGCACCGCAAGCAGCGCAAGCTCCTGGCGCCCAGCTTCCAGCGCGAGCAGCTCGCCCACTTCACGCAGACCATGGTGCGCTACACCCTGGACGCCATCGAGGGCTGGCGGGACGGCGAGGCGTTCGACGTCCACGATGAGATGGCCACCCTGACGATGCGCATCATCGGCAAGACGCTCTTCGACGTGGACTACCGCCACGAGACGAACGAGCTGCTCGGCGCCATGGGGCAGGCCCTGCAGCACATCGAGTACCTCACCTCCAGCCTGGTGCAGATTCCGCTCTCCTGGCCCACCCCGCGCAACAGGCGCGTGCGCGAGGCCCTGCGCACCATCGACACCACGTTCCGCGGGATGATCCGCCAGCGGCGCGTGGACCATGGCCAGCGCAAGGACATGCTCTCCTCCCTGGTGCAGGTGCGCGACGAGGAGGGCCAGCCCATCAGCGAGGACCAGCTGCACAACGATCTCATGACCATCTACTCCGGGCATGAGTCGACCGCGCTGTCGCTGGGGTGGACGTGGTACCTGCTGGCCCGGCACCCCGAGGTGCTCGCCCGGGTACGCCAGGAGGTGGACACCGTGCTGGGCGGGCGCCCGCCGGCCTTCGAGGACCTGCCCCACCTGCGCTACACGCTCCAGGTCATCAAGGAGTCGCTGCGGCTCTACCCCGTCATCTTCATGCTCGCCCGCGCGCCCACGAGGGACCTGGACATCGCGGGCTACCGGCTGGCCAAGGGGCAGATGGTCCTCATGCCGCCCTACATCATCCACCGGGATGCCACGTTCTTCCCGGACCCGGAGCGCTTCGACCCCGAGCGCTTCCGGCCGGAGCGCGAGAAGCAGCTGCCGCGCTACGCCTACTTCCCCTTCGGCGCGGGCCCGCACACCTGCATCGGCAACCACTTCGCCATGATGGAGAAGCAGCTCATCGTGGCCACCATGGTCCAGCGGCTCGACGTCGAGCTGGTGGACGACAAGGAACTGCCCCCGGAGATCCTCACGGTGACCCTGCGCCCCTCGCACCTCAAGATGCGGGTGCGGCACCGCGAGGACGCCGCTCCGGGCAAGGTGGCGTAGCGCACCGCCCTCGCCGCCGCCCGGGGCACCCGCGTGGGGTGCCCCGTGGTGGACTCAGGCGCCGCGCTCCTTCGACTTGCGCTGGTCGAGCATCAGCATGGCGCTCAGCTCGAAGATGGTGTCGATGCGGTCCACGCGATAGAGTTCCTTCGCGATCCAGCACTTCACCTTGGTCTCGGGCCGGGCGAAGGGCCGGTAGTTCTGCAGCATCCACGCGAAGGCGCGGTCCAGCGACAGGGTGATGCCCTGGTGGTTGAAGCCCTGGCGCTCCAGGTAGGCGAGCATCAACACCGCGTAGGCCGTCTCCGTCAGGTTGGTGGGGCCATTGGTGCTCCAGCCGCCGTCGCGGTTCTGGCACACGAGCACGGCCTCGACGGCCTCGCGCAGCGCCTCCACGTGCGGAGAGCCCACCAGGGCGATGGCCGCGTGGCCCGTCGTGTACAGCCAGGAGCGGTTCCACTTGTCCACCGTCCAGCGCCCGTCCGCGTCCTGGCGGTCGAGCAAGAATTGCTGGAAGGGCGCCACGTCCCGGCCCAACACCATCAGGGCGTGGATGCAGCGGGCCGTCACCGTGGGCGAGGGGTGCATCTCCCCCGCGTAGGCGACGAAGTGGTTGTCGTTCTGGAAGCGGTAGAGGATCGACAGATCCACCGGGTAGCCGAACTCGTGCAGCAGCAGAAGGGCCGCCGCCGTGTCATCGCCGTCCTGGAGGAAGTGGTCGCTCATGGCGATGCCCTTGGGGCCCAGGGCCGTGGCCAGCTCCTTGACGATGGGCATCACCACGCCCTCCAGGCGCGGATCCTTGAGCACGCCGGCGATCTGCAGGGCGTAGAGCGAGAAGAGCTGCTCGTAGCGATCGAACGGGTAGATGGTCGAGGTGACGCCTGGAATGCCCATCTCGCACGCGCGCTCGGCGTTGGACAGGTACCTGCGCGCGCGCTGCGCCGTGTCCTCCAGCTCTGGCCGGCCCGAGGCGGCCTTCACCCACGCCGCCGTCGCCGCCGGGCTGTGGCTCAGGCCCCCCGAGCCGTCGATGATCCGCGGATCCGGCTCGCTGCCGGTGATCTCCCAGACGTGGTTCCAGGGCATGCCCGGCACCATTGGCAGCTTCGCGACGGACTGGCGCTTGCGCTCGCCGAACTCGATCAGCTTGCGGTAGGGCCTGCGGGGGATGTGCATCTCCCCGGCGGCGTCGAGCTGATTCAACAGGCCGGGCAGGACGATCTCCCCGCCCACCGGCAGATCGTCATGCGCCATGGTGGCCCACAGCGCCGCCTGCTTGCGCAGGAAGGACACGCCCTCGTGGATGGCGGAGCGCGTTCCCTGGCGGCGCCCGTACTCGCGCAGCGCGAGGACGGCCGCCAGCGAGGGAATGTCCCGGTGCAGCGGCATGGCCGGGTCTCCCCAACCGCCATCGGGGTGCTGCTGGGACAGCAACCACTCCACCGCGGGCCAGCCCCCTTCCGCCGGAGGCAGGATCAGGAGCATCTGTGCCGTGTCGTAGACGGAAGGGCTCATCAACCCACCCTTCGAGCCCAGGGCAGACACCAGCGAGTGCAGCTCCGCCAACAAGACATCCTGGATGCGTTTCATCAGACCTCTTCGGAAGAGCTGGCCTCGGGATGGTGGAACTCGCGCTGCATGTAGAACATCCGGCTGAAATGGCCCGTCGCCACCAGCGACTTCCCCCAGGGACGCAAGGGCTCGGGGAGCCGTCCGGCGACGTCCGAGAGCGACTCGAGGTGCTGGCCAGCGCGCTCCACCGCCTCCCGCTCGGCCTCCGCCTCGGACCGGCCCGCCGCGCACAGCAGCGTCAGGCTGTTGAACTTCCCCTCGGCGCGCTCGCGCTCCAGGCTGCGCACGTCATTCATCCACCGGCCCAGCAGCCCCATGTCCGACAGGGCCTGCTCGACGAGCGGCTCCTGCAGCGGCTCGCCCGTGAAGTCCGGCGCGAGCACCACGAGCGCGGCGCAGTGGTACATGGGCGCGCCACACGTCCAGCGCGACACGTCCAGGTAGTGCTCCAGCGTGGGCAGCGCGCCGTCCTGCTGGGAGCGGCGCTTGTCCCGCAGCTCCGTCAGGTGGCCGGAGCACATCCGCCGGAAGTGCTCCTGCCAGAGCGCCAGGAAGCGCCCCGCCCCGGGGGCCGCGTGCAGCTGCCTCGCCACGTCCTGCACCGCGCCGCCCACGAAGCTGGCCTCGTCCGCGCCCGTCCACTCCTGCGAGTCGGGGGCCCGGACGGTCTCCACGTAGCGCTCGAGCACGCGCTGCACCTGCGCGTCCTCCAGGGCGCCGATCTCCCCATCCGCGATGTCGTCCACGGCGAACACCAGCAGCCCCGCCTTGGCGATGAGCAGCTGCTGCTCGAACGTCACCTCCGGGTGGCCGGCCACACTACCCAACGTGGCGGGTTTGAGCCGCGAGGCCAGGATGGCCGGGAAGCGCTCCCGCCAGGCCATCAGCGGCGGCATCAGCTCCTTCACCCGCGCCTGGAGCCGCTCCAGGAGCTCCTTCGGAATCCCCAGGGACTGGGCCTCCGCGTACTGATTCTTCAGCTCCCGAACGACTCCGAAATGCCGGCCTTCCGTACCGCGTGTGCTCATGGGCCTCCAGGATGAGGCAATCCGCCCCACCACGCCACCAGTGGGGATGGACTTCTACCATGATCTCGCACGTCGTGTATCGCGGATGACCCACCACTGGGACAAAAGTGACCCAGGTGTCAGAATGTGGGCTTCACATCCCCATAAACCCTACGCCGGCGTCCACCATCTCACGACACTGAGAAGTAGTGTGCCTGGGGGTGGTGGAAGACGAGGGCGGAGACGCTGGCCTCGGGCTCCATCATGCAGCCGTCGGTGAGCTGGACGCCGATGTCCTCGGGCCGCAGGGCCTGGAAGAGGAGCGTTTGATCCTCCAGGCGGGGGCAGGCGGGGTAGCCGAAGGAGTAGCGCTTGCCCTGGTACTCGGCGCGGAAGCGCTCGAGCATCGTCATGTCCGGCTTGTCGGGGAAGCCCCACATGCTGCGCAGCTGGGTGTGGAGCATCTCGGCGTAGGCCTCGGCCGTCTCCAGGGCGAGCGCCTGCACCGCGTGCATCTTCAGGAACTCGCCCTTGGCCTTGTACTCCTCGCTCAGCTCGCGGATGCCCTGGCCGGCCGTCACCACGAACATGGCCACGTTGTCGCTCGCCGCGCCGTTCTCCAGCGGCTTGACGAAGTCGGCCAGGCACAGCCCGCCCGGCTTGTCCTGGCGCGGCAGCTCGAAGACGACGCCCGGCTGGCCCGTCTCGCCGTCGACGAGGTGGAGGCGGTTGCCGTCGCTGCCCGCCTTGAAGAAGCGGAACACGGCCTTGGCCTGCATGCGCCCGCCACGCAGCGAGCCCTTGATGATCTCCACCTGCTCCTTGAGCGCGAGCGCCTTGCGGCCCTCCTCCGTCTTGGCCAGCTCGGCCTCGGCGGGGGTGCCCAGGGCGCGAGAGGCGGTACGCAGGCCCAGGTGGCGCCCGTAGAGCATCACCGGGTTGATGAAGCGCCAAATGGTGTCCAGCGGGGTGTTCGTCAGCACGTGGCGCACGTAGTCCGGCGCGGGCGGCACCTGCTCCAGGATGGAGACCTCCTTGCTGCGCACCGCGGCCACCGGGGCGCTGACCTTGGGCCGGTCCTTGTCCTGCTGGGAGAGCTTCGTGCGGCGATCGGCCAGCTCGCCCTTGAGCTTCTCGTGGGCCGTGGGATCGACGATCTGCTTGGCCAGCTCCAGGCCGCTCATGGCGTCCTGCGCGTACGCCACCGTGCCGCCGCCGTAGGCCGGCGCGATGTTGCGGTCCACGAAGTTGCGGCTCAGCGCGGCGCCGCCCACCAGGATGGGCACGTCCACGCCCTGGCGCTTGAGGTCCTCCGCCGTGGCCACCATCTGGTGCGCGCTCTTCACCAGCAGGCCGCTCAGGCCGAGGATGTCCGGGGAGTGCTCGCGCACCGCCTGCACCAGCTGCTCGGGCAGCACCTTGATGCCCAGGTTCACCACCTCGAAGCCGTTGTTGGCGAGGATGATCTCCACCAGGTTCTTCCCGATGTCGTGCACATCGCCCTTCACCGTGGCGAGGACAATCTTCCCGCGCGAGGCCGCCTGGGCCTTGCTCATCCTCGGCTCCAGGTAGCTCACCGCCGCCTTCATCGACTCGGCGCTCTGGAGCACCTCGGCGACGATGAGCTCGTTGGCGCCGAAGAGCCGGCCCACCTCGTCCATGCCCTTCATGAGCGGGCCGTTGATGATCTCCAGCGGGGCGTACTTCTCCAGCGCCAGGTCCAGGTCCGCGTGGAGGCCGTCACGGCTGCCCTCGATGATGTAGCGCTGCAGCCGCTCCTCCAGCGGCAGCGTGCTCACGTCGGCCTTCTTCGGCTTGCGCTCGCGGAAGTGCGCGGCGAAGGGCGTGATGGGGTCCGCGCCCCGGTTGTAGAGCAGATCCTCGGACAGCTGGCGCTCCTCGGGAGGCAGCGACGGGTAGCGCTCGAGCTTCTCCGAGTTGACGAGCGCCATGTCCAGGCCCGCCTGGACGCAGTGGTAGAGGAAGACGGAGTTGAGCACCTCGCGGCCGGCGGTGGGCAGGCCGAAGGACACGTTGGAGATGCCCAGCACCGTCTTGCACTGGGGGAAGCGCTGCTTGATGAGGCGCACGCCCTCGATGGTCTCCACCGCGCTGCCCGTGTACTGCGCGTCGCCCGAGGCGCACGGGAAGACGAGCGGATCGAAGTACAGGTCCTCCGCCTTCATGCCGTACTTGCCGGTGAGCAGCGCGAAGGAGCGCTCGGCCACCTCCAGCTTGCGCTGGCGGGTGACGGCCATGCCCTTCTCGTCGATGCAGCCCACCACCAGCGCCGCGCCGAACTCGCGCGCCAGGGGCACCACCTTCTCGAAGCGCTCCTCGCCATCCTCCAGGTTGACGGAGTTGATGATGGCCTTGCCCTGCGAGTACGTGAGCGCCATGGCGAGCACCTGCTCGTCCGTGGAGTCGATCATCAGAGGCACGCGCACCTTCTTGACGACCACGTCCAGGAAGCGGCGCATGTCCTCGAGCTCGTCCCGGTCCGGGTTGGCCAGGCAGATGTCGATGACCTGCGCGCCGCGCTTCACCTGGGCGCGGGCGATCTCGGAGGCGTCCTCGAGCTGCCCCGCGACGATGAGCTCCTTGAACTTCTTGCTGCCGATGACGTTGGTGCGCTCGCCGACGATGACGGGGCGCTCCTCGTCGCGCACCTCCAGGAAGTCCACGCCGGAGAGCGTGGAGCGCGAGGGCGGGAGCTGGCGGCGCGGCACGAGGCCCTTCACCGCCTCGGCGATGGCGGACACGTGGCCGGTGTGCGTGCCACAACAGCCCCCCACCACGTTGAGCCAGCCCTGCTCACAGAAGCGGCGCAGCGAGCGCGCCAGCATCTCGGGGGACTCCAGGTAGTGCCCGTTCTCGTCCGGCAGGCCGGCGTTGGGCACGCACGAGACGGCGAAGGGGCTCATGGCGGCCAGCGAGCGGATGTGGTCCGTCATGAACTCGGGGCCGGTGGCGCAGTTGAGGCCCAGGTAGAGCAGCTCCACGTGCTCCAGCGAGGCCGCCAGCGCCTCCACGGACTGGCCGGCCAGCATGGTGCCCATGGGCTCGATGGTGCCGGACACCGCCACCGGCAGCTTCCACCCCAGCTTGCGGAAGGCCCGCTCGCACCCGAGCAACGCCGCCTTCACGTTGCGCGTGTCCTGGCACGTCTCGATGAGCAGGTAGTCCGAGCCGCCCAGCGCGAGCCCCTCCGCCTGCGCGGCGAAGTTGTCCACCAGCTCCTCGAAGGTGATGCCGCCCGTCACGCTGATGGCCTTGGTGGTGGGGCCGATGGAGCCCGCCACCCAGCGCATCCGCCCGTCCTTGGCCTCGGCGGCCTCGGCGGCCTTGAGCGCCAGCTTCGAGGCGGCGATGTTGATCTCCATCGCCTTGTGCGACAGGCCGAACTCGCCCAGCACCAGCGGCGTGCCGCCGAAGCTGTCCGTCTCCGTCACGTCCGCGCCCGAGGCGAAGTAGGCGGCGTGGATGCCCTCGATGACGTCGGGCCGGGTGAGGACGAGGTACTCGTTGCAGCCCTCGTACTCGGCGCCGCCGAAGTCCGCGGCCTTGAGGTTCTGGTTCTGCAACTGGGTGCCCATGGCGCCATCCAGCACCAGCACGCGCTCGCGCATCGCGGCCCGCAGGGCCTCCACGCGGTGACCGTGCTGACCCGGCGGGGGAGGAAGGGGGGCGGGAAGGTGGCTGCTCATGACTGTTTGACTCCGGTGAGGAGGAAGACGCGGAAGGGGCTCGCCCCCTCGCGTGCATGCGTTTCGCGCGTGAGGGCGCCAAAGCCCACCTCGCGCAGGGAAGCCTCGAGCGTCTCCGGCGCGAAGCCGAGGTGCCGGTGGCCCAGCCGCTCCAGCACCCACCGCTCGTCGTGGGGCATCAACTCCAGCAGCACCAGCTTGCCCCCGGGCTTGAGGAGGCGCGCGGCCTCGGCCAGCACCGCTGGCGGGGACTCCGTGTGGTGGAGGCTCTGGGAGATGACCACCAGGTCGCGCTCGCCCGCCGGCAGCGACAGCCGGTGCAGGTCCTCGCGCAGGAAGGTGATGTTGGAGCGGCCCTCGCGGGCGGCGCGCTCGCGGGCCTGGGCCAGCGCGGCCTCGCTCTGATCGATGGCCCACACCCGCGAGGCCCACCGGGCGATGGCCACCGAGAGCACCCCCGTGCCGCACCCGAAGTCCGCCACGTCCAGCGCCGGCAGCAGCGAGGCCAGCGCCCCCGCCCAGAGGAACCAGGACTGCCCCGGCTCCAGCAGCCGCTCGTTGAGGGCCTGCCGGTCCTCGCGCTGGCGCAGGAGATCTTCGAGCCGGGCCAGGTCCCCCTCCTCGTCCACGGCCTCGCGGGCCAGACGGATGAGCGGCCAGCGCGTGTCCTGGGGCTCCAAAGCCAGCGAGTAGTAGGTGAAGCCCGCCTGCCGCTCCTCGCGGATGAGCCCCAGCCCCTTGAGCTTGCCCAGGTGGTGCGACACCGAGGACTGCGCCACCCCCACCAGGGACACCAGCTCCGACACGTTCAGCGGAGCCCGGGCCATCAGCCGCAGGATGCGCAAGCGCGTCGGGTCACCCAGGGCCCGGAAGGATTGGGACAGTTCTTCCATATCGTCGAATCAACATACGTCGATATGGCTTGAAAATCCAGGGAAGACCGCTGGGGCGACGCGTCGCGTTGCCATGTGGGGAACGGTCGTCTAGAGACGCGCCATGCCCGCTCCCTCCCTGCACCAGCTCCTCGAAGGCAAACGTTTTGGACTCGTCCTCTCCGCCGGGTACTTCGGCTTCTATGGGCACGCCGGCTTCCTGAAGGGGCTGGCGGCCACGGGGTTGAAGCCCGCGGCGTACGCCGGGACAAGCGCCGGGGGCCTGGTGGCCGCGTATGCCGCCGCGGGGGCGAGTGTGCAGACCATCGAGGAGCTGGTCCTCAAGCAGACGCGGCAGGCGTTCTGGGATCCGGATCCGATTGGAGCGGTGCTCAACGGGTTTCCGAGCGAGGGCCACGGGGCCACGGGCCTGCTCAAGGGCGAGCGCTTCCGCCGGCTGCTGGAGGACACGCTGCCGGTGCACGGCTTCGAGGAGCTGCCGCACCCGCTGCTGCTGGTGAGCGCCAACCTCACGCAGGGGACGCATGAGGTGTTCACCTCGGGCGAGCTGGCGCCGCGGGTGCACGCCACGTGTGCCTACCCGGGCCTGTTCCGCGCGGTGCGGCTGGGGAGGGATCTGTATTGGGACGGAGGGCTGGTGGACAAGGCGCCCGCGCTGGCGATGCGGGAGAGCGCCTTCGGGAAGGACCTGGACGCCATCCTCGTGCACTACCTGCCGAGCCGCACGCGCAAGATGCTGGGCGGCCCCATGGCGTACGCACAGGGCATTGCGGCGGGCTCGGCGGCGCTGAGGCAGGACCACTTCCGGCTGCAGTTGTCGCTGTTGAAGGAGCGCAACGTGCCCGTCTACGTGGTGGTGTCCACCCTGCCGCCGGTGTCGCCGTCGCAGATGGAGCGCGGCTTCGATGCCCTGCACCAGGCGAAGCTCAGCGCCGAGCGCGCCATCGCCCGGCCCCCGGTGCCCTTCGAGCAGGTGTGAGCCGAGGAGGTCAGCGGCCGTAGCGCCGGTGGTCCACCATCAGGCAGCGGTCCTGCACCACCTTGATGCCCGCCTGGGCCAGCTTCTGGGCGGCCGTGTCGTTGCGGATGCCCGACTGGAACCAGACGGCCTTGGGCTTCTTGGCGAGGATGTCGTCCACGTGCTGATCGATGTCCTGGGGCCGCCGGAACACGTCCACCAGGTCGATGTCTCCCGGGATGTCCACCAGCCGCCGGAACACCGGCTTGCCGAGGATGTGCGTCACGTCCGGGTAGTAGACGGGCACCGGCACGACGTCCACGCCCGCGTTCGCCAGGTATTGCGGCACGTAGAAGGCCGGCTGGCCGTCCTGCTGCTCCGTCTTGATGCCCAGCACCGCCACGCGCTTGCTGGCCTGCACCACCGCGCGGATGCCCGCCTCGTCCTCGATGAGGTTCTGCTCGTAGCTCATCACCGCTCCTCCTCGGGCGCCTGCAGCGACTCCAGGTGCGACGCCGCTGCCCACGTCCAGGTCTCTCCGTCCAACGTCGCCCGCAAGGTGAGCCCGCGCCGCACCGGGATGAAACGGCCTCTCCCGAGCAACTGTTCTCCCTCGCACTGAACCCCGGGCGTCAGCTCCGGGTCTCCCGCCTGACTCAACGCTTCGAGCACCTGCGAGGAGGCCTCCGCTCCCGGCGCCGCCAGGCAGCGCAGCGAGAACAGCATCGCCTCGCCATGCTCGGTGGGCGCCGTTCCCGTGAAGGTGCGCTCCAGCAGGTACGTCACCTCGCGCCCGCCCAGCGGCACCGTGCCCACCACGTAGGAGCGCGCTCCCGGTTCCCAGGCGCGCCCGTAGAGGCCGCCGTACTTCACCTCCCACTCGGCCCGTGTGCGCACCTCCAGCGCCTCCGGGGCGAAGAAGTCCTCCAGCAGAGAGACGTCCTGCCCCGCCGGAGTCACCGCCGCGAGCGCCGCCCGCGCGGCCTCTGGCTCCACCACGCCTACGAAGGTGCCATCCCCCGCGAGCCGCACGCGCAGGGCGAAGCGCGTGAGGACATCATCCACGAGCGTCTCCACCGGGGCGCCGTCCCGCGAGTAGCGCGCCTGCGTCACCCGCTGCGTGAGGAGCCAGCCGCCCTGCTCGGGAGTGAAGCGCGTGACGGTGGTCAGCTCCGCATCCTGCGTGCCCGGCGCGCCGCTGTGCCCCACGGAGCTCTTCAGCGACTCGGTGAGGAGCGCGCCGCCGGGAGGCCGGAACTCGAGCCGCGGGGGAGGCGGCGCGCCCGAGGCGGGCACCAGCGAGGGAACGTTGCGGCTGCACGCGCTGGCCAGGGCCACGAGGAGCAGCAGGAAGCTCGAACGGAGGAGGCGCATGACGGCCGCGCACGCTGGCAGAAAGCACCGCGACTCGCGAGCGGTTCGAGCACACTCGAGAAGCATGAGCCCATCAGGTCAATCAAGAAAGCGGCGCTCCCAACGCCGCCTTTTCCGGGCGTCAGACTCCGGGCGAATGATGTGTTCCTCATGATAGGTCCATGGCTCCAACACACGCGCCAGTTCTCTGTAGGCCGGAAGCATCTGACCGCGCTCCGCATCCCCTGCTTCCGGCCATCTGCCCAGGGTGACCGCGACCCGCTCTCCTTCCAATTCCTGAACGGTGGTGTCAGGTGATGACAAACGGGAACGCAATTCAGCCGTTCCCCCCAACGCCCCCAACACCGGTTGGCCCAGGAAGGTGAGCCAATAAGCCCCACGCACCCGCGTACCAAGCTTCCAGGACATCCAGTCCAGATTGGGAACGTCCAGCCCAGGGTAGCGGAAACACAGTTCACCCGCCTCACCGGACATGCTCAATGGCTCTGTCTCTCCATTGAAGGAAAGGCCGGCATGGCCAGAGCAGAAGGGCAGTGGAGCCGCCAGTTCCAGCGCCAGCTCACGCACGCGGCCTGGGCCATGCGCGTCCAGATATTCGGTGGGAAGCAAGAACGACACCGCACATCCCGCCTCTAGCCGCTCGTGCGGGAAAAGCATATCGAGTGCATGCCCGTGATACTCAAATCCATAACGGCACTCGCCGCTCAACGCATCTCGCAACGTGACGTGGGCATTGAATTTCTCAAGCATCTTTCGCCGACTGACCGCCCAGCCCTCGTCATCGAGCTTCTGCCACTCTCCTTCTCCAATGTCGTACCAGCCGAGCGACTGGGGGCCCACAACGCCCAGGTAGACATCCAGGGAGTGCATCACCGCTCGAACCACCTCTTGATGAGAGCTGTGCATGTAGAAACAAATGCTCAGTCCCTCGCGCATGAGCAGGTATCCATTCTCCGCGTGGATACGGATCCTCGGGTAGTGCTCGCTCATGGAAGAACTCCCAGCCAGGGAATGACACGCCAAGCACTCACTCCCAAGGCCTCATGGTACATGTCCTTCTGCGAACGGCCTTGATAGGGATGCCCTTCGGGATATCTGCCCCATCTTGCAGGCCCACTGCTGTCCGCACAGGCAAACTTGAAGTCATAGGCAGCCTCGGCTCGGCTCGGCTCGCCCGAGTGGATGACGACATCCGGCACGAGCGTGCCCTTAAGCTCACTGCCACGCCACTGCCGCAAAAGAGACTGGGCCTCTTCGGCGCTGACGAGCGTCGTCTTGCCTGTGCTCCTGTCGTAGCGATAGCGCTGTTCCAGGCTGAACCCGCCCGGGCGCAGTTCCCCGAGCCGTTCCCCTGCACACTGAAGGGCCACTTTGTGCATCTCCTCACCGAGGAACATGGCCAGTGTCATGTTCCTGCCTGGCACCCCCTCATTGCATTCCTCTGGCGTGGGGCTCTTCCCTTTGCGCTGGTCGATGAGGACCTGGGTCCGTGCATGCTCGGCACATTCCTTCAGCGCCTGCTCGATGCGGATCCTCAGGTCCGCATCCAGCGTCATCCCGACTGCGGCGACTGATCCCCCAGCCGCGGCGAGGCTCTGGGCGGATTGAGGCACCACCGCCTCTTCCCCGGCCATTCGCGCGCAGAGAGCAGGGTTCTGCCGGCAGGAGCTCGTCGCCGAGTCGAAGGACTGTTCGTAACGGTCCGGTACACCGTGTCCAGGCACTCCCGCACAGCCAGCGAAGAACACGCCGGCCGCGAGCACCCACGGCCTTGATTGGAGCACGTGCCGGTACGGCATGAGACCTCCCCTCGCGGCCCACGGGAGTGCGGCCACCCCGCATCACCCTACGCCGCTCACGAACCGCACGCGGTTCCCGCGGAATGGGAAGTCCTGCACGAAACACCTGTCGCACCGGAAAAAACACAGCGCCCGCGAGGACCGGCCGTGCGTGGCCGGCGCCCGCGAGCGCCTCATCTGCCCGACACGTCACCCGTGACTACGGATGCCGCGAGTTCCCATCCGGGGCGTTCTCCACCAGATCCCGCCCGATGTTGCGCCGATCCCGATCCACCCCGTCGTCATCACGCAGGCCGCCGCTCGCGAAACGCCGCGCCGCCTCCGCCAGGTCCCTCATCACGTCTTCCCGGGACTCGTACTCCTCCCGAGGCAGCGACTTGAGGACGTTGATGATGTCCACGTACGCACCGTTGTCCGCCGCGGCCATGACGATCTGCTCGCGCGTGGCCGGGTAGTCCACGGAGTCCAGGTGGGGCGTGATGGAGAGTGCCGGGTTCTCCGCAAATCCGAATGCCATCTCGTGTCCTGTGCCTTTCCGCCCGGGCTTCCCTCTCCGCTCCCGGGCCTCGGCTTCAAGCTGTGGATGGAATGTCCGGCGGGCCACCTCGTCCTCGCCCCCTCGGCCGTGCCTCCCGGGCAGCCATCCAGCCAGGGCCAGGGTAGAGTGCCGCTCCCAAGACCTCCTCCGGGATTCTCGATGCTCTCCACCTCCCTGCTCGTCACCTGGCTGGCGCTCACCCCGCCTCCCGCCGCTCCCTCGCCCGCTCCCCAGGCCTCCGAGGCCACGGCGTCCACCTCCACCTCCGACGCCACGAGCGTCTACTCGCTGGAGGACGGCGCCTTCGTGGACCAGGCCCTGCGCGACCTGGAGGCCGTCGAGCGCTATGCCCAGGGCCTGCGTGCCCTGCAGGAGCAGATCTCCAAGACGCGCGGCCTCTACGAGCGCAAGCAGGACATCCCCTACACGCCGGACGAGAAGCGCACCCTGCTCACCACCTGGGCGGCCTTCTCCGACTACTTCGCCTCGCTCGAGCTCATCCGCCAGCGCTACTGGGACTTCGTCAAGGTGCCGGCCCTCACCCAGCAGACGAAGCACGCCTGGGGCTTCCTGCTCACCCACGGGGCGCTCACCACGGAGCTGGCCCATGGGCTGGCGTACGCGGAGCTCACCGGCGGCCGCAAGCAGCTCGAGGTGCTCCTGGACGAGCCCGCCGAGGAGTACGGCCTGCCCGCGGGCACCTTCGCCCGCTTCAAGGAGAAGGCCATCCACGTCTCCACCACCACCCAGCTCATGACGGGCGACACCTACGGCGAGCAGCTCCGGCCCCTCTTCAAGAAGACGGGCCTGCTCAACGTGCGCCGCGCCGTGTGGCTCCTCCAGGAGATGCGGCACAACTCCAAGGCGGCCCGCGGCAAGCTGCTCAAGCGCGGCTTCACCCTCTTCGCCAAGGCCGGCGCGGACGTGCTCAAGGACTCCACCGCCAGCGCCGTCTTCCCCGTGCAGCGCTCGGTGGCCGAGTGGATGGGCGACACCCGGGTGAAGCGCATCGGCCAGCCCCTCATCCGCCGCGAGCAGACGCTCGCCCTCCTGGCCCACATGCAGCCGGGCGACATCCTGGTGGCCCGGCAGAACTGGTACCTCTCCAACATCGGCCTGCCCGGCTTCTGGCCCCATGCCGAGCTCTACGTGGGCACGCCCCAGGACTGGGCCACCTTCCTCGATGGCGACGCGGGCGTGCGCGACTGGCTGAAGACGCTGCCCGGCGCCCCCCAGACGCTCGCCGAGCACCTGTCACGCGAGTACCCCGCCAAGTGGGCCACCTACACCGCCCCGGACAGCCACGGCGACGCCATCCGCATCATCGAGTCCATTAGCGAGGGCGTGTCCTTCACCGGCCCCGAGCACGGCATGCACGTGGACTACCTCGGTGTCCTGCGCCCGCGCCTGCCCGCCGTGGAGAAGGCCCGCGCCATCGCCCGCGCCTTCCACCTGCAGGGCCGACCCTACGACTTCAACTTCGACTTCTTCTCCGACTCCACCCTCGTGTGCACCGAGCTCGTCTACAAGTCCTATGTCCCCTCCCAGGACATGCGGGGCGTGCGCATCGGCCTGGTGGACGTGGCCGGCCGGCGCACCCTGCCCGCCAACGAAATCGTCCGCCTCTTCGACTCGGAGTACGGCCAGCCCGGCCAGCAGCTCGACTTCGTGGCCTTCCTCGACGGCCGCGAGCAGGAGCGGGACGCGGTCGAGGCGGATATAGAGTCCTTCCGGCGCACGTGGCGCCGGGTGAAGTGGGACATCGCCCAGCACTGACCCGAGGAGACCCATGACGGAAGAGAGCGGACTCGAGATGCTGGAGATTGCCGGCAAGCTCTTCGAGCGGATGATTTCCCAGCAGCAGGCCAAGGTGCTGCGCCTGGCCCGCGAGGTGGTGCCCAACATCACTCCCGAGGAGCTGCGCAACCCGCATGACTTCCCGAAACTCAAGGAACACCCGACTTTCGAATTCGAGGACGGTCTCCTTTCGGGACTCATTTCGGCCCACGTGGCGATGAGGGCGGAAATCAAGGGGCGGCTGTTGCCCCCCGAACCCCCCCGGAGCTGACTGCCTGCCTGCCTTTGCCGTTCCCTCTTGCCTGGGTTAGTCCTTCCCGCCGTGAGCCTCACCTCGACCTTGAGCCCGTCAGTAGCCCGCGAACGCCTCGTGTCCGCGCTCGCGTCGGATCCGCCCAGGCTGGACCTGGCGGCGCTGGCCATCGCGACGCTCAACCGGCCGGAGCTGGACGCCGCGGCGTACCTGCACACGCTGGATGCCCTGGCGGCCCGGGTGCAGCTGGAGATGGAGCGGCACACCGGCCATGGCGAGGTGATGGCCGGCCTCACCGCGCTGCGTCACGTGCTCGCGGACATCGAAGGCTTCCGCGGCAACGAGGACGACTACCAGGCGCCGGAGAACAGCTTCCTGGACCAGGTGCTGGAGCACAAGGTGGGCCTGCCCATCACGCTCTCGGTGGTGTACCTGGAGGTGGCGCGGCGCGCGGGCATTCCCCTCTATGGCGTGCCCTTCCCCGGGCACTTCCTGGTGGCCTGCAGCGCGGGGGACCACAAGCTGGTGGTGGACCCGTTCCACGGCGGAGAAATCCTCACCGAGGAGGGCTGCAAGGAGCTGCTGGAGCGGGTGGCGCCGCAGCTGCGCTTCAACCCCTCCATGCTGGCGCCGGCCCCGGTGGAGCTCATCACCTACCGGATGCTGTCCAACCTGCGCCGGGTGTACCTGGAGCGAGACGAGAGCGAGCGGGGCCTCGCGGTGGTGGACCTGCTGCTGATGCTGGCCCCCAACCATCCAGGCGAGCTGCGCACGCGGGCGGCCCTGCTCGCCAACCTGGGGGCCTACCGGGCGGCCCTCAAGGACGTGGAGCGCTGCCTGGAGCTGTCGCCGGAGGCGCCGGACCGGGATCGGCTGGAGCTGACGGCCCGGGAGTTGCGCGAGCGCGCCGAGCTGTTGAACTGAGCCGATGAGCTCCATCAAACCGTGGCCCCGCCTCCGCCGGGGCCTGGAGTACGACTACCGCGTCCTCAAGGTCCGCCAGGACATGGTGGCGGACCCGCGCACCGGCCACGAGCATCCCCGCGTCGTCATCGACAGCGCCGACTGGGTGAACGTCATCGCGGTGACGAAGGACGACCAGCTCGTGCTCATCCGCCAGTTCCGCTTCGGCACCCAGGAGACGACGCTGGAGATTCCCGGCGGCCTGGTGGAGCCGGGAGAGGACCCCGCCGCGGCCGCCGCGCGCGAGCTGGAGGAGGAGACGGGCTATGTGCCGGGCCACGTGGTGCGGCTCGGCCAGGTGCACCCCAACCCCGCCATCCAGAGCAACATCTGCCACAGCTACCTCGCGCTCGACTGCGTGAAGCAGCATGAGGGCAAGCAGGATGAGGGGGAGGACATCGCCGTGGAGCTGCACCCCCGCTCGGCGGTGCCCCAGCTCATCCTGGGTGGGGCCATCACCCACTCGCTGGTGGTGGTGGCCTTCTACCTGGAACAGCTGCGGGCCCAGGCCGGCGGAAACCGCTGAAATTTGTCGGGTGGTCCTCCGCGTTTGACGCCAGCGTCACGCGGACGGCATCCGGCTTCCGGGCCCCCCGTGACACCCAGCCGGGGCAGCACTAGCCTCTGCCCCCGAGGTGAGTTCGCCATGGCGGAAAGCCTGACGCAGCCCCGCGAGGAGCGCCCCGAGCCGCTCCCCGCCGCACCCAACCCCGGCGCCAGCCCCGGAGCCGCCCGTTCCCACGAGAGCGCCCCGGCCCGCGTCTCCATTCCCAGCCTGCGCCCCGGCGAGGACGTGTTCGCCTACGTGCGGCGCGTGCACGGCGCCTTCGAGCCCCGGCTGTACCAGCAGGTGGTGGGGGCGGCGAATGAGCTCAAGGAGGGAGACGCGGCCATCGGTGTCGCCGCGGCCGACGAGGCGTCCCGCCGCAACGCCCTGGAGCTGCTCGCGCGCACGCGCATCGGCGACCTGGACGCGTACCCGCTCATCGAGGAGCGGCTGTACTCGTACATGCAGGGAGCGCTCGACCCGAAGGCCCAGGCGCGCACCGCGAGCTGGACGCTGGGCGAGCTCAAGGCCTTCCTGCTGTCCGCGAGCGAGGCGGACATCCATGAGCTGAAGGGCGGGCTGAGCAGCGACGTCATCGGCTGCGTGGTGAAGCTGATGAGCAACGAGGAGCTCGCCGCCGTGGGGCGCAAGGTCTTCAACCCGCTCCCCGGCAGCAAGGTGGGCGCGAAGGGGTACCTCGGCGCGCGCATCCAGCCCAACTCGCCCACGGACCACCCGGACGACATCCGCTGGCAGGTCTTCAACGGCTGGAGCTTCGCCCTGGGCGACGTGGTGCTCGGCACCAACCCGGTGTCCTCGGCGCCCGAGTCCGTGGCCGCCGTGGAGTCCGCCCTGCACGACATTCTCGTGACGTTCGGGCTGCGGGAGGTGCTCCCCCACTGCGTGCTGGCGCACGTGGACGTGCAGGCGGTGGTGGAGGCCATGCAGCCGGGCACCACCGGCATCTGGTTCCAGAGCCTGGGCAGCACCGAGGCCGCCAACCGCACCTTCGACGTCACCCTGGAGAAGATGGAGACGCACGCCTCGGCGCGCACCGGGCGCTGGGGCATGTACTTCGAGACGGGCCAGGGCGCCGACGCCACCAACGGCCATGCCGCCGGGGTGGACATGGTGGTGCACGAGTCGCGCAAGTACGGCTTCTCGCGCGCCCTCACCCAGCGCATCGCCGCCGCGCAGGCCCGCGCCGGAAAGGAGCCCGCCCCGCACGTCATCGTCAACGACGTGGCCGGCTTCATCGGCCCCGAGGTGTTCCGCACCCGCGAGCAACTGGTGCGCTGCTGCCTCGAGGACATCGTCATGGGCAAGCTGCACGGCCTGACGATCGGCCTGGACGTCTGCTCCACCCTGCACATGGACGTGTCGCTGGACGATCTGGGCTGGTGCCTGGAGCAGCTCATGCCGGCCAACCCCGGCTACCTCATGGCGCTGCCCACCCGGAACGATCCGATGCTCAGCTACCTGACCACGGGCTTCCAGGACCACGTCCGCCTGCGCGAGCAGTTCGGCTACAAGGTGGATGACCGGATGTGGGCCTTCTTCCAGCGGCTGGGCGTCATCGACGCGGAGGGCCGCCCCACCAAGCACTTCGGAGACCCGGCCTGGGTGTACCTCCAGTACCGCCGCCACAAGGGTGACACGCGCCCGGACGCGGACGTGCTCGCCGAGGCCGCGCGGCAGATGGCCGAGGTGCGCGCCCGCGGCGTGCCCCTCGCCGTGGGCCATGGCGAGCACCCGTGGGACCTGGAGCCCTCGCTGGACGCCGAGCTGCGCCGGCTCTACGACGACGCCAAGGCCGGCCTCTGGTCCGACCTCTCCCCGGACTTCATCGCGTCACTTCCCGGCGCCGTGCGCCTGCGCACCCGCGCCTCCACCCGCCGCGACTACATCCTCCACCCGCCCTCGGGCGAGCAGCTGGAGCCCGCCTCCGAGCGCGTGCTAGAGGCCCTGCGCTCGCGCCACGCCGACCAGTACGACGTGCAGCTCGTCATCTCGGACGGGCTGGACGCGCGCTCGCTCATGGACGAGGGCCACCTGCGGCCCTTCCTCACCGCCCTGCGCGCCCGGCTCGAGGCCTCGGGCCACCGGGTGGCCCCCGAGCACCTCGTGCTGTCGCTGGGGCGCGTGCGGGCCGGCTACCGCGCGGGAGAGCTGCTCTTCGGGGACGCGGCGGCGGAGGGGCCCCGTGCCGTCATCCACGTCATCGGCGAGCGGCCCGGCTCCGGCCACCACAGCTTCTCCGCCTACGTCACCGCGCCCGCGGCCCGCGTCTGGGGCCAGCCGGGCGCGGTGGACCACAACATCACCCGGGTCGTGGCCGGCATCTCCGACACCAGCCTGCGCCCCGAGGCCGCCGCGGCGGAAGTGGCGCGCATCCTGGGCGAGCTCACCTCCGCCTCCTGAGCCTCAGCGCACCACGCGGCGCAGCCACTGATCGATCGCCGCCCAGCCGCGCTCCTTGCCGTAGTGGCCGTTGAAGACGTGCCCGGTGTTCTCGAGCGTGTCCACCCACACGGTGGGGGCGCGCGGGTACACCTGCGACTCGGCCTCGGCGTAGGAGGCCGACGCCAGCAGGTCCCTGTCCCCGAGCTGCACCATCACCGGCACGCGGATCTCCCCGGAAGGAATCAGCTGCGGGTAGGTCATCATCGTCAGCAGGTCCAGGTACTGGCCGCGCGTCACGCTGTCCGCCACCTCGTTGTCGTAGGCGGCCACCGCCGGGTCCGAGTGCGCCACGTCGTAGAAGAGCGCGCTGCGCATCTCCCCCGGGAAGCGGATGTAGGGGCCCTGCTGCAGGAACGACAGGAGCAGGCTCCCATCCACCGGCACCGCGTGCTGGGTGTTCAGCCAGCCCGTGTTCACCACCGCCTGCGCATCGCCGTGCTGCGCCTGCGCGAAGGTGTTGATGAGCGCCCCGTTGGAGTGCCCCACGTAGATGAGCGTCTTGAAGGTGTTCTTCTCCGCCGTGGCCCGCAGGTGCACCGCCACCTGGTGCAGGGCGCTCGCCGACTCCGCCAGGTTCAACGCATCCCCGTCCAGCCGGTCGCTCTCGCCCGTGCCCGGCAGGTCCAGCGCGAGCACCGCGTAGTGCTGGCGGGCCATGTAGCGCGCGTACGAGTAGTCCTGGCCGCCGATCTCCGGCAGGTCCCAGTAGCCGTGGTTGTAGGTGATGCCGTGGGTGAGGATCTGCACCGGGCGGTTCTTCAGGCTGCCCTGGTAGTAGAGGTAACCCACCACCGTGTAGCGCTGCCCGTTGGCGAGCCGCACCGGGAACTCCCGCCGCTCCACCTTCACATCCTGGGACCCCTCGGCCAGGGCCGTCGCCGGAAGTGCCAGAGACAGCAGCAGCGCCATCCAGGCGCCCATCGAACGGATCATCTTCTTCATTTCCACCCTCCCTCTGGACGGCGCTTCTGGAAACCTGTGCTTCCAATAAAAACGGGAGAGCCAGATATTCCTGACATTCTGCTATATCCAATGAAAATAACTTTTCAGGGGAAACACCAGGGACGGGCAGTAGGCCCCGTCAGGGGGGGCGTGGAACGGGAGGGCCAGGCGACACGCGCCCCCGAGGTCATGCGGAATCTGACACCATGGCGGGCGGTGTCCCGGGAGGGGGAAAAGGCGTGAAGCGAGACGACTCGGTGAAGGAGCGGTTGGAGCGGCTGGAGTTGCCGTTCAACGCGTACGGGGTGGATCCGTACGGCGTGTCCAAGTGGCACCTGCGCGTCATCTTCGAGGCGATGAGTTTCTTCTACCGGAGCTACTTCCGGGTGCGCTGCCACGGCATCGAGCACATCCCGTCGCGCGGGAGGGCGATGGTGGTGGGCAACCACTCGGGAGGGGTGGCGGTGGACGGGGCCATGGTGGTCACCTCGTGCTTCCTGGAGATGGAGCCGCCGCGGCTGGCGCAGGGCATGGCGGAGAAGTTCATCGCCTCCACGCCGGTGGCCTCCACGTGGACCAGCCGCTGCGGCCAGTTCCCCGGCCTGCCCGAGCACGCCATCCGCCTGCTGGAGGAGGACCGGCTGCTGATGATCTTCCCCGAGGGCGCGCGGGGCACCGCGAAGCTCTACCCGCAGCGCTATGACCTGGTGGACTTCGGCACGGGCTTCATGCGCCTGGCGCTCAAGACGCGCACCCCCATCATCCCCTTCGGCTTCCTGGGAGGCGGGGCGGCCATCCCCACGGTGGCCAACCTCTACGGGCTGGGCAAGCTGCTCGGAATGCCCTACGTGCCCGTCACCCCGTACCTGCTGCCCCTGCCGCTGCCCGTGCCGCTCGAAATCCACTATGGCGAGCCCATGGTGTTCGAGGGCACGGGCAACGAGGAGGACACGGTCATCCAGGGGTACGTGGAGCAGGTGAAGGAACGCATCGCGGGCATCGTCGAGCGGCGCCGTCACGAGCGCTGGAAGGGCGTGGAGTCATGAGGGTCCTCATCCTGGGAATCGGCGGAGCGGTGGCGCGGCGGGTGGCGCTGCAGCTGCGCGACAAGGGCCACACGGTGGTGGGCATCGACACGCGGCCGTGGGAGGACGCGCCCGCGGACATCGAGGTGCACGAGGTGGACCTGCGCAAGCGGCCCGCCGAGGACGTGTTCCGCACGCGGCGGCCCGAGGCGGTGGTGCACATGGCCACGGTGACGTCGCTGCGCGTGCAGGGCGAGGAGCGCCACCGCATCAACCTGGGCGGCACCCGCGTGGTGTTCGAGCACTGCCGCACCTACGGGGTGAAGCACGCCCTCTTCGTGGGCCGGCACACCTTCTACGGGGCGGCACCGGACTCGGCGCTGTACCACACCGAGGACGAGCCGCCGAAGGAGCTGGCCTCCTTCCCGGAGCTGGGGGACCTGGTGGCCGCGGACCTCTACGCCTCGACGGCGCTGTGGCGCTACCCGGAGCTGACCACGTCGGTGCTGCGCGTGTGCTACTCGCTGGGGCCCTCGGCGCAGGGCACGCTGGCCACCTTCATGCGCGGCCGACGGGTGCCCATGGTGGCGGGGTATGATCCACTCTTCCAGTTCCTGCACGAGGACGACGTGGCCTCCGCCATCGCGCTCGCGGTGGAGAAGCGCGTGCGCGGCGTCTTCAACGTGGCGGGTCCGCAGCCGCTGCCGCTGTCCGTCATCATCCGCCAGGCCCAGCGCCAACCCGTGCCCCTGCCGATGATGGTGCTGCGCCAGCTCATCGGCCGCTTCGGGCTGCCACGGCTGCCCCCCGGGGCGCTCTACCACCTGCAGTACCCCATCGTGGTGGACGCTCGCGCCTTCAAGGAGGCCACCGGCTTCACCTACCGCTACGACGAGGTCCAGACGATCGAGTCCTTCCTGGCGGCCAACCCTCCCCCGCGCCCGCGCCGGGAGGAGCTCTTCGACCGGCTCGAGGCGCTCGGGGTGCTGAAGTAGCGATGGCCCGGCGTGCCATCAACTCCCCAGGCACGCCTCCTCGAACTCCCAGCGCTCGGAGACAGTTCCCATCTCGAGCAGGCGCCTGATCTCATCCAGGGAGACGGCCGGAGGGACATCGACAGCCACCAGGTTGGGAATGTGGCTCAGCTCGGTGTCACACCCGAGCGCCTCCAGTTCATGGCGCAGCGCAGGAGCCTCCGAGGCTTCATAGACGATGATGCGCAAGGTGCTGTGCCCGGAGGGGCGAACGACCTCGACGAAGCCCCTCGTGCCGTCGTCACGCTGGACCGCTGAGACGACGTCCTCGTAGGCGACGCCACGCGCGAAGAAAGGGATGTTGCCCAGACGGTAGAGCCCATCGCCGACAGGTGTCGCCCACATGCTTTCGCACGTGACGGGCGGATAGCCGTCCTCATCCTGCTGTAGCTCGAAGAAGACCTTGACGAGCTGTTCGGATTCTTCACCAGCCATTCCACACTCTCATTCCGGCTTGTCGCTCTTCTTGATGTTGCAGTCACGGCACAGCACCTGCCCGTTCGAAGGATCGCCCTTGCCTCCCTTCGCTTTCGGGATGATGTGGTCGACCTGTGCCTCGTTGGACGGAGGAGTGACGTCCTTGACGTGCTTCTCACCCGGAACTGTCTCCACCTTGCAGTTCTCGCAGAGGATCTTTCCGTCGTTTTGCTTGGCGTTATCGTCTTTGACGATTGACTTTCCCTTCTTCGTGAAGGGACGGCTGGTTCGATCCCTCCCGGCAATCGCTTCGACCGTGGGGAACCCCGTCTCCACCGCGCCCAAAGGTCGCCAGGAGCAAACCGGAGTTCCTGGCAGACCGGAGTCGGCTGCGACAGGAAGAACTCGTGGAGCGCACGAAAGCGCAGTCCCCTCGCGGACCTGGGCTGGAAGTGGTGCGAGGAGATGCGCCTCGATGGAGCTTGACAGGGCGAGCAGCCCGAGCAGAACGAACTGGATCATCAGCGAAGCGTATCAGGTACACATGCCCGCCCCGCCCCGCTACCCCCCCAACCGCTCCGGGGCTCGCGCTCCAGCCCTCATCCCGGCTAGCCTCCGCGGTGCAATCTCGACCGAGGGGGCTTCGATGGTCGTCGTACCGTCCACGCTGGATGCCGTCACCGTGCATGCCGAGGGCGCGCTCTGCACGCGCCTGGCCGCAGTGCCGTCCGACAACGGCCGGCTTCCCAGACAGGTGCGCATCGAAGGCCTGCCGCTCGGGCTGCGCACCGGCACGCTCCGGGCCGCCGTGCTCAAGGGCCCTCAGGGGCTCCAGGTGCGGGACATCCGCCCCGCCTATGATGTGCGGCTGCCAGCGGAGATGGACATTCCCGCCGCGCAGCGCGCCCTGGAGGAGGCCCGGGAGAAGCTCGCCGCCGTCAACGCGGAGATGGATCGCGTGATGCGGGACCTCGCGGCCCTCCAGAAGCTCAAGCCCGCCTTCCCGCCGCGAAAGAAGGACGAGCCGCACGAGCCGCGCGAGTCCTCCCTCACCGCCATCCTCTCGCTGGCGGGCTTCGTCGATGCGGAGCTCATCCCCCTGCACGACCGGCGGATCGCGCTGGAGCGCCAGCAGACCGAAGCGGCGGAGGAGGTGCAGCTGCGCCAGCGGCGGCTGAACGAAAGCTCGTCCGCGGTACGGGGCCAGCGTGCCCAGCTCTACCGGGCGGCCATCATCACGCTCTCCGAGGTGGGCCCGGCGGACGAGGCCGCGCAGCTCGCGCTCGAGTACGCGGTGCACGGTGCCCGCTGGGTGCCGGGGTATGACCTGCGGATGCCCCGGACGCTCGATGGGGGCGTGCTGCGCATGCGCGCCTCCATCATCCAGCGCACCGGCGAGGACTGGAGCAACGTGCGGCTGGCCCTGTCCACCGCGCAATTGGAGCGACGCGCGGACGTGCCGGAGCTGAAGGCCCTGCGCATCGGCCGGCGCCAGCCGCCTCCGGCCCGCTCGGGCTGGCGCGAGCCGCCCCCGGGGCTCGACGAGCTGTTCGCCGGCTACGACACGGCCCAGCCCCCGAGCCAGTGGCGTCCCGATCCCGGCATGGTGCTCGCGGGGATCAGTGCTCCGCAGGGCCAGCCCGTGCCGGAACAAGCCCCGGTGCTGAGGGAGGAGCCCACGACGGGGGGCGCCCTCATGGCGATGCCGTCGCCCGCGCCGATGCGCGCCTCCCAGTCCATGCCTTCCGTGTCCGCGCCGGCCAGGCCCACCGGCGCCTTCCGCGCGGGAGGTGCCCCACCCCCTCCCCCGGCACCCGGTGCGGCCCCCGAGGCCCCCAAGAAGAAGAGCGCGAACCTCATGCGGCGCCGTGAGGTCGCCGACGAGGCGCCCATGGAGATGGAGGAGGAGCCGTCCGGGTACCTCGCCGGCCTGGACGGGTACGTCGGGGAGATGGCCAAGGAGGAGGGAGGCTTTGGCGGTGGTGACGGCCTCGTGGACACCCGCTCCCGGCCCACCGGGCTGGAGCCGGCGGTGGATCTGCTCGACTACGGCAACCTGGAGCTGGGCGGCGTGAACCAGCCCGGACAGCGCGGGCGGTTGCAGCCCCAGTCCGAGGACATGTCCCGGGAGCTGCTCGTGCTGATGGGCATGCACGTGCGCGTGGACGTCTTCGCGCTCGTGGCCCAGTACGAGCGCACGGCGGCCTCGGTGCAGCACGTGGAGCTCCCGTCCTGGTCGGTGCCGCCGCGCCAGTCCACGCCCCACTTCGACTACCGCTTCGACGTGGAGACGCGCGCCGACGTGCCCTCGGACGGCGTGTGGCACAACGTGCCCGTGTTCTCCGCTCCGGTGGGGCTGAGCGCCGAGTACGTCTGCGTGCCCTCGATGGAATCGCGCGCCTTCCGCACCGTGAAGGTGGAGAACCGCACGCCCCACGCGCTGCTCGCCGGCCCGGTGGACATCACGCTTGGCGACGAGTTCCTGATGACGTCTCCCCTGCCCACGCTCGCGCCCGGCGCCACGCAGCGGCTGGGGCTGGGCGTCGAGGAGTCCATCAAGGTGTCGCGCAACACGCGCTTCGACGAGGCCTCGGGCGGCGTGTTCGGCGGCTCCAACGTGCTCACCCACCATGTCTGCGTCGAGCTGGCCAACCGGACCGCGCAGCGCGTCACCGTGGAGGTGCTGGAGCGGGTGCCCGCGGTGCCCTCCGCGGCGGAGAAGGACATCAAGGTGGAAGAGGCCGAGGTGAAACCGGCCTGGAGCAAGCGCGCGCTGCTGCCCGGCGAGACGCCGGTGGAAGGCGAGCGGGCGTGGAAGGTGACGCTGCAGCCGGGTGAGACGCAGACGCTGAACGCGACGTGGGCCGTACGGATTCCCACGAGCAAGATGCTCGTGGGCGGAAACCGGAGGACGTGATGAGCACCTCTATCCATCTCCCCGTGGTCAAGGTGACCGTCCTCGAGGACCGGGCGCTGGTGGAGCGCCGAGCGGACGTGGTGCTGCCCGCCGGGCCGCAGCGGCTGCGCGTGGAGGGGCTCTCGCCGCTCGCGGTGGACCGCTCGCTCCAGGCCCAGCTCACGGGAGGCACGGTGGCGCAGGCGCGCGTGAGCCGCACCTGGAAGGAGAAGCCCCGTGGCGAGGCCGCCCGTGCACAGTGGACGGAGCTGCGCCGGCGCGAGGAGCAGCAGGAGACCGAGTGGAAGCGCGTGCTGGCGGAGGGGATGCGGCTGCAGGCGCGGCTGGAGGTGGTGAACCTGGCCCGCGAGGACGTGCTGCGGGCCATCGCCGAGCTGTCGGGCGCGGGCCGGGCGAAGCCGGAGTCCTGGCACGAGCAGCTCGAGACGGTGCGCAAGGAGGCGGCCGCCACCGAGGAGGCGCTCCGGCGGTCACGCGCTCACGCGGAGGTGCTGTACCAGCGGCTGCTGGAGACCCGGACGGTGCTGAAACAGGGAGAGCAGCCGGAGCAGGAGCTCGTCACCGCGGCGGAGCTGGAGGCGAACCACCCGGCGGGAGGGACGGTGTCCCTGCGGGTGACGTACCTGGTGCCCTGCGCCGTGTGGCGGCCGGCGTACCGCGCCACCCTGGCTCCGGCCGAGGGCGGTGAGACGGTAACGCTCGAGTGCGAGGCCGTGGTGTGGCAGCGCACGGAGGAGGAGTGGAAGGACGTGGAGCTGCTGTTCTCGACGGCGCGGCCGACGCTGGGCGCCTCGCCGCCGCGGCTGATGGAGGACTGGCTGCGGCTGCGCGACAAGAGCGAGCAGGAGAAGCACACGGTGGAGGTGAGCATCCGCGAGGAGGCCATCCAGACCACGGGCGAGGGCGGGGCCAGCCAGGTGGAATCCATGCCGGGCCTGGACGACGGCGGCGAGGCGCTGACGCTCCGGGCGGCGCACCGGGTGACGGTGCCGAGTGACGGAGCGCCGCACCGCGTGCCGCTGTTCCAGTTCAGCGCCCCGGCGGTGTCCGAGCTGATTGGCTACCCGGAGCACTCGCCACTGGTGCACCGGGTGGCGCGCTTCGACAACCGGGGCCCGGCGGTGCTGCTGGCGGGCCCGGTGGACCTGGTGCGCTCGAGTGGCTACGTGGGCCGCTCGCAGCTCAAGTTCACCGGCGTGGGCGAGAAGCTGAAACTGGGCTTCGGCAGCGAGGACACCCTGCGCATCGCGCGGCTGGTGGACTCGAAGCAGGACACCCAGCGCATCACCGGCAAGCGCACCCGGACGCATCAGGTGAAGCTGTTCCTCTCCAACACCGGCACTCGAGCCGAGAAGGTGGTACTCGAGGAGCGCATGCCCGTCTCCGAGGTGGAGGCGGTGGAGGTGAAGCTGCACCAGGAGCAGACGAAGCCCGCGCCCGCGAAGGTGAGCGAGGACGGCATCGTGCGCTTCGAGCTGGCCGCCCCACCCCGCTCACAGCAGGAGCTGGCCCTCGCCTACTCGGTGGCCAGCTCCTCCAAGGTGGCCGGGCTCTAATCCCCTCCAATAATCCCCTTCAATAATCCCCTCCAATATCCCCTCTCCCCTCGGGAGAGGGTCGGGGTGAGGGTGCCCGGACCCGCGCTTCAACCCGTGGCCCACACTGGGAACGGAGGATTCAACCCAGGTTCACCCGAAACCCTCACCCCGTCCCTCTCCCGGAGGGCGAGGGGAAATGGCCGCGGGTACCGACCTGAAAGGGATTCACCATGAAGAGCACATTCCTCGTCGCGGTCGGCGGATTGCTCGTCGTATTGGGCGCGCTGCTCGGGATCATCACGCTGCTCGATGGGCGGGCCTTCGAGGCCCCCCTCCTGGGCGCCATCTCCGTGCCGGCCGTGCTTGGCCTCCTCATGGTGATCCTGGGACTGCGCAATCCCTACGCCGCCGCCCATCGCGACGTCATCACGCGCAAGGCCACCCCGAAGAACTTCTTCGTGGGCCTGGGGATCGTCCTCGGCAGCATCACCATCATCTATCTCTTCTACAACGTCATCCCCGTCATGCCGGATGTCGTCATCATCGGAGCCATGCTCGGCGTGCCGGTGGGCATCTTCACCATGGCGACCCTCTACACGGATGCCTGCGCCCGGTGTGACCGGCTCCTCCAACCCATCCGCATCAGCGCCCCGCAGCCAAGGCTCGAGCGCATTGTGGAAAGCCTGCGCTCCAGCGACATGAACACCGCCCTGCAACTCATGGCTGCCCTGGCGCCCGAGCATTCGCCCCAACTCGAGCTCGCCTTCTGTCCCTCGTGCCAGGCCACGGCGGTGTGCAAGGCGCCGAAGGAGCCCGTGGTCCTGCGAGACGCCAGCGCCACGCAATTCATCTCGGCGCTCCCACGGATCCCTCACTCCCGAGTGGACTGAGGGACCTCCCGGCGGCGCCGAACACCTCGCCGCTGCTCAGCCGGTGGCCGTGAGGGCCCGCTTCAGGGCGGCGACCTGCCGGGCGATGAAGTCCCGGGAGATGGCCGCATCCCCGGCGAAGACCTCGAAGGCGTGGTAGGCGCCGGGCACCTCGTGCAGCTCACAGGGCACGCCACTGGCCTGGAGACGGCGGGCGTACTCGACGTCCTCCTCGTAGAACAGGTCCAGCGTCCCGGTGCCCAACCATGCGGGCGGCAGTCCCGTCAGGTCCTCCGTGCGCGCGGGCACGGCATACTTCGGAGCGCTGGGGCCACCGGGTGTCTGGGCCAGGTAGGAGGTCCACCCGAAGACGTTGCTGCCCGGCGTCCAGATGTACTTCCCCGTGCCCTTGTGGTCCGCGCGGATGGCGGTCCGGTCATCGAGCATCGGGTACAGCAGCAGCTGGAAGACGGGCTTGATCTGCTTCCGGTCCCGGGTCAGCTGCGCCAGCGCCGCCGCCAGCCCGCCACCCGCGCTGTCCCCGCCGATGGCGAGCCGGTTTGCATCGATCTTCAACTCGCCCGCGTGCGAGTGCATCCACGAGAGCGCCGCGTAACAGTCCTCCAGCGGTGCCGGGAACGGGTGCTCGGGGGCGAGCCGGTAATCCACGGCGATCACCAGGATGCCGAGCTCCTTGGCGAACCGGCCGCAGACGGTGTCCGACTGCTCGGGCATACCGAGGATGTAACCCCCACCGTGGATCCACAGGAGGGCCGGGCTGCCCGGAGCACGCTGGGCGGGCTCGTACTTCCGGACGCGGAGGTCCGGTGCTCCAGGCGGGCCGGGAACCCAGACGTTCTCGATGGTGATGCCCTCCGGACTGCGCGCCTTGTAGAGGCGGCTGAAATTGAGGCGCCGGAGGATGCCCAGGAGGAAGCGGTTGAAGGAGAAGCTGGGGAACCAGCGGACGGAGGCCCGCAGCTCCGGGTGGACGGGATGGGATGGATGACTCATCGCGCGGGATGATGCCCCGGGAGCTGGTGATGACTCCAGACATCAGGCGGTGACTGCTGTCACCAGGGGGCGCAGGCCATCACCCAACTCAAGCCCATGAAATCACGGAAACCTGAACAGCCAAGCCATCACAGTAGAGCTGGCACGCCGGTCGCAAAGGCTCACGCCCGTCGTTTCTCACCCCCATAGGAAGATCAGATGAACCGTACATTCCGCAGCCTGACCCTCGCGACGGCGCTGTTCGCCGGACCCGCCGCCCTCCAGCTCCTCCCCACCACCGCCGTAGCGGCCACCGCCGAGGAGGCCGTGTCCACGCCCGGCGCTTCTCCAGAGCTGCTCTCCGCGATGCAGCGGGACCTCGGACTCAACGGCGAGCAGGCCCTGCGCCGGCTGGCCAGCGAAGCGGCGGCGGCCCGCCTCGAGAAGAAGGTGCGCGAGGACCTGGGCAGCACGTTCGCCGGTGCCTGGCTCAACCAGGACAGCAGCACGCTCATCGTCGGAGTCACCGACGAGGCCAGCGCCCGCCTCGTGCGCGGCCTCGGCGCCGAGCCCCGGCTCGTGGCCCGGAGCGAGAAGCAGCTCGACAAGGTGAAGTCGGCGCTGGACCGCAACTCCAAGCGCGCCGACCGGACCATCCACGGCTGGTACGTCGATCCCGTCACCAACAGCGTCGTCGTGTTCGCCCGGGATCCTTCCCTGTCGAGCGTCGCGAAGTTCATCGCCGACAGCGGCGTGACCGACGGCTCGGTCCGCGTGGTCGCCTCCAGTGAGGAGCCCCGCCCCATGTACGATGTGCGCGGCGGAGATGCCTACTACCCGGGCAGCGCGCGCTGCTCGATTGGCTTCTCCGTCAACGGGGGCTTCGTCACCGCGGGCCACTGTGGCGGCGTGGGCACCACTGCCTCCGGCTCCAACGGGGTGGCCCAGGGCACCGTGCGGGGCTCGACCTTCCCCGGCAACGACTACGGCTGGGTCCAGACCAACACCTCGTGGACCTCCCGCCCCTGGGTGAACAACTACGCGGGCGGCACCGCCAACGTCGCCGGCTCCAACGAGGCCCCGGTGGGCGCCTCGGTGTGCCGCTCCGGCTCCACCACCGGCTGGCGCTGCGGCACCATCCAGGCCAAGAACGTCACCGTCAACTACGCCCAGGGCGCAGTCTACGGCCTCACCCAGAGCAACGCCTGCTGCGAGGGCGGTGACTCCGGTGGCTCGTGGCTCTCCGGTGACCAGGCCCAGGGCGTGACCTCGGGCGGCTCGGGCAACTGCACCACGGGCGGCACCACGTTCTTCCAGCCGCTCAAGCCCATCCTCGCCGCCTACGGCCTCACGCTCACCACCACGGGCGCCACGCCGACGGGCCGGGCGATCGTCTCGAACTGGAATGGCAAGTGCATCGACATTCCCAACTCGAACACCACGGACGGCACCCCGCTCCAGATGTGGGACTGCAACGGCACCGGCGCCCAGAGCTGGACCTTCTATTCCGATGGCACCGTCCGGGCGCTCGGCAAGTGCATGGACGTGGCCTGGGGCTCGACGGCCAACGGCGCGGCCATCCAGCTCGTGGCCTGCAATGGCAACCCGGCCCAGCAGTTCGTGCTGAGCGCCGCGGGTGACCTCGTGAACCCGCAGGCCAACAAGTGCGTGGACATCAAGGACTGGAACTCGGCCAGCGGCGCCCGCCTGCAGACCTGGGAGTGCGGCGGCAGCGCGAATCAGAAGTGGACCCTCCGCTAACGCGGGTTGCCACCTTCCAGCTTCGCCACCACCGCCTCCAGTTCCGCCACCCGGCGGGCGAGCTCCTCGGGCCCGCTCGCCGGCAGGGCTGGAGCTGGAGGCGGCTCGCGTCGCGCGAGCGGTGACAGGTGCGGATCACTCTTCCAGAAGTCCATTCCCATCTCGGTGGCCTTGTCCACCGAGCACACCACCAGCCGCACCTGGATGGTGAGCAGCTCCACGTCCAGCAGCTTGATCTTGATATCGCCCGCGACCACCAGCCCCTTGTCGAGGACACGGTCCAGCACATCCGCGAGCGTGGCGTTGCGCGGGCCCTGAACGATGCGTTGTGACGTCATGCGTCCTCCTCACAGCAGCTTGCCGAGCGGGCCCAGGTCCAGGTTCAAATCTTCCTCCGTCAGCCCGAACTCCAGGCGGAGCCGCTCGATCTCCTCCGACTGACGCATCAGGGCCGTCCCCAGTCTCTCGATCTCCTCGTCACTCAGTGAACCGCCCTCCATGCGGCGGATGGCCTGCTTCTCGAGCAGCTCGTGCAGCAGCTTCACCAGGGTGAGCACCAGCTGCCCGAGCCCGTTCTTCAACTTGCCCTCGTCCAGCGAGAGCCGCCGCACCGGCGGAGCGCTCTGCTTCTGGAGCACCGCCTCGAGCCCACTTGCCACGCCGCTCATGCCGGCCCTCCCCCAGGCCCGGAGAGGGCCCGCGCCGGAGAGGGAGGAACGAGCCCCGCGCGCCGGGCCGTGTCCGTCGAGCACAGGACGAGCTGCAGCCCGAGGTAGACGAGGTCCACATCCGCCACCGACAACACGATGTCTCCACGCAGCGCCACGCCCTTGTGCAGCACCCGGTCGAGCGCCTCACAGAGGGACAGGGATTCGGACTCCTCGAGATTCACGCCGCCCTCCCTTCAGGGTCCTCGGCGGCCTCGTCCTGTCCCTCCCCGGCCGCCTCCTGGCTTGCGAGGATGGCGTCGAGCCGATCCAGCAACTCCGCCTCCTGCGCCTCGAACTCCTCCTCCGCCAGCTGCCCGGACTCGAGCTGCAGATACAGCTCCCGCAGCCGGATCTTGATGTCTTCCTCTTCCTGCTCCTGCTCCTGCCCCATGGCCTCGTCCACCTTCCGGGCGACCCAGAGCAGGCCGTGGAGTGGCGAGAGCAGGATGTCGTCGATGAGCAACATCAGCACTCCTGCGCGGGCGTGGCCGGGAGCTTCAGCTCCGTGAAGCTGTGCGGCGCCCAGGGTCCGTTGAATTCGAAGGTAAAATGCTCATCGAAGCCCTCCGCCGCGGCTTCGACCAGCTTCTCGAAGGCACCCAATCCCTCTCGCGGCAGCAGACACGAGAGGTTCATCACCTCGCTCTCCCCCCGCGTGGTGTTCCACTTCAGCTCGATGCCCCGCTCCCGGAGCACCGCCGCCACGCGCTCTGAGTGCGCCTGCCGATCGGCTTCGCGAAGGTTCTCGAACAGCTTTCCCACCGCGATCAGCTCCTCGCGGCTGACATCGTTGCGGCCCTTCATGCGATCCCGGGCGGCACCCAGCTCCGGATGGGTGGCGACGAAGTAGTCGAAGAGGTTCGGGGTGCTCCAGCGCACCTTGAGCCCCATCTCCACCTTGCCCGCGACGTGGCCGAGCTGCTCCCGGAACAGCTCCTGGTTCTCGAGCAACCGGCCACGCACGGCCTCATCGCTCCGGGCGACGAGGCCGAACGCCGCCGGCAGCACCGTGGTGTGCTCCATCAAGCGCCGCAGGACCGCTTGATGCGCCAGGAGATGCTTGCGCTCAGGCCGGAGGCGCGCCCGGCCCACCCTGCTCACCACCGCCGAGATGTCCCCAGCGGTGATGCGGTAGACCTCGCCGCCCTCGATGCCCGTCAATCCCGTCTCTCCGGCGGCTTCCCCACCAGCGAGTACGGCATAGAGATACGTGCCTCCTGCCTGAGCGCTCATCATCTCCTGGACTCCCTTCGTGTTGTTGTGATGAGGGTTTGTTCCGCGACTACACGCCCATCGCCGCGGCGGGCACGCCAGCCGCCGCCATCGCCGGGGCCGGCATCGGCAGGGCCGCGTTCTTGCCCTCGTGGAGGGCGGTGGGGGCGGCCGTCAGGCCAATCGCCGCCGCGTACTTCAGGTACGTCTCCACCGAGGCGATGACCACGCGCGCCTCCACGGAGAGGATCTGGATACCCACCAACGAGACCGTGGCCCACACATCGATCACGATGCCCTTATCCAAGATGATGCTGATCACTTCCGCGAGGCTGGACGAATCGGTCGACTTCGTAATGGCCGCCATGACTGCCTCCTGGTTGTCGTGTTGGGCTCGGACCGTGGCATTCCTGTCCTTGCTTGCCTTCACGCTTAACAGGGGCCTCCGACATGTTTGTCAATGGACAGACTCACGCCACGAAATTGAAGGGAGGCCACGGGCCGCTCAGCGCGATGTCTGTCTGGGACTCGACAGGAATTGACGACACCGCCGCGCGGAACGCGAGGACCTGCTCGCGCGGCACCAGGAAGTACAGCGAGCAGAGCGCGGGCTCGCCCGGGCGCGGGGGCGGAAACTCCGTGCGGTGCTCCCTGCACAGGGGCGCCACCTTCGCCACCAGGGCCTGCTCCAACGCCACGCACCGGTCGCGCAGCCGGCTCTCCGCGGAGTAGTGCCGCCGCCGTGCCTCGAGCCAGGCGGCTCCCGAAAGGCGCATCGGCTTCACGGCCGTCTCTGGCTCGGTGGGTGGAGGCGGCGCGGACAACAGCGCCCGCACTCCCAGTTCCACGCAACCCGCAACCCGCGTGAGGGCCCGCTGATAGGTTTCGCGCTGCTCGTCGAGGTGCGCGCGCACCGCCGCCTCTCCGGAGAGCACGCTGCCAAAGCGCATCGGCAGCACATCGGCCACGGCGTGCTGCGCACGGATGACGCGCTCGTACTCCAGCAGCTCCGCCTTCGCTGGCGCCTCTACACGCCCGGGCTCCGCGAGCGGTGAGGCCACGGCCGCGAGCCCTCCGTGCACGATGCGCAGGAGCCCACTCCCTCCTCCATGCCCGCCGCTCGGCAACGCCGCTGCCGCGTCCGCGATGCAATAGAGCAGCAGACGGGCCCTGTCAGTCATGGGTCCGCACCTCGCTCCCGTCGCCGGGCTCGTCCCCGAGGTGTGGCGCGAAGTTGTAGGCCGGCCAGGGCCCTCGTGCCGACAGGTGCAGGCCGCGCGCGGACAGCTGCTCCGCCAGGGGTTCGAGCCGCCTGGCCAGCTCCGCCTCCGCGCCTCGCGGCAGCAGGAGCGCCCAATGAAACGCGCCCTCCCGCCCTGGCTCCTCCGGGTTCCGCGGAGGTACCCGCAGGGAGCGCCGGTCGAGCACCAGTCCCTCGAGCGCCCGGGAGAGTTCCGTCTGGACCTCCTGGGCCCACCCGCGTGCCGCACGCACCGCGTCCTTGCGCAGCTTCTGCTCCATCAGATAGCGCGCCCCGGCCTGCGCCGGCAGCTTCGCCACGCGGGGATCGGCGGCGAACATCGCCTCCTCGCACACCCGCACCTCCAGTGTGCCCTGGAGCGACCACTCCTCCTCGCGCTCCACCTTGTCGATGAAGGCCGAGATTCGTGCCCGCTCGCGCCGGAGCAGGGCCTCGAGCCGCTCCGCCGACGAGAACAGGCACCCGAAGCGCAGCGGCAGCACCGGGGAGGCCGCCATCATCTGCTCGATGACCGCCTCGTGGCGCAGGGCGCGCGGCCCGAGCCAGCCCAGGTCCTTCAAGTGGGCCTCGCCCGCCTCACCCGTCCATTCGTGAAGCGGCACCTCGCAGCAGATGGCCGCGACGTCCTCGTGCACCCGCGCGCCGAGCGGCGTCTGAGCGTCGAGGCCGTGGCCCACCGCCGCCCCGGCCGCGGCCGCGCGTGCGAAGCAGAAGACGTACAGCCCCCCGCCTTCTTCACCCGTGGAACGGGTGGTGTCTCTTGCGTTCATGGTGCCCCGCAGTGTCCCTCCCGCCTCCGACAGAGGCGGGGGTACACGCGAGCGCCATGCCGTCAGGAAGGGGGTAATCGCTCCGGAGCGGAGAGCCGGTGTGTTCTCTCCTGGTCATTCACCTCAGGGCGCGGCCTTGCGGGAGCGGGCCGAGGCAACGCCGAAGCAGATCACCGCCGCGGCCAGGAATGGCAGCGGCGGCGGCGAGAAGTAGAGCGCGGCGACGATCAGCCCCCCGAGCGAGACCAGCGCGTTGACGAAGGACACCGGCGCGGGAACGCCTCGGCCCTCCTTGCGCAGCGCGTGCTCGAGCGTGAGGTTCACGGCGCCAAAGCCCAGGTAGAGCAGGCCCATGGACACGCTCCACCCGGTGGCGAAATCCATCAGCGTGTGGCGAGGCCCTGGAAAGCGCATCGTCAACTGCGCCATCGCGTCGTAGACCTGCGACTCCTCGGGAGTCGGAACCTGCCGGCCCGGGCCGAAGTTGCCGAGCGTATGCCCGAGCGCGACCAGGACGTGCATCCAGGACGCGATGCGGAACCATCGGGCGCCAGGGATTGAAACCGCCGTTTCCATCTTCATTTCCTCGTGTTGTGCATGCTCCCTCTCCCCCTGGGAGAGGGCGGGGGGTGAGGGTCGTCGCCAGCGTGTAGACCCTCACCCTGACCCTCTCCCAGAGGGAGAGGGGACGTCCACATCCAGGTCCTCGGAAGAAGCGCCGGGGGTCAGTTGGCCCATCACGTGCGGCTGGCCGTCCTCGGCCTTCACGCGGTAGGCGACGGCGCCGTCCCGCTGCACCGCCGTCTGGAACACCACGCGCGAGGGCAGCAGGAGCGGACGGCGGAACACCGACGACAGGGTGAGGGCGGGAGCCTCCGCCGCCGCGCCCATCTCCGCCACGCAGCGCCCCACGGTCCACATGCCGTGCGCGATGGCGCGTGGGAAGCCGAAGAGCCGCGCCGTGAGGGCATGCAGGTGGATGGGGTTGTAGTCCCCCGAGGCCCGCGCATAGCGCCGGCCGGTGTCCTCGGGCACCGTCCAGGGCGCGGGGCGGCTTTCGGCGAAGAGCACGTCCTCCTCCGAGGTGGCGGCCGAGGCGCTCGCGGGCCGCTCCTCGCGCGGGCGCTCGCCGGTGCCGGGCAGCCGGCGCAGCATGGTGGTGACGGCGCTCCACACGAGCACCCCGCCCTCCTCCACGCGCGTGTGCAGGTCCAGCTCGCGCCCCAGCCGGACCTCGCGCTGGCCCTCCACCCACGCGAGCACCGAGAGCGTGGCTCCCTCCGCCAGCCGCCGGTACTGACGGAGGTGGTTGCGCACGTGGATCATCCCGAGCAGCTGGTACGGGAACTCGGGGCGGTTGAGCAGTGCGAGGTGGAGCGGCGTGGCGAACACCTGGGGGAAGGTCAGCGGCAGGTGGCCGTCCGCCGGGAAGCCGCACACCTCGCGGTAGAGCGCGAGTTGCCGCGGGTCCGGCGTGAAGTGACGCAGGCGCACCTCGAGCCGGGGAACCTCGCCCGGGCGCGCGGGGCGGCGGGCCACGGCGGCGCGCAGCAACTCCCTGGCGAGGGACGGAGGTTCGGCGAGCTCGAGGACGGGCGGTGAGACGGACAAGGAGGCTCCTGCGCTGTCTGGGTATTCGGCCGGGTCCGTCTCGTAGTGAGCACCCGGCGGGGAGAGCAAGTTTTTCTTCCCGCCGGGGCCGAGGGCCATAATCCCGCCCGGTTCGCCGTCTCAACCCCCCCACGGAGAGAATCCATGTCCTGGCTTCGTGCCATTGCCCTCTCGGCCATGGTCCTGACACTGAGCCTCGGTGCAGGCCCCGCGTCCGCCTCGTCCTTCCACATCGCCGACGTCACGGCTCGCGACGGTGTGGTCCTGACGGGCAACGTCTTCATCCCCGACACCCCGGGGCCGCACCCGGCCATCCTCTTCATCACCAGCTGGGCCACGCCCAACCTCGAGTACCTCGCCCAGGCCGAGCAGTTCGCCGACGCCGGGTACGTCGTGCTCTCGTACACCCCCCGCGGTTTCTACTTCTCCGGGGGCTCCATCGAGACGGCCGGGCCCAAGGACATCAGCGATGTGAGCGACGTCATCGACTGGCTGCTGCTGAATACCCCCACGGACCCCGCGCGCATCGGCGCGGCCGGCATCTCGTATGGTTCGGGCATCAGCCTGCTCGGCTCCGCGTTCGACCCGCGCATCCGCGCCGTGGCCGCCCTGAGCACCTGGACCGACCTCCTCTACTCCCTACTTTCCAACCAGACCCGCCACCAGCAGGCCGCGGGTTTGCTCCAGCTCGCCGCCGACCTGACCGGACGGCCCTCGGCGGAGTTGCAGCAGCTGCTCTCGGACTACTTCGCCAACCGGAACCTCGGCGGGCTCGCCACCTTCGCCCAGGTGCGCAGCGCCGCGACGTACGTCGACCGCATCAACGCGAACCGCCCCGCCATCCTCATCGCGAATTCCTATGGCGATAGCCTCTTCGCCCCCAACCAGCTCACCGACTTCTTCACCCGGTTGACGGTGCCCAAGCGGCTCGAGCTCCGCCCGGGCGATCACGCCATCCCGGAGCTGACCGGCCTGCTCGGCCTGCCCAATGACGCGTGGACCAGCGTGCACCGCTGGTTCGATTACTACCTGCGCGGCGTGGACACCGGCATCGCCCTGGAGCGGCCAGTCCAGTTGCAGCCGCGCGGCCAGAGCGGCTACGAGACCTATGCGTCGTGGAGTGCGATCTCGACGAGCAGCGCGCGTTACTACCTGGGCGAGATTCCCTGGTGGAGCGACGAGGGAAGCCTCCTCGCGAGCGCACAGACGGGCTGGAGCTGGACGGTCCTCGCGGGTGACGACACCACCGCCAACGGGGGCGCCGTGCTCCTGACCAACGGCGCCGAGGCGCTCACGGGCGAGCCTCCGATCAACTGGATTCCCTCGGTGGACCGGGACAACGCGGGCGTGTGGCAGTCCGGCTGGCTGACGAGCACGCGGCGTCTGCGCGGAGCCGCCCACCTGCGCCTGACGGTCACCCCCGGCAGCTCCGGGCAGACGACGGTCATCGCCTACCTCTACGACACGGACGAGTACGGGACTGGAAGCCTCGTGACGCATGTGGCGTACACGATTCGTGGCGCGGTGGCCGGCCAGGCCTACACCGTGGACACCGACTTCCCCTCCACCGTCTACGACGTGCCGAGCGGGCACCGGCTCTCGCTCGTCATCGACACCGTCGACCCGCTCTACGCGGACCAGGGCGCGTTCTTCACCACGGTGAAGTTCTCCTCACCGTCGGCCAATCCGTCCTACGTGTCGCTGCCGCTCAAGTGACGAGCCCTTGGCAACATGTGCTAACTCCCGCGGCAATTGCCCCTCGCCCTCCGGGAGAGGGACGGGGTGAGGGTTTCGGGTAAACCCAGGTTGAACCCCCTGTCCACACTGGGGGCCGCGGGTTGGAGAACGGGCCTGGGCACCCTCACCCTGACCCTCTCCCGAGGGGAGAGGGGATATCTTCGGTCATTTGCCTGAAGGGGATCAGCCCCCGGCGTAGAGGCGGCGGTGCTCGCGGATCTCCGTGAGGCGGAACTCCCCAGGCGCCGGGGTCAACGGCTCCGGCGCGTCCGAGGGGAGCTTCATGATGCGCTCGTACTCCTCCACCGAGACGCGCTCCCGCTTCGCGAGCACCGCCTCCACGTCCGTCTGCGCCATCCGCCGCGCCGCCCCCTCCCCCACCACGCCCGAGTAGAATTCCGCGCAGCAGCCGCTCCCGTAGGACAGCAGGCCAATCCGTTTGCCCGCCAGCTCGGCGCCCTCGCCCTGCAGCAGCCCCGCGAGCGCCAGGTACAGCGAGGCGGTGTACACGTTGCCGATGCGCGCGTTGAGCCCCAGCGACGACGCCACCTGCGCCTCGTAGCTCGCCGGGGACTTCGCCGCCTCCTCACGCGCCGCCGGAGTGCTCTCCCGGCCCGGCGCGTCCTCCAGATCGCACAGCCGCAACTGCGTATGCGCCTTGCGCGCCATCTTGCAGAAGGGCACGTGGTAGAGGATGCGCGCGAGCTGCTCGCCCGGGAGCGTCTCCCCCCACCGCACCACCTCGTGTGCCAGCGCGCGCTCGCGCCACCCGCGGTACGCGCCCGAGAGCGCATCCAGGTAGCAGTTGATGGAGTAGTGCCCGTCCACCACCGCCTCCCGCCGGCCCAGCGGCCGCCAGAAGTCATACACATCCATCGAGCTCACGCCGTTCAGCCCGATGTCCAGCGCGAGCAGGTCCGGCTGCTCCGACACCAGCAGGGCCACCGCGCCGCCGCCCTGGGTCGGCTCGCCCGCCGTGTTCAGCCCGTAGCGCGCGATGTCCGAGCACACCACGATGGCCGAGCGCCCCGCCCCCGCGCCGGAGGCAATCCACTCGGTGGCCGCCATCAGCCCCGCCGTGCCGCCGTAGCACGCGTGCTGCGCATCGAAGGTCCGCATCGTCCGCGGCAGCTTCAGCAGCCCCTGGACGTGCGAGGACACCGCCTTCGAGTGGTCCACCCCCGTCTCCGTCCCCACCACCAGCATGCCCACCCGCGACGGGTCCACGCCGTGGCGCTGGATGAGCCGGGACGCGGCGCTCGCGGCGAGCGCCACCGAGTCCTCGCCCGGATCCGCCACCGCCATCTCCTTCGCGCCCAGGCCCGCCGTGTACTTCGCCGGCTCCACGCCCCTCGCCCGAGCCAGATCCTCGATGTCCACGTACCGGCGGGGGACCGCGATCGCCAGTGCCTCGATTCCAACCTGCTTCTTCATGGAAAGCTCCTTGCCTCGTGGACTCACTGCAGCTCGGGGGGAACCAACACCAGACGGCCCGCCACCTCGCGGTTCTCCAGCCGGAAGTGCGCCCGCCCCGCCTCCGCCAGCGGCACCGTCTCCGCCACGAAGGGACGGATCTTCCCCTCGGCCACCAGCCGCAGCGACTCGTCCAGCTCCTCGCGCGTGGTGGCGTACGCCCCGAGGATCTCCAGCTCCTTCACGATGACGAGGCCCGGGTTCAGGTCCACCGTCCCCGTCTCCAGGTTGCCCACCACCACCACCCGGCCCCCCGGCGCCATCGCCTTCAGCGTCTGCCCGAAGGTGACGCTGCCGACGATCTCGATGGCCACGTTGACGCCCTCGCCCCCCGTGCGCCGCCGCGCCTCGGACGCGAAGTCCAGCCCGCGCGAGACGATGACCTCGTCCGCTCCCGCCTCGCGCAGCGCCTGCACCTTCGCCTCGCCCGACGTCACCGCGATGACGCGCGCCCCGTCCAGCTTCGCCAGTTGCACCGCCGCCAGCCCCACGCCTCCGCTCGCCCCGGTGATGAGCACCGTCTCGCCGTCCCGCACCCGCCCGCGCGTCCTCACCGTGTGCACCGCCGTCCCCAGCGTGCAGCACACCGTCGCCGCCACCGGCCAGGGCAGGTTCGCCGGCACCCGGCCCAGCCCCGCCACCGGCGCCGTCATGTATTGCGCGTAACCGCCGGAGATCTCCTCCCCGAAGAAGCGGTTGTCCTTCTTGCACAGGCTGTTGCGCCCGCTCTTGCACAGCGCGCACTCCCCGCACGAGAGCCGCTGCAGCGTGGCCACCCGATCCCCCACCTTCCACCCCGGCGTGTCCGGTCCCACCTCCACCACCTCTCCGGCCGCCTCGTGGCCGAGGATGGCCGGCACGTGGGTGCGCGGCAGGTTGCCCCGGCGGTTGATGACGTCGTGGTAGCAGACGCCGCAGGCCCGCACCCGGATGAGCACCTCGCCTCGTCCCGGCCGCGGGTCGGGCACGGACTCCATCTTCAGGTTGCTCGCCTCACCAAATTCACGCAGCACGACAGCCTTCATCCGGGGACTCCCTGGCTGGAAAAGACACTCTGTCTGTGTTGTGTCTGTTTTTGTCTGTGTATGGACTTCAGGCACCCACGAGCTGGTCGCGGAGGCCTCGGCAATCAATGGCGCGGATGGCGGACACGGTGCGCGCATCCGGCAGCGGCGTGACGGGCAGCGGCTCCTCCACCTGGAAGGGGAAGCCGGTGCGCTCGTGGATGGCATCGAGCTCCACCCAGGGATGGCGGGCCAGCAGCCGGGCCCCGCCCGCCCCGAGCTCGAAGACGCCCAGGTCGGAGATGAGCTTCACCGGACGGCGCTCGTCGCGCGTCGTCACCACCTGCACCTCGGGCACGAGGTTGCGGCGCGACTGGCGCGGCACCACCAGCACCGGCCGGCGCACCCACTGCCGCAGCGTGGCCGCCCCCGCCACTCCGGGGAACTTGCTCCGCGGCTTCTCCAGGCTGCCCGAGGCCGTCATGTTCGTCCGCCCCAGCGCATCCACCTCGGCGGCCCCGAAGAAGACGGTGTCCACCCTCCCCCGCCGCGCATGGTCGAAGAGGTCCGGAATGGTGACCTCCGCCGAGCGCCCCTCCAGGTAGCCGAGATCCTCGGACGAGGGGTACAGGTACGGCAGGTCCGGGTCCAACGAGCCGACACACGCCAGGTACGTCAGCCCGGGCGCGTGCGTGGCCCGGGCCACCGCGATGGCGAGGATGGCCAGCGGCGAGGCGACTCCGGTGGCCACCACCGCCCCATCGTCGATCTCCTGGGCGAGCAGGGAGACAACCATCTCCGCGGGTGTCACGGCGGCTTCCGCGCTCATGCCGCCCTCCGCGTCTGGAGCAGCGCGCTCAGGAACTCCGCCTCGCGCCCGGCCTCGGCCAGCGAGAGGTAGTCCGCCAGCATCGCGTCGTCATGCGGGTACAGCCCGGTGCACCCCGTCGGCAGCGCTCCCTGCCGGGCCAGCGCGACACGCTCCACCTGGAAGCCGGGGATCGTCACGCGGGGGAGCCTCGACACGCGCTCCTCGGCCGTCGCCAGCACCCGGCGGGCCGCACCGGCCACCAGCAGGTCCGTCGTGGGGTCCTCGATGAACAGGTTGCCCCGCTCGTCCGCCGCCCGCGCGTGGATGAGCGCCACGTCCGGGTAGAAGGCCGGCTCCACCGGCACCCGCTGCCCAGTGAAGGGGTCCACGACCGTCTGGAGCGGCTCGGCCTCCGCCAGCTCGGACACGTCCGCGTCCGGAGCGGGCAGGAAGGGCACGCCCATGGACGCCGCGCGCAGCCGCTGGACGATGCGGTAGCCGTCATGCTCGCGCCACTGCAGCCGCCCCTGCTCGATGGCCCGCTTGAGGCAGGGCATGGGCCGCACCCGGTTCTCCAGGTTCAGCGCCCCGAAGGGCAGCTCCACCCGCGACAGGCAGCCCCCCGCCACCAGGAACTCGGCGGGCAGCGGGTTGGGCAGCGAGATGAGCTTCAAGTCCTTGCGGCCCTGGGCGATCAACTCCAGCACCAGCGCCATGGGCGCGCGGCCCAGCATGAAGCCCCCGGTGGCCAGCCACGCCCCATCGGGGATGGAGGCCACCACCTCGGACAGCGAGCCCCAGCGGCCCGGCCTCATGGCTTCTCCCCCACCGCCGTGGGAGGAACGATCGACAGCACCGGAGCGCCCGCCGCGGGCACGGCCGCCGACGCGGGCGTGACGAGCCCCGCGAAGAGCAGCTCCACCATCTCGTTGGAGACCTGCTCGGCCGACAGCCGCCCGTCGGGCTGGAACCACTTGTAGATCCACAGCACCATGCCGAGGAACGAGAACGCCGCCACGGTGGGCTGCACGGTGCGGATGCGCCCCATGCGCACGGCCTCGGAGAACGAGTCCTCCAGGAACCGCACGTAGCGCTTCTTGCGGCCGTCGATGAAGGCCCGGGCCTCGCCCGTGAGCGTGGCGTGCTCGTGGAGGATGATGATGACCTCCTTGCTGCATCCGCCCGTCACCAGGTGGATGTTCAGCCGCATGCACTCGCGCAGCCGCTCGACGGGATCCGGCATGCCGCGCACCTTCTCGAGCACCTGCTGCTCGAAGGCGTCCATGCCGTAGCCCATGATGTCGAAGAGCAGCTGCTCCTTGTTCTGCACGTGGTGGTAGAGCCCCGCCTTCGTCATCCGGCACGCGGCGGCGATCTCCTGCATCGAGGTGCCCTCGTACCCGCGCTCGCAGATGAGGCGCGCCGCCGTCTCCAGGATGGCCCTGTAGCGCTCGCCGTCGTCCTGCCTTCGCCCCGAGTTCATCGCGTCTTCTCCCGTGCGGTGCGCCGTCTGCGCCCCGGCCGACCTACCGACCGGTCGGACGGCCTACCGACCGGTCGGTAAATGCACCCGAGTGACACGAGGCGTCAAGGCAAAATCACCCCAAGAAGACGGAAGCACCTGAAAACAAGGGGTTGGCGGCCGACTCCTCCCCGAACGGGAGGGACAGGGCTCGCTGCGGCACGCACACGCACATACCCACCTTCCTGGCGCCAGAGGCACGACAGGAGGCGGAAGATGGCCCTCAATCTCAAGAAGCGACTCGCGGTGGCCGGGGCGGTGCTCGGGGCTTCGCTGTTCACGTTGGCGGTGGCCAACGCGCAGTTCGACCCCAGCACGGGTGCGCCCACCTCGCCCGGCATCTCCCCAACGCCCCCGGGGCTCTCTCCGGACCCGGGCGTCTCGCCTTCTCCGGGCGTCTCGCCTTCTCCGACGACTCCGTACCCCTATGACAGCCAGGATGGCGGCGTCGGGGGCTCCGGCATCATGCCGCCGACCTACCCCTCGCCCTTCGACACGGACGCGGGGATCGGCGGCGGTGGGCTCATGCCCCCGCCGATCCTCGGGCCGTTGGACTCGGGGGTGCGTTAGCCGAGACGAACCCCAGCAGGGCCTCGGCCGCACGGGCCGCGCCGCCGCCCTCGCGCACGGCTGACTGGAACTGAGCGACGCGCTCGCGCCAGGCGGGCTCGGTGTCCAGCCGCTCCACCAGCTCGCGCAGCCGCTTCGGGTCCGTGAGGCCCTCGGTGAGCGAGAGCCCCAGGCCGAGTTCGGAGACGCGCTCGGCGGTGAGGCCCTGCTCGGGCATCTGCGGGGCGGCGATGAGGGGCACGCCGTGCCACAGCGCCTCCAGGGTGGAGTTCATGCCGCCGTGGGTGAGGAAGACGCGGGCATGCTTGAGCACCGCGAGCTGCGGCACGGAGGAGCGGACGATGAAGTTGGGGGGCGCGGCGCCGAGCGAGGCCGGCTCCACCCACCTGCCGGTGGACAGCACCACCTGCCAGCGCGAGCCACCAAAGGCCTCGAAGCAGGCGCGGAAGAAGTCCGGCCGCCGGTTGAGCGGCGTCGTCCCGAGCGAGATGAGGAGCGTGGGCTGGCCCTCAAGCCGCTGCACGGGGAAGTCGCCCACGTCCTCCTCGCGGGGCAGGCCGGTAGGCCCGACGAAGAGGAAGCGCGAGTCATAGGAATCCGCGTCCGGCTGGAAGCGCCGGGGCACGGGGATGAGGTTGAGCGCCTCGTTCGCGGAGAACATGTTGGTGGGGAACAGGCGGGGCAGCCCGTAGCGGCGGTGGATGCGCTCGCCACTCCACAGCATCGCCGCGAGGGAGCGAATCATCGCGAGCGAAGGCGGCCCGCGCACCGACTCCGCGATGCGCTTCCCGAGCGGCGATTGCGGACCGACCGCGTAGGAGGTGCTGAAGGTGGCCGAGGGCAGACGCAGCACACCGGCCAGGACCCGGCCCCAGACGCACATCGGATCATAGACGATGCAGTCGGCGGCCTCGGCGCGCACCGGCTCCAGCATGCCGGGGGCGAGGCGCATGCCGTCGGCGAGGAACTGGAACATCACGGGCATCATGTCCTTGAAGGACGCCGGGGCGCCGTCCTTCCTCGCGAGGGATTCGGCGCCCTCCCGCTCCTCCAGGCGGAGCGATGGATCCAACGGCCGGAACGTGGCACCCACGCGCCGCACGGAGGACGCGTACTCGTCGGGCAGGTAGTAGGTCACCTCCGCGCCCCGGGCGATGAGCTCGCGGGCGATGGGCAGCGACGGGGTGACGTGGCCCTGGGCGGGCATGAGGAAGAAGAGGAACTTCATAGGGGCCCCCTCCCAGAGGCCGCGAGGGCACGCAGTGTAGCGGGACTCCGCCCTACCGGAGGGTGACATGGAGGTTGCTTGGTTCCGCACAGCGGCACTCGAAACGCCGTGAGAGGCACCGTGGCGGCGTGCCACCGTTGCGGGCATGGCACGGACCGAGAAAGAGAAGATGCTCGCGGGCGAGTTGTACGTCGCGGCGGACCCGGAGCTGGTGGCCGGGCGCGCCCGCGCTCGCAAGCTGATGCGCGCCTACAACCAGTCCACGGAGGACGAGCTGAAGCTGCGCGAGCGCCTGCTCTCCCAACTCCTGGGCGCGGTGGGCAAGGGAACGTGGATCGAACCGCCGTTCCACTGCGACTACGGCGAGCACATCCGGCTGGGCGCGCGCGTGTACATGAACTTCAACTGCATCATCCTCGACTGCAATCCGGTGACGCTGGGGGATGACGTGTTCCTGGGCCCCGGAGTGCACATCTACGCGGCCACGCACCCGCTGGACCCGGACGAGCGCATCAAGGGCCCCGAGCTGGGGCGCCCCGTCACCATCGGCGCCAAGGTGTGGATTGGCGGCGGCTCCATCATCTGCCCGGGCGTCACCATCGGAGAGGGCTCCACCATCGGCGCGGGCAGCGTGGTGGTGAAGGACATCCCTCCGTACGTCTTCGCCGCGGGGAACCCCTGCCGCGTCATCCGGCCCCTGCGCTGAGCCACCAGAAGTTGGCTCAGTGGGCGCGCGGGCCCGCGGGGGTCTTCTGGAGCGTCCCGGACGCGCGCAGCTCGCGGATGGCGTCCATGATGGAGCGGCACTCGCCATCCGAGTTGTAGAAGTGCGGCGAGATGCGGATGCCTCCGTTGGGCCTCCAGTCCACCACGAAGCCCTGCGCGATGAGGCGTTGGCACGCGTCCTCGCTGCCCTCGAAGTCCAGGCACACCGTGTTGCCCCGCCGGTGGGGCGCGCGAGGCGTGTTCACCTTCAGCCCCTGCTCGTCCGCCAGCGCCATCAACAGGCCCGTCTGCCGCAGCGACTTCTCGCGGATGGCCGCCACGCCCACCTCGCGGATGATCTCGTACCCCGCGCGCGCCGCATGCAGCGCGGGCACCGACGGCGAGCCCCCCATGAAGCGGTGCGCGTCCGCCGCGTACTCCACATCGCCGAAGCGGAAATCGAACGGGTGCGCGTCCGAGAACCACCCCGTCATTCTCGGCTTGAAGTCCGGGATGATGTCCTGGCGCGCGTAGAGGTACGCCGCCCCGGGGCCGCCGCACAGCCACTTCACGCTGCCGCCCACCAGGAAGTCCACGCCGAGCGCCCGCACGTCGATGGGCACCGCGCCCGTGGCCTGGTAGCAGTCGAGGATGACCAGCGCGCCGTGCCGGTGCGCCTTCTCGATGACCGGCTTCACGTCCACCAGCCCCGAGGAGCGGAAGAGCACCAGGTCCAGTGACACCACCAGCGTCTCGTCATCGATGGCGGCGAGCAGATCCTCCGTCTCGATGTTGAGCCCCCCATCGCGGCTCTTCACCGCCTCGATGCGGGCGCCGTTCCTGCGCTGGGCCATCCAGTTGTAGACGACCGAGGGGAAGTTCAGCTCGGTGAGCACCACCTTGTTGCGCCGGCCCGAGAAGGACAGCCCCGAGATGAGCACGGAGATGAGCGTGCTCACGTTCTGGTGCATCGTCATGGTGCCCGGGGGCGCGTTGATGATGGAACCGAGCAGATCCGCCGTCTGCGCCACCATGGGCAGCCACGAGTGCCACGCCACCACGCCCTCGGTGTCCCAGAGGTCCGCGTAGTCGTTGAGGTACTGGCGCACCTTGCGAGGCATCGCGCCCAGCGAGTTGTTGATGAGGTAGCCGGCCTTGCGCTCGAGGATGGGGAACTCCGAGCGCCACTTCAGCAACGAATCGGTCTGGGCGGGAGGCATGCCACTGCCCAACACGCCCCACGCCCGGGGTCCTTTCCGCGAGGACCCCGGGTTGCCCCGCCGCGCAGGACTACCGGCCCGACGGGCGGGCGGCCTTGCGGCGCGATTTCGTCGCGGACTTTTTCGCGGGTGCGGCCTCGCGGTCCCACGTGCCGGAGCGGCCGCCGGACTTGTGGTCCAGCTGCACCTGCTCCATCACCATGCCCCGGTCCACGCTCTTGCACATGTCGTAGACCGTGAGGGCCGAGGCGCATGCCGCCGTGAGCGCCTCCATCTCCACGCCCGTGCGGTCCACCGTGCGCACCGTCACGCGGATCTCCAGCGCGTCCTTCTGGGGCTCCAGCTGCACCTCCACCCCGGAGAGCGCGATGGGGTGGCACAGGGGAACGATGTCCGGGGTCCGCTTGGCCGCCATCACACCCGCCAAGCGGGCGGCGGCCAGGACGTCCCCCTTCTCCACCTTCCCCTGCAGAATCCGCTCGAGCGTCGCGGGAAGCATGCGCAGCCGGGCGGTGGCCACCGCCACGCGCTCGGTCTTCTCCTTCCCTCCCACGTCCACCATCTTCACCGTTTCATCGCCTCCGACACCGCGGCGAGCAGATCGTCCGCGATGTCATCCGGGTCTTCCAGGCCCACCGAGACGCGGATGAGGCTCTCGCCGATGCCGGCCGCCTGCCGCTCCTCGGGCGTCATCCGCCGCGCGCTCGCGCTCGCCGCGTGCATCACCAGCGTGCACACGTCCCCGAGCGACGGCGCGGCCCTCGCCAGCTTCACCGCCTCCAGGAAGCGGAAGCAGTCCGGCCGGCCCGCGCCCTTGATGTCGAAAGCCACCATGCCGCCGAAGCCGCCCTCCAGCACCTGCTTCGCCACCGCGTGGTCCGGGTGGTTGGGCAGGCCCGGGTAGTGGACGCGCTCGACGAGCGGGGACTCGGAGAGCCGCTTCGCCACGTGGGCCGCGTGCTCGCAGTGGGCCTTCATGCGGATGGGCAGCGTGCGCACCCCGCGCAGGGTGAGCCACGCCTCGAAGGGCCCCAGCACCTCACCGCCCAGCAGGCGCGCGGCCCGCAGCGGCGCCAGCTTCTCCCGGGTGCCGCTCACCGAGCCGCCCAGCGCATCACTGTGCCCGTTGAGCCACTTCGTCGTGGACTGGATGGCGTAGTCCGCTCCGAGCTCGCACGCCCGCTGCCCGTACGGCGAGGGGAACGTCGCATCCACCGCCAACGCCGCGCCCACCTCGTGGCTCGCCCGCGCCAGCGCCCGGATGTCCGGCACGCGCAGCAGCGGGTTGGTGACGCTCTCGGCCAGCACCAGCTTGGGACGCAGCGCGACGATGCGCTCGGCCACCGACGCGTCCGTGAGCATGAGCGCCTCGATGCGCACCCCGGCCCGCGCCGCCAGGTTCTTGTAGAGCGACCGGGTGACGCCGTAGCCGTCCGACGACATCACCACCACGTCGCCGGCCTTCAGGTTCTGCGCCTCGAAGACGGCCTTGAGGGCGGCCATGCCGCTCGCGTAGGCCACGCAGGCCTCCGCGCCCTCCAGCGCCGCCACCGCCTCCTCCAGCAGCGCCGCGTTGGGGGCGGCGATGCGCGAGTAGACGTAGTCCTTGCCGTCCAGCGCCTCGTCCAGCTCGTCGCTGTTGTCGAAGTAGCTCACCGCCGACACGTGGATCGGCGGCACCACCGGCTGGGACTTGCTGCCCGTCAGCTGCGAGCCCGCGTGCACCGCCACCGTCTTCCGCTTCGTGCTCATGGATGTCTCCCGGGTGCCCGCCGCGCCTACTCGCCGTGCTCGATGAGCCAGCGCTCGGCGTCGATGGCCGCCATGCAGCCCGTGCCCGCCGCGGTGATGGCCTGCCGGTAGTAGCTGTCCTGCACGTCGCCGCAGGCGAACACGCCCTCGATGTTGGTGCGCGTGCTGCCCGGCACCGTCTTCAGGTAGCCGGAATGGTGCGTCTCCAGCACTCCCTGGAAGAGGCCCGTGTTGGGCGTGTGGCCAATCGCCACGAACAGGCCCGTGGCCGTCACCAGCTTGGTGTCGTTCGTCTTCAGGTTGCGCACCACCGCGCCCGTCATTCCCTTGGCGTCGCCCATCACCTCGTCGATGGCGCTGTCCCACAGGAAGGAGATCTTCGGGTTGTTCAGCGCCCGGTCCTGCATCACCTTCGAGGCGCGCAGGGAGTCACGCCGGTGCACCACCGTGACGCTCTTGACGATCTTCGCCAGGTAGGTGGCCTCCTCCATCGCCGTGTCGCCGCCGCCCACCACCAGCACGTCCTGGTTCTTGAAGAAGGCGCCGTCACAGGTGGCGCACGCGGACACGCCCCGGTTCTTGAAGGTGTCCTCGCCCTTCACGCCCAGCCACTTCGCGGTCGCACCCGTGGCGATGATGACCGTCTCCGAGTAGCAGCTCTGGCTCTCGCCCTCGATGAAGAAGGGGCGCTTGGAGAAGTCCACCTTCACCACGTTCTCCATGTGGATGACGGTGCCGAAGCGCTCGGCCTGCTTCTGGAAGCGCTCCATCATCTCCGGACCCGTAATGCCCTCGGGGAATCCGGGGTAGTTCTCCACGTCGGTGGTGACCATGAGCTGGCCGCCCGGCACGCGCTGGGGGTCATCCATCGTGGGGCCGCCCGCGAACATGACGGGCTGCAGGTTGGCACGCGCGGCGTAGATGGCCGCGGTGTAGCCCGCGGGCCCCGAGCCGATGATGGTCACCTTGTTGATCTTCTCCGCCACGGGTCGTCGCTCCTGTGTTTCCGTGAAATGGGGGGCCACCGTACCAGAGCCCCCACGGGTCGTGGTACGAACCAGCGCCACAATGGATGCCTCGATCCTCCAGAAGGTTGCGCTCTTCGAGGGCCTCACCCAGAGTCAGCTGCTCCGGGTGGCGGCAATCGCCCGTCCCCGGGGCCATGAAGCAGGCGCCTGCCTGTTCCGCGAGGGGGAGACCGGCCGGGACATGTACATCATCCTGGAGGGCAAGGTCCGCATCTCCCAGCAGGTGCCCGGCATGGGCGAGGAGGCGCTCGCCATCCTGGAAAAGGGCCAGTATTTCGGGGAGATGTCCGTCATCGAGGACATCCCCCGCTCGGCCGACGCCTATGCGCACACCTCGTGCACCCTCTGGGTCATCGAACGTGAGCAGTTGGACCACCTCATGTTCACGGACAAGGACCTGGCCTACGTGCTGCTCTGGAGCTTCGTCCGCACACTCTCGGTGCGGCTGCGCGAGACGAACGAGAAGATGAAGACGTTCCTGGCGCTGTCGCGCTTCTGACGCGCCGTCCCACCCCGGCGGGCCTCCACCCGTCCGGCGGCCTGGGCTCCCACCGGGGTGACGGGCGGCGAAGGGGAGCCCCACTCCCGGTGAGCCCCGGCTACACTGGGCCCGGGCGGTCCCCCACGCCCCCGAGCCCCCCTCATGATTCCACCCCCCTTTCCGCCCGATGAGCCGAGGCGCCTCCAGGCCCTGCGGCGCCTGGGCCTGCTGGACACGCCGGCCGAGGAGCGCTTCGACCGCATCGTCCGGATGGCCGCGCGGACGTTCCGCGTCCCCATCACCCTCGTGTCCCTGGTGGATGGCTCGCGGCAGTGGTTCAAGGCCCGGGTCGGCCTGGACGCGGCCTCCACGGCGCGCAGCATCTCCTTCTGCGGCCACGCCATCCTCACCCCGGACACCTTCGTGGTGCGCGACGCGCTCGAGGACCAGCGCTTCGCCGACAACCCGCTCGTCACCGGCGAGCCCCACGTGCGCTTCTACGCGGGCCAGCCCCTGCACGCCTCGGACGGCAGCCCCGTGGGGACGCTCTGCCTGCTGGACCGCCGGGCCCGCGACTTCACCCCCGAGGAGCGCCAGCAACTGGAGGACCTGGCCTCGTGGGTGGAGCTGGAGCTCAACGCCCTCACCGTCCAGGAGGCACGCACCGCGCTGGCGCAGCAGGAGCGCTTCTTCGAGCTGTCGGTGGACATGCTCTGCATCGCCGGGCTGGAGGGCACCTTCCGGCAGCTGAGCCAGGCCTGGACGCGGACGCTCGGCTACTCCGAGCAGACGCTGCGCGCCACGCCGCTGCTGGAGCTGGTGCACGAGGAGGACCGGGCCTCCACCGCCGAGTGGCTGGCACGGGGCGCCCGGGGCGAGCCCCTCCCCTACTTCGAGCACCGCTGCCGCGGCCAGGACGGCGCCTGGCACTGGCTGCAGTGGAACGCCACCGTCAACCCGGTGGAGGGCATCCTCTATGGCGTGGCGCGCGACGTCACCGAGCAGAAGCGCCTGGAGGCCGAGCGCCGCCACGTGGAGCGGATGAAGAGCGAGTTCGTCTCCACCGTCAGCCACGAGCTGCGCACGCCCCTCACCTCCATCCGCGGCTCCCTCGGCCTGCTGGAGGGCGGCATCCTCGGCGAGCTGCCCTCCCAGGCCCAGGACATGGTGCGCATCGCCCGCACCAACACCGAGCGCCTCATCCGCCTCATCAACGACATCCTCGACTTGGAGAAGATGGAGTCGGGCAAGCTGGACTTCCAGCTGGAGCCGCTGGAGCTGGGCACGCTGCTCACCCAGGCCATCGAGGCGCACCACGGCTACGCGGAGGGGTGTGGCGCCACCCTGGCGCTGGCGGTGGAGGCGTCCGGGGCGCGCGCGGTGGTGGACGCGGACCGCTTCCTCCAGGTGCTGGCCAACCTGCTGTCCAACGCGCTCAAGTTCTCCCCGCGCGGCGAGCGCGTGACGCTGCGGCTGGAGCGCGTGGGCCCGCGGCTGCGAGTGAGCGTGGAGGACAAGGGGCCGGGTATCCCCGAGTCCTTCCGCGCGCGCATCTTCGAGAAGTTCGCCCAGGCGGACGGCTCCGACACCCGGCGCAAGGGGGGCACCGGGCTGGGGCTCTCCATCGCCCGGGCACTGGTGGAGCGCATGGGGGGCACGCTGGACTTCGTCTCCGGCGAGGGCACCGGCACCACCTTCCGGGTGGAGCTGCCCGAGTGGCACGCGGAAACGGGCACCCTCGCCGCGTCCATGCCGCAGGAAGAGGCGCCGGCCGTGGGGCCCGTGCCCGGAGCCGTGCGCCCCCGCGTGCTGCACGTGGAGGCGGACGCGGACAACCGCCGCGTGGTGGCGGACGTGCTGCGGGACGTGGCGGACGTCGTCTCCGCGAGCACCCCGCCGGAGGCCGAGTCCGCGCTGCGCTCCGGGCCCTTCCCGCTCGTCATCGCCGAGCCCGTCCTCTCCGAGGGCGGACTGCTGCCGCTGGGCCCGCTGCTCGCCGCCGCGCCGGTGGTCATCTTCTCCGTGCGCGAGGTGGCGCCGGAGCTGGCCCCCCTCGTCTCCGCCGTGCTGGTGAAGTCCCGCGCCTCCAACGAGGAGCTGCGCTCGGCCGTCCTCCGCCTCCTGCATGCCGCCCCGGGCGGCCCCCACTCCCCGCCTCCCCGAGGTTCCCCATGACGATTCGCAAGGTGCTGCTCGTCGACGACGAGGACGACATCCGGACCATCGGCCAGCTGAGCCTCAGCCGCGTGGGCGGCTGGCAGACGGTGCTCGCCGCCTCGGGCGCCGAGGCCATCACCAAGGCCGCCGCCGAGCAGCCGGACCTCATCCTCCTGGACGTGATGATGCCGGGCATGGACGGGCCCACCACCCTGGGCCAGCTGCGCGCCCAGGCCTCCACCGCGAAGACGCCCGTCATCTTCATGACGGCGAAAATCCAGAAGCAGGAGGTGGCGCGCTACCTGGAGCTGGGCGCCGTGGGGGTCATCGGCAAGCCGTTCGATCCCATGACCCTGCCCACGGAAATCAAGAAGCTGCTGCCGCCCGCCTGAGGTCCCCCCGTGAAGACCCGTCTGTCCAAACGCTCCATCGTGCTCGCCGCGGGGGCGCTCGCGCTCCTGTGCGTGCTCTTCGCCCTGGGCCGGCCCATGCCGGCCGGTGAGCATGACGGCTACCGTACCCGGCTGCGCCAGCTGCGCGTCCTGAGCGCCGAGCTGGAGCAGGACGTCCTGCGCGCCCACGTGGGCCTGCCCCAGTTGCATGGGGCGCCGAGGGAGGAGCTCGCCGGGTTGCGCACCCGGGCGGAGGAGCTGCGCGCCGTCCCGTCCTTCCTGACGGAGCCGGAGCGGCGGACGCTGGGCACCGTGCTGGACGGCTACCTGCGCGCCCTCGCGGACGAGGAGGCCCTGCTGGTGCGCCTCCAGGCCCAGCGGGGCGACGAGGCCGAGGTCACGCTCCGGCAGCTGCTGGACAGCCCCGCCAGCCCCGAGGCCGAGCGGCTCATCACCACCTATCTCCAGCTCTACGAAGGGGCCCTGGCGCGCGCCGAGCGCTTCCGCATCATCCTCTTCGCCTTCTCGCTGCTGCTCGTCGCCTTCGTCCTGGGGGTGCTGCTGCGGCTGGCGCGCACGGGGGCGGCACTCGACGCGCTCAACGCCCAGCTGGAGGCGCGTGTGGAGGAGCGCACCACGGCCCTCTCCACCGCCAACGCGGAGCTGCGCGAGAGCGAGGCCCGCAAGGCGGCCATCCTGGAGAGCGCCCTCGACGGCATCATCTCCCTGGACGAGGCGGGCCGCATCCAGGAGTTCAACCCCTCGGCCGAGTCCATCTTCCGGCTGCCGCGGGCCCAGGCGCTGGGCCGGGACTTCCTGGCCCTGGCCCTGGCCGCCACCGTGAAGTCCGAGCAGCGCGCCACGGTAACCCGCGCGCTCCGGCCCGACGCCGCCCCCGGCCGCGCCACCCGCCTGGAGCTGCAGGGGCTGCGCGCCGACGGCAACACCTTCCCCGCCGAGCTCACCCTCTTCCGGGTGCGCAGCGACGGCCCCCCGCGCTTCACCACCTACGTGCGCGACATCACCGAGCGCCGCGAGGTGGAGCGGATGAAGAACGAGTTCGTCTCCACCGTCAGCCACGAGCTGCGCACGCCCCTCACCTCCATCCGCGGCTCCTTGGGCCTGCTGGAGGGCGGCATCCTCGGCGAGCTTCCCTCCCAGGCCCAGGACATGGTGCGCATCGCCCGCACCAACACCGAGCGCCTCATCCGCCTCATCAACGACATCCTCGACCTGGAGAAGATCGAGTCCGGCAAGCTGGAGCTGAAGCTCCAGTCAGTGGAGACGGACGAGGTCATCGAGGCCACCTTCAGCGGGGTGCGGGGCATGGCGGACGCGGCGCGGGTGCGCCTGCACGCCGAGGCGGTGGGCGCGGGCCCGGTGCGCGCGGACCGGGACCGGCTCATCCAGGTGCTCACCAACCTCGTCTCCAACGCCATCAAGTTCTCCCCGCCGGACAGCCAGGTGGAGGTGCGGGCCGCCCGGGACGCGCGCGGCCAGGTGCGCTTCTCCGTGGTGGACCAGGGGCCGGGCATCCCCCTGGACCAGCGCGCGCGGCTCTTCGGCAAGTTCCAGCAACTGGACGGCTCGGACACGCGCAACAAGGGCGGCACCGGCCTGGGCCTGGCCATCTCCCAGGCCATCGTCGAGCAGCACGGCGGCCGCATCGAGGTGCACAGCGAGCCGGGCCAGGGCGCCACCTTCACCTTCTCCCTGGTGGCACTGCGCGTGGGCTCGGGCGCCAACTCCGTGGTGATGGACGAGTCGCGCTACACCGTGCTCGCGGTGACGAAGGACTCGGAGCTGTCCGGCCTGCTGCGCGGATTGCTCACCCACGAGGGCTACCGCGTGCTGCGCTGCCCCTCGCCGGAAGAGGCGGAGAAGCTCATCGAGGTGGGCGCGCCGGACATGCTGGTGCTGGACGCGCAGTGCCTGGAGGGCAGCGGGCTGGAGCTGGTGCGCAAGCTGCGCGAGGACCCGCGCACCCGCGAGCTGCCGGTGCTGATGCTGGCGGGGCGCTCGCCGCAACAGGATGAGGACGTCGTCCAGCCGCTGCTGGTGGACTGGATGGAGAAGCCCTTCGACGAGACGCGCTTCCTGCTGGCGCTGCGCCATGCCATCCGCCGGCCGGGCCAGGCGCGGGTGCTCATCGTGGACGACGACGTGAGCACGCGCCAGGTGCTGCGCGCCCAGCTGGAGCGGCTGGGGGTGGCCTGCTACGAGGCCGAGGACGGCGAGGGCGCGGTGGCCCTGGCGCGCACCACGCCGCCGGACCTCATCGTCCTGGACGTGGGCCTGCCCCGGCTGGATGGCTTCGAGGTGGTGGACATCCTCCGCCAGGGCAAGGGCCGCGGCACGCCGCTCATCGTCTTCACCGGGCGCGAGCTGTCGTCGGTGGACCAGAACCAGCTCACGCTCGGCATCACCCGCCACCTCACCAAGGCGCGCACCTCCGAGGACGAGCTGCTCGCCTCCGTGAAGGAGCTGCTCAACGGGCTGCTGGCCCACCGGGACGGCGGCGCGCAGCCGCGCAAGGAGGCATCATGAGCCGGGGAACCCTCCTCTTCCTCGAGGATGATCAGGACTTGCAGTCGCTCGTCTCCGCCTACCTGCGCGAGCGGGGCTACGAGGTGGAGCCGGCGCGCACGGTGAAGGAGGCGCGCACGGTGCTGTCCTGCATCCGGGTGGATGCCGCCATCGTGGACGGCCTGCTGCCGGGGATGATGGGGACGGACTTCATCCAGGAGCTGCGCCAGCAGCACCCCACGCTGCCCATCCTCTTCGCCTCCGCCTTCTGGAAGGACCTCAAGAGCCACGATCACCTCACGCGGCAGCTCAAGGTGTCGCGCGTGCTGCACAAGCCCTACACGCCGCAGGAGCTGCTCCTCTGGGTGGAGCAGATGCTCGCGGTGCGGCCCCCTCCCCCGCCACCCGCGGCGCTCGCCGAGGGCCAGGGCTCCGCCGACGACCTGGACGCCACCTTCAAGGCGCTGTGCGCCGAGTACGGGGCGCGTCTGGAGGACAAGCTGCGGGAGCTGACGGGAGCGCTGGAGCGGGCCCGGGCCGGGAGCGCCGAGGGGATGGACGCGGCCTTCCAGCTCGCCCACAAGCTGCACGGGACGGCGGGCTCCTACGGCTTCCACGCGGTGAGCGGGGCGGCGCGGCAGCTGGAGGTGCTGCTGAAGCCGGCCCGGGACGGCAAGGGAGCCCTGGACTGGAGGGCCCTGGAGGCGGCGCTGCAGGAGCTGGCGAAGGCGGCCCGGAGCACCTCACCGGCCCCCGCTCCGGCCTGGAGCCCAGCCCCCCAGGCGGCGAAGGGCTCGGCCGTCGAGGTGGAGCCCCGGGGCACGCTGCTGGTGGTGGACGAGGACGCGGCGTGGCTGGCCGAGGTGGAGCGGATGGGGAAGGACCGGCTGCTGCGGGTGGTGCCGGCCCGCGGCGCGGACGAGGCGGTGAAGCTGGCGAGGCAGCACCGGCTGGACGGGGCGCTGGTGCACGTGGACCTGGGCGGCGAGGAGGGAGGCTTCGCCGTGGCGGAGCGGCTGCGCGCCGTGGAGGAGCTGCGGACGCTGCCCCTGGCCTTCTTCGGCACCGGGGGGGATGTCACCTACCGCATGGCGGCGATCCACGCCGGCGCGTCGCTCTACCTGCCCCGGCCCTTCTCGGCGTTGGACCTGGCGGAGGCGGTGGAGCGGATGGTGGCCGTGCGGCGCCCGGAGCGCTCGCGGGTGCTGGTGCTGGACGATGACCCGGAAGCGGTGCGCACGCTCAGCGCCGCGCTGACCAGCCCGCAGGTGGAGGTGGTGGGACTGGGAGACCCCTACCGCCTGGTGGACGCGCTGGCCGAGCACCGGCCGGACCTGCTGCTGCTGGACGTGGAGATGCCGGGGCCGAGCGGCTTCGACCTGTGCCGCATTGTGCGCTCCATGCCCGAGTGGCAGGCGCTGCCCGTGCTCTTCATCACCGCGCACACGGGGGTGGACTTCCGGGTGGCGGCCTTCCAGGCGGGCGCGGACGACTACCTGGCCAAGCCGGTGATGCGCGAGGAGCTGAGGGCCCGCGTGCAGTCCCGGCTGGAGCGGGCGCGGCTGGCGCGCGAGCGCTCCGAGCGGGATGCCCTCACCGGCCTGCTGCTGCGCCGCCCCTTCCTGGAGGGCCTGCGCGCGCGGCTGGCCGAGGCGCAGCGGACGGGCAGGACGCTGGCGCTCGGCTTCCTGGACGTGGACCGCTTCAAGAAGGTGAACGACACGCACGGCCACCTGGCGGGAGACCGGGTGCTGATGCAGATGGGCCGGCTGCTGGCCTCACGCTTCCGCGGGGAGGACCTGCAGTGCCGCTGGGGAGGCGAGGAGTTCGTGGTGGCCCTCGTGGGGGCCTCGGCGGAGGGGGCGCGGGACATCCTCGCGCGCATGGCGGCGGAGCTGGCGCAGGCCGACTTCGAGGGCGACACGGGCGAGCGCTTCCGCGTCACCTTCAGCGCGGGGCTCGCGGTGGCGCCCCAGGACGGCACCGGCGTGGAGGCGCTGCTGCGCGCGGCGGACGAGCGGCTGTACCGGGCCAAGGCCCAGGGCGGCAACCGCATCGAGCGCTGAGCCGGCTCAGGCACACGGGGACAGGGCCGCCGGGCGGGCCAGGAGCTCCTCGGCGAAGTAGCGCTTGAGGGTGCGCTTCGTTCCGAGCCGGATCAGGAAGAAGGGCCGGGCCTGCTTGTAGTGCCAGTAGATGGCGACGATGACGCCGGTGCGCTCGGCGTCCTTGCGCAGGCACACCTCGCCGCCAATGTCGAAGGCAGGCGGGGAGACGGGTTGGAAGAGCTCCGGCCGGACGCGGAAGGTGCTCTGGCCGTAGCGCAGCACGACAAAGCCTCCCTCGGAGTCCTCTCCGAGCCGCTCGAGCACCTTGCAGTAGGGCCACAGCAGCTTCAGGCGCTCGAAGTCCTCGGGGTGGACGAGGGCGCGCTCGGCTTCGGATTGCCCGTGCCAGGGGTAGAGGCCCCACACGCTTTCATTCATCTGCCCGGAATCGGCGGCCATCGGACGCTCTCCTCGCTCTCTTCGGAGTCCCTGCACACGGACTGCCCGCGCCCACCTGACGTGACACGATGCGGCATGCACCGCCAACCGTCCCCACCACGACTATAGGCCGCTCCGCACACAATGAGACGGTCGCTCCCGGAAACGTCTCGAAGGTCCCTCTATTTCCCCGCCGGGACCGGCGTCACCCCTTCCACCCGCGTCTTGCCGTCCTTGTCCACCTCGAGCCGCAGCCGCGGGGTGCCCTGGGCATCGTGGAGGACGATGCTCGCCACGCCCTTCTCCACGCCGAGGGTGATGCGCTCCTTCCAGTCGTGGCGGAAGGTGATGTTGGGCTCTTCGTTGATGAGGCTCATGCACATCGCCTCGTAGCCCTCCTTGCTGTCGAAGCACAGCCCGCGGAAATCGATGGAATCGAGCATGGCGAGCCCGCCGATCTCCTCACCATTCTGGTCCATGAACTGGAGGCCCACGGCCTTCACCGCGCGCTTGAGGCCCTTGGGGTCCGGTAGCGGCGCGGCGATGCGCAGACGCGCCTGGCCGTGCTCGTCGACGATGTTCAGCTCGCGCACCGAGAGCGACGCGGTGGGCTGGGCGGTGGGCTGGGTGGCGGCCGAGACGCTCGAACACGCGCCGAGGGCACAGACCGCGCAGGAACCGGCAACCAGCAACACGAGAGGACGGAGGGGATTGGACATGGCGCCAACCTAGGGAACTCCCCGCCTCGTTGATTCATGGCCGTGCACTCCTTTCGTCATGGTTGTGCCATGGAGGCCGCCCCCGTCCTCGCCGTGAGCCGCTTCACGCGCAACGGGACGGGTGAACACGACATGCCCGAGGGAAGCATCGTCGGCACGCGCGTTGCTCTACCGGCCTGGCGCGGATGAAGGGCGGGCGGGTCGGGCGGGTGGCGAGGGTGGCGGTGCGGTGCGAAGTCCGTGAGCGGACGGAGGGCGGGATGGAGAGGACGGCGGCGTTGGCGACGGTGGGGTGGGAGGAGTCCGCGGGCGAGGGATCGGTGAGGGAGAAGCTCCCGGAGGCGGAAAGCCCCCGGGAGCGCCTCTTCCGGTTGGGGGCAGCGGCCCTCACCGATCCGGAGCTTCTCTCCGTGTTGATGGGCTCGGGCGTGCGCACGCAGGCGCTGGCGGAAGCGCTGCTCGCCACCCGAGGAGGACTCAAGGAATTGCTGCAGCAGGACCCAAGGGAGCTGTGCGCCCGCCCGGGAATGGGGCCGGGGCGCACGGCGCAGGTGATGGCGGCGCTGGAGCTGGGACGCCGCGCCCAGCGCGTCACCGAGCGGCGGCCCCGCCTGCGCACCCCGAAGGAGATCTCCGCGTACCTCGCGCCCAACCTGAGCGCGCTGCGGCGCGAGGTGTTCCACGTGCTGTGCTTCAACGCGCGCAACGTGCTGCTGCACGACGCCCGCGTGGCCGAGGGCACCATCAACGCGTGCCCGGTGGATCCGCGCGAGGTGTTCGCCGCAGCCATCACCTCACGGGCCTCGGCCATCGTGCTGGCGCACAACCACCCCTCGGGGGACCCGGAGCCGTCCGGGCAGGACCTGGGCCTCACCGCCCAGCTCATCGAGGCGGGCCGGGTGCTGGGCATCAAGGTGCTGGACCATGTGGTGATTGGAGATGGGACGTACAGCTCGCTGCTGGAGCGGGGCGAGCTGCCACTGTTGGGCGGGGAGACCCGAGGGCCATGGAGCATGGCGGGAGAGCGTGGATGATGCTGGGAGCACTGGGTGTTGTGGCGTGCGGCGGAGCGGTGCAGGTGGAGGTGCTGGAGGACGAGGTGGCGCAGGTGGTGCCCGTGGGCGGCGGCAAGGCGCGCACGGTGCCGCGCTCCACCCTGCCCCCGGAGGCCCGGGAAGGAGACGTGGTACGGGACGGCCGCCTGGACGCCGAGCTGGGAGCCCGGCTGGCTCGCGAGGTGGCCGAGTGGCGGGCGCGCCTGGCCGTCCCAGTACCTGACGGGCTGGATCTGGACTCAGGAGCCTCTGAGTCGTTGACGGCTGATAAGGAACGTTGAATATGCGGCGGATGCCGGTGGCCCTCCCCTACTACGAGCAAGCCCAGGAGGGTCTGGTCCGCCATTTCGGCCTGAGCGAGTTCAGGCCGGGGCAGGCCCAGGTCATCAGCTCCGTGCTGAGCGGGCGCAACACCGTGGTGGTGATGCCCACGGGCGCGGGCAAGAGCCTGTGCTACCAGCTCCCCGCCATGCTGCTGCCCGGGGTGACGCTCGTCATCTCCCCCCTCATCGCGCTGATGAAGGACCAGGTGGAGCAGCTGTCCGGCCGCGGCATCTCCGCCACGTTCATCAACTCGTCCCTGTCGGACCTGGAGCGCGCGGACCGCATCCGCCGCATGCGCGCCGGTGAGTTCAAGCTCGTCTACGTGGCGCCCGAGCGCTTCCGCAGCCCCAGCTTCCTGGAGGCGCTGAGCCAGGTGGGCGTGGACCTGCTCGCCGTGGACGAGGCCCACTGTATCTCCCAGTGGGGCCATGACTTCCGGCCGGACTACGCGCAGCTGGGCCAGGTGCGCAAGCGCTTGCGTCCGCCGCGCACCGTGGCCCTCACCGCCACCGCCACCCCCGAGGTGCGCGACGACATCGTCCGCTCCCTGCTGATGAAGGATCCGCAAGTGTTCGCCGAGGGCTTCGACCGGCCCAACCTCTTCCTGGAGGTGTTCCAGGTGAGCGGGGACGAGGACAAGCGCCGGGCCTGCGCGGGGCTCTCTTCCCTGGGCGGCGGCAGCGGCATCATCTACTGCTCCACGCGCAAGTCGGCGGAGAACACGCACTCGGCGCTGCTGGAGCGGGGGGTGAACGCCATCCTCTACCACGCGGGCATGGACGATGACGCCCGGCGCCGTGCCCAGGACGACTTCATGTCCGCCAAGGAGGCGGTGGCCGTGGCCACCAACGCCTTCGGCATGGGCATCGACAAGCCGGACATCCGCTTCGTCGCCCACGCCAACATCCCCAAGGCGGTGGAGGCGTACTACCAGGAGATCGGCCGCGCGGGCCGCGACCGGGGGCCGGCCTTCGCCGCGCTCCTCTTCAACCACGCGGACGTCTACACCCAGGAGCGGCTCATCGAGAGCAACCACCCGTCCGAGGCGGTGCTCTCGGACCTGTGGAACGTGCTGCGCTCGGTGCCCGAGTACGACAAGGGCCAGCACGTGCTGGCGGCCCAGGCGGGCGCGAGCGAGTTCGAGCTCTCCGCCGCGCTGCGCATCCTGGAGCGCGAGGGGAAGATTGAACGCGGCAGCCGGGGCGAGGGCGAGTACGGCATCACCTTGACGGAGAAGGCCCCCAGCGCGCAGCCGCATGCCCCGGATGCCCGGCGCCTGCTGGCCTCGCTGCTGGAGACGTTCCCCGTGGGGCGCTCGGCCACCACGGAGCTGCCCATCCTCGCGCGGCGCACCGGGCTGTCCGGCGAGGAGATTCAACACGCGCTCAAGCTGCTGGAGCGCGCTGGTGCGCTGAATGTGCGCCGGCCCTTCTCTGGCCGCACCATCCGCGCGCTGTCCCAGGTGCCCTTCCGCGAGCTGGGCCTGGACCTGAGCAAGGTGCGCGAGCAGGAGCGGCGCTCGCTGCTGCACCTCAAGCAGATGACGGACTACGCCTACACGAAGCGGTGCAGGCGGGCCTTCATCCTCCAGTATTTCGGGCAGAAGGACGTGGAGGCCACGTGCGGCAACTGCGACACGTGCGCCGGCAGCCGGCTCAAGCGCCTGGAGGGGCTCGACCGGCCCGCCACCGCGCCCCGCGCCACGCCGACGCTGGCCCCCGGGCGTCCCGACGGCTACAGCGAGCTGGCCGCCACCGAGCTGCGCCGCTGGCGCAAGGAGCTGGCGAGAGATCTCGAGGTGCCGCCCTTCATCATCTTCAATGACGAGACGCTGCGCGGGCTCGCCGCCGCCCTGCCCATCGACCGCGAGTCCTTCCTCACGGTGAAGGGCACGGGCGAGAGCCGCTGGGAGCGCTTCGGCCCCAAGGTGGTGGAGATCTGCCTCATGGCCCGCGCCGCCGGCCACGAGCCCATCGCGGTGGCTCCCGCGCCTCCCCGGATCCGCAAGTCCCGGAGCACCCGGCACTGAGGGCCTCACGGCCCCGCGGCGCTCAGCTCGCCGGCCGCGAGCGCTCGTCCTTCTCCACCGTGGGCTGCACATCCGTGGGCCCGGGCCAACCCGGGCTCTCGTCGAGCTTCCCCGCGCCCGCCTGGACTCCCGCCGGAGGCACCGACGCCGCCGTCCAGAGCCCCTCGCTCTTCGCGATGTACAACGCCGCGACCTGGTCTCCCGCGACGTTCACCACCGTGCGCGACATGTCGAGGATCCGGTCCACGCCGAGGATGAGCGCGATGCCCTCTCCCGGCACGCCGAACATCGCCAGCACTCCGACGAGCAGCGGGATGGAGCCGCCGGGCACGCCCGCCGCGCCCAGCGCGGTGATCACCGCCATCAGCATGATGAGCGCCTGCTGGCCCACGTCCAGCGTCACGCCGAAGGCCTGCGCCAGGAAGATGACCGTCACGCCCTCGAAGAGCGACGTGCCATTCATGTTCATCGTCGCGCCCAGCGGCAGCACGAAGCCCACCACCTTGGACGGCACGCCCAGGTTCTGCTCGACCACGGCGATGGACGTGGGGAGCGTCGCGTTGCTCGAGCTCGTGGAGAACGCGGTGACGAGCGCCGCCTTCACGCGCGAGAAGAACGTGACGGGCGAGAGCCCCACCATGAACCGCAGGATGAGCGGGAAGGTGATGATCGTGTGCAGCAGGAGCCCGGTGAGCACCACCACCACGTAGACGGCGAGCGGCTTGAGCAGCGCCCAGCCGAAGCGCGAGGTGACGCCGAAGACGAGCGCCCCGACGCCAATGGGGGCGAGCTTCATGGCGATCTCGACGATCTTGATGACGATGTCGTTGAGCGCCTCGAGCACGCCGATCATCGGCCGGGCCCGCTCGGGGTGGATCATCGTCAGCGCCACGCCGAAGATGATGCCGAAGAAGATGATGCCGAGCAGATCCAGGTTGGCCGCCGATGCTACCGGGTTACGCGGGATGATGCTCACGAACGTCTCGATGCCGAACGTGGACTGCTGCGAGGCCACCACTTTCGAGGCCGCGTCGCTGGCGTAGGTGGCCATGAGCTCGGTGCGCGTCTCGGGGGAGATGCGCGTGCCGGGCCGCAGCAGCTGCACGAGCCCCAGGCCGATGGACGCCGAGATGAGCATCGTGACGAAGAAGAACACGAGCGTCTTCAGGCCGATCCGCCCCACCCGCTTCAGGTCGCCCAGGCTCGCCACGCCGAGCGCGATGGAGGCGAAGACGAGCGGAATCACCACCATGAAGAGCAGGCGCAGGAAGATCTGCCCGAGCGGCCCCGCCACGTAGCGGTTGAGCACCTTGACGGCTTCGTGCTCGGCGCCGAGCGTGAGCTTCAGCGCGAGCCCGAGCACCGCTCCCACCACGAGTCCCACCAGGATCTTCGTGTGCAGGGGCATGGACTTGCCGGTGGGCTCGGTCTGGGTGCTCATGGGGTCTCCGTTGGGGGCTCGGCACCATAAGCGCCCCGGCGTGGTACCGTCCACGCCCGTGCGGCCCTTCCACTTCGCCTTCAACGTTCGAGACCTCACCTCCACCCGGCGCTTCTACGGCGAGCTGCTCGGGTGCCGGGAGGGACGGAGCACCCAGACGTGGGTGGACTTCGATTTCTTTAGCAATCAAATCTCCGCCCACCTGGGCGAGCCCACCGTCACCCGGGACACCGGCCGGGTGGAGGAGATCGCGGTGCCCATGCCGCACTTCGGCGCGCTGCTGGGCTGGGAGGAGTTCCAGGAGGTGGCGAAGCGGCTGGCCGCGGCGGAGGTGACATTCATCATCCCGCCGCGCATCCGCTTCGAGGGGCAGCCCGGAGAACAGGCGACGATGTTCCTGCGGGACTTCAGCGGCAACGCGCTCGAGTTCAAGGCCTTCCGCCACCCCGAGCACGTCTTCACCGCCTGAGCCAGCAGCAGGCGGCCGCTAGTCACACAGCCGCAGCATGAAGGTATCGCTGAACCCCTCGGGGACGAGCACGCCGGTACCGAGGTCCACGGGCACGTCCTCGAAAGTGCCCCCCAGGAAGATGTCTCCCTCCCGGCTCACCTCCAGATAGCCCCCCGCGGCCCGGCGGGGGAGGACCCACCTGGGTGTGCCGTCCACCCGGCCATACCGGGCGATGAAGGAGAAGGACTCGTCCGGGCTGCCGGGCAGCGGTCCCGTCCCGAGGTCATCTCCCGTTCGCGCCAGCCCGGTGACCGTCACGTTGTCCTCGTGGTCCACGGCGAGTTGCGACACGCGCTCGCCGACGGACCGGGCCCAGCGTTCCTCTCCCTCCCGGGTGTAGGCGAGGAGGAGTCCCGCCCCGCGCTCGTCTCCGGGAATCGTCTTGCCGCCGAAGGTGAAGGCGCGGCTGTAGTCGCCCCCCACCAGGACGCGGTTTCCATGCACGGCGACGTCCATGAAAGTCCCCAGCGTGTCGTACGTCCTTGCCCAGAGGACTTCGCCGGACGGGCTGAACTTCACCAGGAGGCTGTCATTGAAATGGGAGGTGACGACCTCCTCTCCGAAGCGCAGCGTGCCATTGAAGAAGCCCACCACGTAGACGTTGTTCTTCGAGTCGGCGGTCACGGCCGAGAACAGGCTGTCATCCGCGGTGCTGAAGACCCGGTCCCAGAGATAGGCCCCGTCCCGGGTGTACCTCGCCACGAAGGCCGCCTCGAAGCCGCTGCGTGCACCGCCACCGAAATCGAGCACGCCGTCCATGCCTCCCGCGAAGAGCACGTGGCCGTCGTCATCCGAGGAGAGCGTCATTCCATAGCTGGGGAAGGCATTCCCGAGCGGACGGTGCCAACGGAGGTGACCCGCCGGGGAGAGTTGCGCGAGGAAGAGGCCCACGGGCAGCCACGTCTTGCCAATCCGCAGAGGCTGCATGGAGAGCACCGCGAAGGTGATGTTCCCCCACCTGTCCGCCGTGAGGCCCAGCAACGCCAGCCCGCCCTCCTCCGACATGGGCGCCGGGGCGATCTTGAGCGACCAGCGCAGCGCGCCATCCGGCGCATACTTCGTGACGAAGAGCGCGGAACCGCCTGCCTCCGAGGAGGCGGGCATGGGTCCAGCGCCGAAGTCGGCCGTGCCCTGGTAGCCACCCGCGATGATGCTGTTGCCCTCGCGGTCGAGCGCCATTCCCACCACCCGCTCATTCCCCGGCCCGGTGCTCCGGCGCAACCAGCGCACCTGGCCTCGAGGACAGGAGTCGGAGTGGGCCTGCTCCACGGCCGCGGGCGTGGCCTGGGGCTCCTCGGGGAGCACGCCTCCACATGCCACCAGAAACCCCAACAGCCCCCACAGCACCCGCGAGCGGGCGCTCCCCGCCTGCCGGAAATGTCCTTGCATGTCTCCCCCCTCGTTCCGCTTCGACCCCTGAAGCTCTCCCTGCCCCGGAGCCTCCGCTACCTGCACCGCGGAAGGAGATGAAGGCGTCCCATCACCCACCGCTTCTCCTTGAAGGGTGGGGAGGTGCGCGACTCCAGCCAGCGGGCGCGACGTGATACGAGGGAGTCATGTCGAACTCTTCTTCTCCGCGCCCGCTTGCCGTGCTGGTGGGCGTCCAGCTCCCCGGCGTCTCGGACACCGACCATGCCGCCGACCTCGCCGAGCTCGGGCGGCTGGTGCACACCCTCGGCTACGAGGTCGTCGCGACCGTGAGCCAGCGCCGCGAGCGCCTCGCCGGAGGGACGGTCCTCGGGACCGGAAAGCTCAAGGAGCTGGCCAACCTCACCGGAGGCCGCGGCACCGTGTCCTCGGGGGCGCAGGAGCGCAAGTCGAAGGCCCGTGAGCGCTGGGAGGCCGAAGCCGAGGAAGCCGAAGCCGAGGAAGCCGAAGCCGAGGAAGCCGAAGCCGAGGAAGCCGAAGCCGAAGCGGCGGGAGAAGAGGTGGAAGAGGAGGAGGAGCTTCCCGAGGAGGAACCGGAAGCCGAGGACACCGAGGAGCCAATGGCGGCGAGGCCCACGGTGGTGGTGGTGGACCACGAGCTGTCGCCCAGCCAGCTGAGCAACCTCGAGCGAGCCACGGGCGCCCAGGTGCTCGACCGCACCGGCGTCATCGTGGACATCTTCCACCGCCACGCGCGGAGCCGTGAGGCGAAGATGCAGGTGGAGATCGCCCGGCTCAACTACCTCGCCCCGCGCATGCGCGAGTCGACGGGAAGCCGCGAGCGCCAGCAGGGGCGGGGCTCGGGTGATTCGGCGGTGGAGCTGGATCGCCGCAAGATTCGCGACCGGCTCGCCGAGCTGCGCGAGGGGCTCGCGTCCATCCAGCAGGACCAGGAGAACCGGCGCTACGCCCGGAGGGATCAGCTGCGGGTGGCGCTCGTCGGGTACACCAACGCGGGCAAGTCCTCGCTCATGCGCGCCCTGACGGGCAGCGAGGTGCTGGTGGCCGATCAGCTCTTCGCCACCCTCGACACCACGGTGCGCGCGCTGCAACCGGAGACGCGGCCGCGGGTGCTCGTCTCGGACACCGTGGGCTTCATCCAGAAGCTGCCGCACGACCTGGTGGCCTCGTTCCGCTCGACGCTGGATGAGGCGCTGGAGGCCTCGCTGCTGCTCTACGTGGTGGATGCCTCCGATCCCACCTGGGAGGCCCAGCTCGAGGTCACCCGCTCCGTGCTCCGGGAGATTGGCGCGCAGAGCGTCCCCAGCAGGCTGTTGTTCAACAAGGCGGACCGGCTCACCCCCGAGGCCCGCGAGGCCCTGCTCCAGCAGCACCCCGAGGCGCTCGTCCTCTCGGCGCACTCACCGGACGACGTCGTGGCGCTGCGCCAGACCCTCATCGAGTTCTTCGATCGCTCCATGGTGGAGGCGGAGCTGGTGATTCCCTACGCCCGCCAGGCGCGCATCGGCGAGGTGTACGAGCATGCCCGGGTCCTCTCCGAGGCCTTCGACGAGACGGGCCGCCGGCTGAAGGTCCGGGCGCTCCCCGCGGCGATGGCCCGGTTGACCCGCGCCTTCGAGAGCTGAGAGCGCCCGGCCCCTCGGACGCTACCGACGCTCCACGTCCGAGCGCTTCACGGTCCACAACTCCCGGCCCGTGCGAGGCGTCTCCGCGGCGAAGAACACCTTGCCGTCCGACACAGTGAACCCGCCGGGGTACGAGGAGATGTCCCCCGGCGCGATGTCCTGCAACCTCCGGGTGCCACGCGCCGTCCCATCCGTCACCCACGGCTCGCGCCCGGAGCGCTCATCGTAGGCGCTGAAGAGGAGCACCTCCCCCACGGCCGTCAGCGAGTCCGGAGACGAGCTGCCATGGCCCGGAACGAGGTCCGCCACCCGGTGCGTGCCACCCGGCGTCCCCTCGGTCTTCCACAGCTCGCGCCCGCTGCCCTCGTCGAAGTGGACGAAGTAGAGGGAGTCCCCCACCGGCACCGGCAGCTCCTCGAAGGGCATGTCGATGCTGACGAGCGGGAAGGTGCCCGCCGCCGTCCCATCGCTCACCCACAGCCACGGCCCATCCCCGAACCACAGCTTGATGTAGACCGTGTCGCCCGCGGTGACGAGCCCCTCGGGCTGCCGGTCCTCGGTGCCCTCGTTCAGGTCCGCCACCTTCACCGTCCCGGCCGCCGTCCCGTCGCTCTTCCACAACTCGTTGCGGGTGAAGTCCGTGGTGGTGAAGAAAAGCGTCCCGTCCTCGGCCACCACCAGCCACTGCAGGAACAGCGTGCCCGACGTGTCCCCCGGCACCAGCTCCGTCACCCGCCGGGTGCCCGCGCTCGTCCCATCGCTCACCCACAGCTCGGAGCCATGGACCGGATCGAAGGCGAGGAAGAAGAGCTCGCCGCCCCGGACGGTCAGCTCATGCGGGTAGGAGCCCGTCGAGCCGGGGAAGACGTCCGCGACCAGATGAGTGCCGCCGCGCGTCCCATCGCTCACCCACAGCTCCCTGCCATTCACCCCGTCATCGGCCACGAAGAAGAGCCGGTCGCCCAGGGCCGTCATCTCGTAGGGCTCGCTCCCGAAGGGGCCGGGGCGGAGGTCGGCGAGCGCGTAGGTGCCCCCGCTCGTCCCATCGCTGCGCCACGGCGAGCGTCCGGTGCCCACATCGGCCACGAAGAAGAGCAGCCGGCCCGCGGCCACCATCTCCCGGATATCGGCGTCACCCGGGCCGGGGACGAGGTCCTTGACCCGGAACGTCCCGCGCTCCGTCCCGTCGCTCTTCCACAGCTCGCGCCCGTGCAGGGGATCCTCGGCGGTGAAGAAGAGCCGGCCGCGCACGTCGGTGAGCTGCTCCGGACGGGAGCCCGGGGTACAGGGGACGAGGTCCTCGACGAGCCGCGCGGGCCCGCCCTCCCCCTCCACGGGCCGCCAGGGCACCTCGGAGACGAGGGGCGCCCACGGGTAGCAGTCGAGCGAGGAGCGGGGCAACGCCCACAGCTCCCCGCCGGCATCGGGCGAGGAGGCATTGAAGAAGACGGTGTCCCCCGAGACCACCAGCTCGATGCCGGGGAAGAAGCTGGCGCCGAAGGCCGTCTCGCGCAGCCGCACCGTGCCCCGCCGGGTGCCATCGCTCTTCCACAGCTCGATGGCGGCCCCATCGTCGATGACGAAGAGCCCCACCCCGTCCACCGAGGCGAAGATGTACGAGGGGGCATCGTCCTCGTCGGGCGTCGAATCCTCGGGCCCGGGCCGGATGTCCCGGAGCAGGTGGGTGCCCGCGCGCGTGCCGTCGCTCACCCAGGGCTCCTCGCCGTGCAGGTCATCCCGGGCGCGGAAGAAGGCGTGTCCCCCCGAGGCCGTCAGCCGGGAGGGAGACGAGCCCTCGGGCCCGGGCCGGAGGTCCTCGACCAGGCGGGTTCCGCCCGGCGTCCCATCGCTGCGCCACAGCTCCGCCCCGTGCACCCCGTCATCGGCGCGCAGGAGGACGAACCCGTCGACGACCGTCAGCCCCGACACGTCCGAGCCCTCGGGCCCGGGCCGGATGTCCTCGACCATCCGGGTGCCCGCCCGGGTGCCATCGCTGCGCCACAGCTCGCCTCCGTGCACCCCGTCATCGGCCTGGAAGAGGACGAAGCCCCCCAGGGTGGTGAGGGGCGTGTCGAAGAAGGAGCCCTCGGGTCCGGGCCGGATGTCCTCGACCAGACGGGTGCCCGCCGGGGTGCCATCCGACATCCACAGCTCCATCCCATGCACCCCATCATCCGCGGCGAAGAAGAGCCGCGAGCCCAGGGCGCTCTGGGCCGCGAAGAAGAAGAGCGCGCCCTCGGGCCCGGGCCGGATGTCCTCGACCAGGCGGGTGCCCCGCCGTGTCCCATCCGACACCCACAGCTCCTCTCCGTGCACCCCATCCCGGGCGTGGAAGAAGACGCGCCCGCCCACGGCCACCAGGTGCTCGGGCTCCGACGACTCCGGGCCGGGGCGGAGGTCCTCGACCAGGTACGTGCCGCCCGGCGTCCCATCGCTGCGCCACAGCTCGCGGCCATGCACGCCATCATCGGCGGCGAAGTAGAGCACCCCGCCCACGGCCACCACGGGCTCGCGCAGGAAGGGCTCCTCCTCGGGGTCCGGCGTGGGCAACCCGGACTCCGGGCCGGGGTGGATGTCCTTGACGAGCACCGTCCCGCCCCGCGTCCCATCGCTCTTCCACAGCTCGCGGCCATGGAGGCCGTCATCGGAGCCGAAGAAGAGCGTGCCCGCCACGTCCGTGAGGAAGAATGCGCCCGCGGAGCGCTCGCCCGGGAAGATGTCCCGGACGCGGTACGCGGGCTGGCAGGGGAGTTCGGGGCAGTGGCCCTCGCGCCAGCTCCACCCGGGTGGAGCCGGCGAGCCCGGGGGTTCATCGGCGGCCCGCGCCCCTCCCGCGGTCAGGAGCGACAGCGACAGAGAACACAGGAGAAACGAGAACCGCGAACACCATGACACCATGCAGCCACACCTCCGCTCCGGTGGAGCCCGAGCGCCCCGACACGGCAGGCACGAAGCTGGGAGGGAGACCGCGAAAGCGGCAGCTGTTCGCTGGGGCAGGTAGGAGGAGTGCGTGCACGCGGCGGGGTGGAGCGCGGAGGGAGACCCTCAGGGCTCCGCCGGGGCGTCCTGCCGCGGGCGCGTGAGGAGGATCTCCCGCGCACGCGCGACCTGTGCGATCGCCTGCTCCGGCTGGGCCGAGGCACTGGCACACCGCTCGCGCAGGGTGGCATCGCGCGTGGTCTCGAACAGGTTCCAGGAGATCAGATCTCCCTTCATGACGGGCAGGAGCAGGCGCTGCCCGATGATGTACTGGCGGGAGTCCGGCTTGACGAGAGAGGGGGTGGCCCACTCCTTGGGCACCTGGACGTCGGCGACGTCGGCCTCGGTCACGAGCTCGCCCACGGCGAGGTGCCGCACCGCGACGATGACGGAGACCTGCTCGGGAGCGGGGGCACGGGGCGGCTTCGCGGGTTTCGCGCCCAGCAAGGCCACGAGCAGCGGCGCGAGCAACAGCAGATGATGTGAACGCATGTCAGCGGCCCTCCTTGGCCACACCGAAGAACGCCTCGGCCCGCGCCCTGGCCACGTCGGCGCGCGCCTTGTCGGCCGCCGAGGCGGCTTGAAGCTGGCACGAGCCAATGGAACGCGGCTGCTCGGGGTCATCGAGGAACTGCCAGCGCAGCGGATCTCCCGGCTGCATTCCCACCACCGCCAGGGTCCCCACCACGTCCTTCAATGACTCGCCGGGAACCAGGCTATTCGTCACCAGGGCGTAGGGAATCCGCCGGATCTCCAGTGCCGACGCGGGAATCCGGTCGCCCTCCTTCACCTCTTGCGTCACCACGACGACCGGGGTCGTCTGGCCCTTCGCATCGAACTTGAAGGAGAGCACCGGCGGCGCTGGGCTCGTGGGCGGAGGCCCCCCGCGCTCCGCGAAGACCTGGATGGCCGCATCCCTCGCCTGGGCACCCGCCTCGTGGAAGGCAGTGCGCGCGTCGGCGACACAGGCCCGCACCCGCGCACGGGTTTCCTGCTGGGAGAACATCGGCCAGGACAGGACGTCTCCCTTCACCATGCCCAGCGTGACGGGCCGGCCCACCACCGCGCGGCGATCCGCGGGCAGGACGGCCGACGCCGGGATGAATTGCGACGGGATGCGGAGCTCCGCGAGGTCCCCGTCCTCGAGCTTCGCCCCCGCGTCGACATCCCGCGTGAGGGTGAGGAGGGGCTGGAGCTCCCAGCCACGACGGACAGCCCGCAGGTCCTTCGGGAGGGTGAGTGCCACGACCAGACCGATGCCCGCCAGGCTGACGACGAGACCGATCAGCAGGCCCAGGAGGAAGGATCTCATGGCGCACCTCCCCCGAGGATGCGTTCCCGGATCTTCGCCGCGGACTGATCCGGCATGGGGCGGTTGGGGACCCGATCGAACGCGCGCTGGCACTCCTCGGCGAGCCGGGTCTCCTCGGGCTTGAGCTCCTCGGTGGCCGTGGCGAAGAAGGCCCAGCGCAGCGGCTCGCCCTGCTGGACGGGGACGGTGAGCGCCTGGCCCACCACGTAGGCCGACGAGTCCGGACGGACCAGGGAGGACGTGGCGAGCTGCTCGGGGATGGAGCGCTGCGCCAGTTCATTGAGCTTCAAGACCTCACCGGGGGCGACGTCGCGGTTCGCGACGACGACGGGGACGAACGTCCAGCCGGCGCGCACCTCCTGCTTCGCCTTCTCGATGAGGGAGAACGAGAGAACCCACGCGCCCGCCATGCCGGCCACCAGGCCGATGCCCAGCCCCACGACGAGGCCACCGGCGAGCAGGCCCTTGTGCAGCGGTTTCCGTGGGGCACTCATGACCGCCCCCCCGGGAAGCCGCGTCCAGACAGAGTGAATCGCATGCGCGCAAGGTAGCCCGGCGTGGCTCCCGGGCACCACACCCGAGGAGTGCTGCCGGCGTCATGACACGCCTCAGCCAATCTGCAGGCCGGCGATCTTGTGCGCCTTGTCGCTGATCTTGTCGATGAGCTGGGTGATGCCCCAGGTGAAGAAGCCCACCACCGCGCCGACGGCGGCGCCGATGGGTCCCCCGAAGGCGCTGCCCGCGGCGATGGCGGCGGCCGCGCCACCAATACCTCCCGCGATGCTCACGGCGCCCTTGGCGATCTGCGCCCCATCGCCCGAGCGTGCTCCGTCGACGATGTCCTTGATGCCCAGGCCCGTGCCCACGAGCGCACCGGCCACGTTGGCCGCGCCGCCCAGGCCCTTGATGGCCCCGAGCACCTTGGTGCCCGCCGAGGTCTGCGCCAGTTTGTCCAGCCCCGTCGCCTTGCCCAGCCAACCGCTGGCGAGCCGGGAGGCATCGTCGGAGGCCTCCAGCGCGAAGTCCGACACGCCCTTGATGGCGTTCCGGAAGGACTGGGTGCCGTTGTAGAGATCCAACGCGCCCACGCCCACGTCCGCCAGGCCTTGGAAGATGGAGGACACATTGTGCTCGCGGATGCCCTGGGCGAGTTGCAACCCGCCCGCCACCACACCGGCCGCGCCGCCCAACGAGGACACGCTGCCCTTGGCGCCCTGCAGGGAGTTCTGGATGGACTCCTTGCCGAACACCTGGGACGCCTTGCCCAGCGGCAGAGCGTCCGCGCCCGTGCTCAGTCCGTGGAGCGCCCCGAGCGCCCGGGTGCCCCCATTGCGCAGGAAGTCCTGGACGGTGTTGGTGGTGGACACGCTCGCCTGGAGCAGGAGGTCCCTGCCCGCCTCGTCGTCCTTCAAGTCCTCCGGGCGGGCGACGGTGCGAGGGTCCCTGCCCCCGGGGCCCGACAGCGTCATCTTCTCGCCCGCGCGGCCCACCTCGGAGACGGCCTGCCGCCCGTCCGGGTCCGTCACCGTGTTGCGCGAGCCGAGCAACTGCGCGCCCTGGCCCGAGAGGAGCAACGTGTCCTCCTGCTTCGAGGTGAAGGTCTTGTCGTCCTTCGTGCGCTTCGTCTCCAGCGTCTCGTTGAGATCCAGGCCCTTGTCGGTGGGCTTGCGCGTGCTGGCGTAGTGCTGCTCCAGGCGGGTGCCGTCCGCCTCCTCGCGATTCACGTCCATCTTCTCGATGGAACCGTCGCGGGCGTAGGTGCGCGAGGACTCGCCCTTCACGTCCGCCAGGTCGCTGGAGCCGGGCTTGAAGGTCTTCCCCGAGTAGCTCTCGCGCACCTGGCTGCCCTCGCGGGACAGGTGGGTGACGACGGTGGCCTTGGGCGAGCCCTCGACGAAGGTCTGCGTGTCCTTGGCATCGGGGCCCTTCTGGACCTCGACGAACCACTGCTTGGGTGTCTTGCCCTTTTTGGTGCCGTCGTCGGCGTCATAGTTCTCGCCGCCGTGCTTGGAGTACTCGTCCCGGAGGCGATCCACGTCCTCGCGGTTGTGCGGCCCCTGCCCCGCGTACTTCGTGTGACCATCCAGCTCGCGGTTGACGATGGAGGTGGCCTTCACGTTGTCCTGGGAGAAGTCCTGGATGCGCTGGTACTGGGGATGGCCCTGGGAGCCATCCGCGTTGGGCGCGGGAATCGAGTACGCGTAGGTATCCGCCCGGTCCACCGGCTTCTTGTAGTCGAAGGGCTTGTCCAACTTGTTGTCGATGCCCTTGTCTCCCTTCTGCTGGTAGTACGAGGTGCGGCTGCCCTTGATGGCGCCGTCGGCCTGCGCGTACTCGTCCACCTTGAGCCGCCCGTCCTCCACGCGCACGTGCGTGTCCGAGGAGACGAGGTTGCGGTCCCGCGACCTGGAGAGGTCGTCGAAGGACTTGAGGCCACCGGCCTCGTTCTGCTCGCCCTTCCACTCGGCATGACGGACGCGCGTGCCCCCGCCCTCGAGCACCTCCATTCGGTCGCGCTTGTTGACGCCATTCGCATACGTCGCCGAGTCCAGCGAGACCGCGCCGTCCTTGCCGCGTGAGGCCACGGTGCGCTCGAGCACTCCGCCCTTGTCGTCGCGGCGCACCAGCTCCGCCTCGGTGTCGGAGAGCTTCTTCACCTCGGTGCCCGGGGGCACCACGGCCTTGCCGTTGGCCATGGCGAGGATGTCATCGGCCTGCTTGCCGGTCTCCTCGCGCAGCTTCTTCTGGGCCTCCTCGGTCTCCGTGCGGCGGTCCGCCACCGTCTTCACGTCCACTTCCTTCTTGGCGCGCTCCTCGCCCGACACGGTTCGCGGTGGGGGCGGTGCCGTGGCGGGACGAGGTGCCTCGGCGGCGAGCGCCTTCCCGGCGGCGACGGTCTCCTGGAGGCGCTTCGCCACTGCCGCGGGAGCCACGGCGGGCTCGAAGGTATCGCGGCCGTTGCGAGCAAGGACCTCCACCGGCTTCTGGGCGGAAGCGGCCGGAGCCGGCTTCTCCACGGGGGTGCCCTGGGGGAAGGAAGACCTGTGGATGAGGGGCTGCCTGGACAGGGGCGCGATGGGCATGACGGGCCCTGTTGCGTCCGTCATGCCAGCCCGGGGGCCTCGTGTTTCCGGGGAGTTGCACCACCCGAGGGAGCGCCGCCCCTGGTGACCCCTGTCACCACCTGGTGTCTGGCGTCATCACGTGGCGCTGAAAACAAAAATCCCCCACAGCGCCGTGAGGCACCGCGGGGGGAGGCACTTCACGCCCGGGCACGCCCTCGCGGCCCAGTTTAGTTGAGGGTGAAGGAGCCCAGCGCGACTGCCTCCTGGGACTCCGGATTGACCCTTGGCCATCAAGAGACTTGAGACCTTTGGGCCAGACAAGGCGGCTCCGTGGATCACCACCCGTGGGGATCTGGAGACCGCTCAGGCAAGTATGACTCCAGACGAAGACGGGCCAGCTTGCTTCCTGGCAACGTGGGATACGAAAGCCCATACCCTGATACCTCCTCTAAACTGCTCCACGAACAACACCTGGCTACCTTTGGGAGCTCACCCCCATGCAGGCACCTCCCTTGTCATTGGATTGGAGTGGAGACGGCTGGAGTTGTGATCCTTGGACATGCCCGGAAGTGCCAGGGGGATGTCTGCTTCCTGAACGAGCAGCCAGCCCCGGCTGGAGGCAGTCAGGCCTTCCGGGGCGGTGGCTTGATTTGCAGGAGATGACTGCGGAAGACCGGATGCACGTCCCACCGCGCCGCCCGAGCCTCGTTGACGTGGGCCGGGTCCGTCAGCTCCGGTCTCTCCGAGAAGGTCAGGTGCCGGTAGCCCCTGGGCTGGAGCGGCTCATCGATTCGCGCATTGAGGAAACCCGCCTCGAAGAGGAGCGCGTGGAGTTGCTCCGCGGCATCGTGCGAGTCGGGCCGCAATGACTTGCCACGGACCTGGATGGAGAAGCGGGACGGGAGCTTCGCGAGATGCTGGCGGAGCTCGTCATACCTGAGCTCGAACGAGAGCGTGCAGAAGGACTCCGCGACAGCGAAGAACTGGGGGCAGGCCTTGCCCACCTCGGTCGAGAGATCCTCGAGCCGTGTCTTCGAGAAGCGTGGGAGCGAGCGCGCGACGTCCAACCCCGTGATTCGCGCCTGCGGGCCAGCCTCCGGCTGCGTATCCGCGATGCGGGTCTTGGCCGTTTGCAGCAGGAAGGAGACGAACTGGATGAGGTCCCGCGGGCGCTCGCGCGAGTTGGTCACCAGGAAGGATCTCCAGCCTCGCGTGTGAGCCGGACCAGCCCCGGGGATGTGGACCTCGCTGCCCTCGAAGAAGAGGGCCCAGGGGTCTCGCACCGGCCCCTTGGAGACCTTCTCCGCGGCCTTGACGATCCGGCGCTGGACGATGCGGTCGAGGAGCTCTTCGGAGCCCTTCAGGTGCATGATGCATCCGTGGAAGTGGTCGAGCGTCTCGCGGTTGCCCACCGGGTCCCGCAGCCGGGTCCACACCTCGGAGCGCAGCGTCGCGACGACCGTGATCTGGGGAACCCTGCTGGCCAGGTCCCGCAGCGCGTGCAGCATTCCCCAGATGCGGTTTAGCTCCTTCGGCTCATCGGGCGACGCGACCTGGTCGGTGTCGTCGAAGAGCACGAGCATGACCGACTCGCTTTCCTCCATGTGGCCGGTGATGGAGTTGAGCAACGCGGCATCCGACGTTCCACCGGCCAGATCCTTGGCGAGCTGGGCGAAGTCCACCTGGGTGGTGGGCCTGGCGACGGCCGCCAGGAGCTTGACCCCCCGCTCGATGAAGTCTTCTTCGATGAGGCCCTCCTTCAACGCCTCGTCCCGCAGCTTCTTGTCGGCGTTGCTGAGCAACCCCGCCAGCTGGGTACCGATATGCACGGCCACGGCCCTGACCAGGCACTGGAAGAGCGTGCGCTCGATGGTGGCGAGGTCGTTGTGGCCCTGCAGCGGGCGGAGATCCAGGTTGCTCGGCGTCAGGAACAGGGCGGGGAGCTTCTGGGCGCGCGTGGCGTCATAGAAGCGGTTGAGCATGGCGCTCTTGCCCATCCCCTTCGAGCCCACCAGGATGCGCGGATTGCCCTCCGGCAGGTTCAGCACCTCGGCCATCTGCCCCGGCGGGATGAAGACCTCCTTGAGGATTCGCTTCTCCCCTTCGGCCGTGCCGGAGAAGAAGTAGGGGGCCAGGACGTCGAGCGGCGTTTGAGGCATGACGGGGTCGCCTCCTGCTGACGGACTGCTCAGGGAGGTTCTTCCCAGCCTCATCCGCTTGTAAAGCGGCGCCTCGGCCGAGGGACCGAAACCACACGCTCGCCGAGGTGCTCCGGCCATTCTTGCGGGCAGGCCGGGACAAGGGATGATGGCCAGACAACGCGGGAAGGAAGACATGCGCGGCCTGAGACGAGCACTCGTATTGATACCCCTGGTGGCAAGCCCTGCCCTGGGAGCACAGCCCCAGGGAGCCAAGGCACAGCCTCGCCCGCTGAGCACCGTGCTGTCGGTGGATACCGTGAGCCTGTTGCGCAGCACCTTGCAGCTCGAGGGAGAGCGGGTCCTGACGGAGAAGCTCAGCGTCCAGCTGGGAGTCGGCCTCTCGCTGTCCGCCAGCCGGCTGGGCCGGGAGGTTCCCATCGCCAGCGCCGGAGGCTTCGTCACCCGGCGCGTCGAGCAGGGCAACACCACGGGCACCGTGACCCTGTCGCCGGGCGTCCGCTACTTCCTGTTGGGCAGTGCTCCCGAGGGGCTGTGGACGGGCCTGCAGCTCGGGGGAGGCCTGGGCCGCAGCGTGTTTGACAGCCGGTCGGATGGCGTGGCGGAGCCGTCCCGCATCACGAGCCTGCTGACCCTGGGCGGTGACGCCCTGGTGGGCTACTCGCTGCTGCTCACCCGGGGCTTCATGCTCCAGGCCGCCGTGGGGCTGGGGGCCACGTACACGACCTACGAGGAGTCGTCGACCCTCTCGATAGGGCCGGACAACCAGCCCACCCAGGGACCTCCCTCACGCACGCACCGCTGGGACTTTGGCCCCACCACCCGGCTCGCGCTCGGCTGGGCCTTCTGAGTCCCAGCGGCGTGCATGGCCTCGAGTCCTGGCTACGGTACCGGGCACTCGGGGCTGGCGCTGGGGCAGGAGCCGCAGCCGGTGCCCTCGCAGTACTGACACGCGTCCCGCACGGCCGGAGCGCTGGCCTCCGACTGGTCGTGCACCACCTGCACCTGGCAGGCCGCCGAGGCCTGATTCCCACTCGGGTCCGTCACCGTGAAGTGCACCGTGTACACACGCCCGTTGCCGCGCCCCTGCCGCTCCGAGCGCAGCCGCGCCGCCGACCCGCCTCCCAGCTCGATGTCCCGGCACGTGTGGCCATCGCCCACGGCGTCATCCACCAGCGAGTCATCCTCCACCTCGTCCGACTCGGCCCTGGCGATGACACCCACCGCGTCCACGTCCAGCGGACCGTGACACCTGTCCACCACGCTCTCCACGCAGTGGCTGAGCTTGAAGTCCAGCATCTCGTGGTTGGGCGCCCACAGGCTCACCGGCTCCGGCTTGACGGTGATGATGGGGGCGAGCGTGTCCACCACGCACACCTGGTGCCCGCAGCTGGCGCCCTGGCCAATCGAGTCGCTCGCCGAACACGTGCTCGTATTGCACCCCAGCGAGAAGAAGCTGCCCGAGGGCGGCTGGCACGACACGCTGTAGCCCGGCACTCCGCCCGTGACCGAGGGGGAGAAGCTCGCCACCGCGCCTCCGTCCTGGCACTCCAGCGTCTGCGGAGCCGGGCAGTCGATGTACAGCGGCGGGGGGGGATCTCCTTCGCAGTCCAGTGGGCTCACGGCTGCTGCCAGGACTCCCAACATCACGAATGCTTTCATCTGCGAGTGCCTCCCTGTTTCCTCGCAGCGTAGGCCAAAAGCGGGTCTCGAGAATGGATTTGATGAGGCCGTGAGGACGAGCGGTCCCGCGGCAGGCTCACCCGCGCTCCCCCACCCGCCACTACCGGCGCGAGGCCCGGCGCAACATGAGGCTGCGCAGCGAGCCCATGAACACGCCCACCACCACCGCGAGCAGGAAGATGATGACGATGGTGGTGACGCCGAAGACGAGGCGCACCACGGACTCGCGAATCTCCCCCGCGAAGTACGCATCGCGCAGTGGCTGCATCCACCCCACCAGCTCCAGCGCCCGGGCCGGCAGCGAGTCGAGCGACAGGGACAGCCGCTGCAGGAAGATGGACGGCCACACGCGCCGCGCCCCCTCCACCACGATGCCCACCAGCAGGTAGAGCACGGACAGCAGGAAGGCATTGCCTCCCATGATGCGCATGAGCGGCATGGGCGGCGGCAGCGAGGACTGGGGCTGGGGCTGTTGCACGCTACCGGCCTCCCAACTTCTTCTGGAGCGGCTTGAGGGCCTTCTTCACCCGGGCCGCCTCCGGCGACGCCCCCGCGAGCTTCAGGAACGTCCCATAGGCCTGCACCGCCCGCTCCGTCTCGGCGGGGTTGCGCACCAGCGCGTCCGCCAGCGCCAGCCAGGCCAGTCCATCCACGGGCTCCAGCTCCACCGCGCGGTTGAGCGCCTTCATCGCCGTGGCCTCGTCGCGCTGCTTCAGCGCCACCTGTCCCAGCACCAGGTGGTTGCGTCCGGAGAAGGGCTCCAGCTTCACCGCCTCGTCCGCCGCCGCGCGCGCGTCCTTCGCCGCTCCGGCGGCCAGCAGCACCCGCGCCATGGTCGCCTGGGCGAAGGCCTTGTCCCACGTGGTGGGCGCCTTGTCGGCAATCCCCTGCAGCACCTTCGCCGCGGCCCGTCCGCCCGAGTCATCCACCCAGTGCTCGCCCGAGCGGCCGCACGGCGTGTCCGGCCCCTCGCGCCGCGCCGCCGCGTAGGCCGCGCCCGCGTTGGCCACCAGGCCCTGCCGCAGGAAGGCCCGGGCGATGCCGCAGAAGGTCTCCGGCGACTTGCTGTCCAGCTTGTTGGCGCTCTCCAGGGCGCCGAAGCCCCCCCGCGTGTCTCCCAGCGCGAAGAGGATATCCGAGCGCACGCGATGCGCCTCGGGATCGTTCGCCACCAGCTTCACCGCGCGCCCGGAGGCCGCCTCCGCGTCCTTCGTCTTCCCGGTGTAATAGAGGGCCATCGCGAAGCCCTTGTGGGCCCCCGCGGCTCCCGGGTTGTCCAGCTGCCACTCCTCGAACTGCTTGAGGGCCTCGGGGGTGCGGCCCAGCGCCAGCAGCGCCCGGCCGAGCGCCTCGCGCGCCTCGCCGTGCGAGCCGTTGCGCTCCACCGCCTGCGTCAGCGGCTTCATCGCCAGGTCCGGCAGCCCCCGGGCGATGAGCAGCCGGCCCAGCGCGCACGAGGCCTCGTAGTCCCGCTTGCCCTCGGCCACCGCGGCCTCCAGCAGGGTGCTCGCCTTGTCCAGGGACTTGTCCTGCCAGTGCAGCTGCCCCAGCGCCGTGCGCACCTCGGCCTTGGCCGTCTTCGTCGCCGCGAGCGTCTTCTCCAGCGCCTCCCGGGCCCGGTCGCGCTCGCCCTCGGCGGCGTCGGCCTGCGCCAGGTAGATGATGGCCTCGGCGGGGTAGCGGTCCTCCACGCGCGTGCGGGCCAGCTCCACCCGGGCGCGCTTGAAGTCGCCCAGCTTCGTGTACGCCGCGGCCCGCACCAGCGCCACCTCGGGGCCCTCCCCTTCCACCCGGGAGAGCACCTCGCGCTCACGATCCCGGTCCAGCAGCGCCCGGCCCAGTCCCGCCGCGGCCTCCTCGCTGCTCGGCTTGAGCGTCAGGGCCTGCTCGAAGGCCCGCTGCGCGGCGGCCATGTCCCCGGCCGCGCGGTTCGCCTCGCCGAGCGCCAGGAAGAGCTCGTAGGCCAGCGGGCCCTTCGTGCCCTCGGTCAGCAGCGGCAGCGCCTCGCGGGCCTTGCCCAGGGCCGTCATCAACCGGCCCTGCACCAGCCGCTGGCGCTCGCGCAGGGAGACCGGCAGCGCATCGCCCGTCAGCCCCTGCACGTCCGAGAGGGCCTGCGGCAGCTCCTGGCCGAGCGCCAGGCGGCTCTCCGCGACGCCCAGGCGCGCCACCGGGTGCTCGGGGGCCAGCTTCGTGGCGGCCGTGTACATCTTCAGCGCGTTCACCGCATCGCCCGCGTCCCGGTAGTAGGCGCCGAGCGACACCAGGGCGCGCACGTTGCGCGGCGACAGCTTCAGCGCGCGCTCGAGGCGCTCCAGGGCCTCCTTCTCCTTGCCCTGCTCCAGCAGGACGCTGCCGGCCAGCGCGTGTGCCTCGGAGCTCTCCACCTTCGCGGCCAGCAGGGCCCGGTGGGCGGCGTCGCGGCCCTGCGCATCGGCCACCAGCACGTCCACGAGCGCGGAGCTCACCGGATGCGCGGCGCGCACCCCGGGGCGGCCAATCTCGGCGAGCGCCTGGGCCCGCTCCTCGGCGGAAGCCGTGTCCGCGTACCGCAGGGCGTGCGCATAGGCCGAGAGGGCCCAGGCCCGGCTGTTGTCGTCCTCCAGCCTCACCACGTGGGAGAGCAGCGCGAGCGACTCCTGCCGGGACGTCTCCGTGTCCTGCTCCAGCAGCCGGGAGACGCGATCCAGCGCCGAGGCCAGGGCCTGTCCGCCCTGCTTGGCCCGCACGACGAGGAACACGCCGCACAGCAGCACCAGGACGGCCGCGGCCACCACCACCTTCATCGCGCGGGGCGGGAGGAAGGCGGTCGAGTCCTTCGGAAGGAGCTTGTCGCGCAGCTCGCGCTCGTAGGCCGCCGTGAGGGCCGCCACGTCCTGCACGGGGGGCCGGGCCACCGGAGCAGCGGTGGGCGCGGGCACCACCGGGGCGGCGCCCGTGGCCTCGGGCAGCTCCGCGAGCAATCCACGCCGGGAGCCCGTCGCTCCGGGCTGCGCGGGGGGAACGGAATGCAGCGCCGGGGCCTCGGGCTCCGGCTCCTCGGCGGCGGGCTCGGGCTCCAGCGGCGGTAGGTCCGCGAGCAGTCCCTCGTCGTCCGCGGCGGCCTCGACCGGGGCCGTCTCCAGCGCCTCCGGACTGGCGAGCGCCTCCACCGGGCCGGCCGGCGGCTCCTCGTCGACGGTCAGCGCCTCCTCGGGGACTTCCGGCGGCGCGGCTTCGGCCGACGCGGCCTCGGACGGCGAGCCTCCGTCGATGTCACTGGCCTCCAGCGCCAGCTCGACGGGCGCCTCCTCCGCGGCGGCCTCCACGCCCTCCAGCACCGGCTCGGCGGAAGCCTCCGGGGCCGGCGTGGACGCCGGGGCCTCGGGTGCCGCCACCGTCTCGACGGTCACGGCCTCGGGACTCAGCTCCGGGACAGCGGGAGCCTCGGGGGCCGCCTCGGCTGGCGCGGCGGACTCCTCCGCGGCCGTGGGCTCGAGCGCGTTCAGGTCTCCGAAGGCCGGCGCGGGCCCACCGGCGAGCGCGGCCTGCGCCTGCTCCATCCACCCGCGCACGCGCGCATCATTCGGCTGCAGCGCCAGCGCCTTGCGCAGGATGGGCAGCGCCGAGCGGTACAGGCCCCGCTGCAGCAGCACCTCGGAGATGAGGTTGTAGGCGTGCGGGTTTTCCTTGTCGATCGACACCGCCTGATCGAACTGCGCCATCGCCTCGGCGGGGCGCCCCATCAGGATGAGGGCCTTGCCCCACAGCACCCGCCCCGTCACCGAGTTGGGATGGTGGGAGATGCCCTGCTCGCACACGGCGATGGCGCGGGCGTGCTCGCCCTTGGCGACCAACGCCTTGGCCAGCTCGACGAATACCGATGATGCAGGATCCTGGGCGAGGAGCTGCTCGTAGCGCTCCACCAACGATTTGGCCATGCGGCCCGCGACCATAGCACCGGGGCCTCTTCCGTTTCGCCCCCTCTGGAATGGGTGCTAGCGTCCTCCGGGTGATTCGCCTGCTTGCTGTCCTGCTCGTTTTCGCTCTCAGTGGGGGCTGCGCCCACACCAAGAAGAAGTCCGACCTGGAGACGCTTCGCCCCGTGGTGGAAAGTTTCCACCAGCGCGTGCGCTGGAAGGACTACCGCATCGCCACCCGCTTCATCGTCCCCGAGCGCCGTCAGGATTTCGAGAGGGCCCGCCGCGAGAAGCAGGACGAGCGGGACCTGTCCATCACCGACTACGACATCGAAGAGGTCGAGGTCGTGGAGGAAGGTGAGCGGGCCATCGTCACCAGCCGCATCAAGTGGATGCGCCTGCCCTCGGTGTCCGAGCAGAGCGACACCGTCACCTCCGAGTTCATCTACCGGGACGGCAAGTGGCTGCTGGAGAAGCAGTCCGGGGGCCCCTTCGACGGCGAGCTCCCCTGAAAAAAACCGCCCACCGTCCCGGGGCCGGCCGAGACGGTGGGCGTCGGAGGCTCCCCCATGGAACCTCCTGAGAAAGGTGACGGGGTGAGGGGCACTTCGGGGCCCGCCCTCACCGCGTTTCGTGCCCTGTCCCTAGAGCAATGCGGGTGCCAGGGCCCCGGCCGCCTGCCAGCCACCTGAAATCAAGGGGTTGTACGCCCGCCCCCGGGAAAAGCCCGTACTGGAAAAGCCAGGGGGCCTGACATCGCTGTCAGACCCCCTCGGAAGCCCCGTGGCTCGGGACCCTGACAGCGCCGTCAGGAGAACCCCTTACCCGCCCTGCCCTACTCGCCGATGACGGAGCGGATGGTGTCGCGCATGGAGAAGCGCGGCGTCCACTCCACGTCCTGGCGCCAGCGCGAGCCATCCACGTTGCAGAGGAACTGGATGTGGTCCAGCTCGGGCGGGGGGAAGTTGGCGATCCGGTACTTGAAGAGGAGGCCCAGCAGCGGCCGGGCCACGGGGTGCGGCACGGGGATGGCGCTGTGGCCCAGCTCGCGGTGGATGGCGGACAGGGGCACCTCGCCGGGGCCCACCACGTTGTAGACGCCCTTGGGCTCGGGGCGCAGGGCGGCCTCCACCATGGCGCGCGCCACGTCGTCCACGTGGATGAGCTGCACCATGGGATCGAACCCCGCCAGCACCCAGGGGCGGCGCAGGCGCAGGTAGTTGCTGGGCGCGTTCTTGATGGTGGGCCCCACGATGTGGACGGGCCGGAGGATGACCGTCTGGATGTGGGGGTGCTTCCAGAAGAAGCTGTGCGCGAGCATGTCCACTTCGATGAGATCGCGCACGCCCGAGAAACGGCTGGCCGCCATGAGCGGCGCGTCCTCGGTGAGGAAGTTGGAGTTGTCCGGGCTGGGGCCGTAGACGTTGGCCGAGGAGAGGACCACCACCTTGGGGACGCGGTAGCGGGCGCAGTACTCGAGCAGGCGCGTGGTGCCCACCACGTTGAAGGAGTGGTGCTCCTCCTCGCTCATGCGCGGGTCGTGCATGATGCCCATGTGGATGACCGCGCGGATGTCGTTCTTGCGGAAGACGTCCTCCGCCTTCTTCTTGCGCAGGTCCAGCTGGTGCATCTCGATGTCCTTCGGCCGGCCCACGAAGGGGCGCCGGTCGATGCCGATGATGCGCTCGTGCTTGTGCAGCACCTTGGCGAGGGCGCGGCCGAGGTTGCCGCTGATGCCGGTGATGACGACGGCCGGTCTCTTGGAAGGATCCTGATTCATGGCGAGGGTGCCGGGCGCGTCACCAGAAGACGCCCTGACGCTCCTTGAGTCCCTGGTTGAGCATGCCCTGGATGGCGGTCTTCACGGTACGGACCTTCTTGTCCAGCTCGCTGTCCTCGTCGTCTGCGCGGCCGGTGAAGCGCAAGGGGTCCCCGAAGTAGATGCGGTACTTGGTGGGCAGGGGCAGGGGCATCCCGGTGACGGTGAGTGGGAAGGAGGGGAAGCCGAGCAGCTTCGCCAGGGGCTTCACGTCCACCAGCGCGGGGGACTGCTCCTCGGCGCCCACCACGGCGATGGGGACGATGGGGGTGTCCGTCTCCAGGGCCAGGCGCATGAAGCCCAGGCCGAAATCCTGCAACTGGTAGCGCTGGGGCCACAGCTTGCCCAGGCCGCGCACGCCCTCGGGGAAGACGAGGATGGCCTCGTCGGCCTCCAGCAGGCGGCGGCAGTTCTCCGGCGTGCCGACGATCTGCCCCACCCGAGCCATGAAGGTGGAGACGTAGGGCAGCGAGGGCACCCACTTCTCCACCATGCTGCGGATGGCGCGCGGCGGATCCGCCTCGAGCAGCAGGGACACGCCGATCATCGCCCCGTCCATAGGCAGCTGGCCGGAGTGGTTGGAGATGAGGAGGACGCGGCCCTTGGGGACCTTCTCGATACCGAAGGTCTCCACGCGGTGGTAGTGGCGGTAGAGCCAGAAGAAGGGGGCGAGCGCCGACAGGCTGTAGTCGAGGTTGAAGCCGAACGGATCCACCCCGTACTCATTGCCGGTGCGGGCGAGCGCCTGCAGGCGCTCCTTGCGCTCCGGGCCCACCATGCGCTCCGTCCACTCCCGGAGCTCCTGCTTCACCTTGTCGGAGAGCTGCTCGAGCATGGGGGCGTGTCTACACCATCGTTCCCCATGCTGGGAGGGGAACGAGGCCCGAGTGCGCACCGCGGACCGTCCCGTCCTGCCGTCCCGGCAAGCCGCGGCGCCAATTCCCTGGACACTCGTGCCGGGCCCTTGCCGCGCCGCCTGCCCCCAGCGCTTGTAGGCCGCCCCCGCGCATCCCAGCTTTGCCTTGTCCACCAGAGCAAGGAGGGCCAGGACATGCGGATGCGGCGATGGCTGTGGAGCGCGGGGCTGTTGGCCGCGGTGGGCCTGGGCGCGGGCTGTGCCCATGACGAGGCGAAGCAGGCGCGCCATCGGGGCGAGCAGGTCGGCGAGGCCTTCGCCCAGAAGGTCCGTTTCGCGGATCAGCTCTCCCTGCTCAACCAGGAGCAGATCACCCTGGGCCACCTGGCCCTCCAGAAGTCCAATGAGCCCGAGGTGCGGCGCTTCGCCCGGGAGCTCATCCACGACCACCAGCGCAACCAGGACGACCTGGAGACGCTCGCCGAGACAAAGGCCTTCTCGCTGTCCACCGTGGACCTGTCCACCGTGGACCAGGCCATCGGCGGCGCGGGCACCGAGGGCACTGTCGAGGGCATGAAGAAGGGCATGGAGAAGGGCGAGAAGAAGTACAACAAGCAGTACGACAAACAGGTGCTGAAGTTCCTCGGGAAGCGGGACGCGCTGTCGGCCCTGAGCGGCCGCGAGTTCGACGAGGCCTTCCTCGAGCAGGTGAGGGACGACCAGGACCGGGCCAGGGAGCTCGTCGACGAGGGCCTGGACGAGTACCGGGACGACACGACGCTGGCCATGTTCCTCAGCAGGACCGCGCCCCTCCTCAGCACCCACCAGCAGCGGGCCGAGACGCTCAAGGGCTACCTCGGGGACTGAGCGGCGGCTCAGGTGTAGACATCTACACCTGGATATGTAGGTCAAAACCCCACCCCAGGTGTAGACGTCTACACCTGGACCGGGCCGGCGCCCGTTTTCTGGCGTGCACCGCGCGCGCGTCTTTCCGCGTCAGTGCCCCGGTGAGTGTGCACCTCAGCGCACCTGGGACTTCGGCTCGATGACCGGCTTGAGCAGACCCCGCTCCTCCAGCAGTTGTTGCACGCGCCGCGCGAGCGCCACATGCACGGGGTTGCTCGGGGTGAGCCGCTCCGGCGTCAGGATGACGAGCGTGCCCTTGTCACCCACCGACTCCACCCGGACAGGGTCGGGCAGCGCTGGCACCTCTCCACGCTCGCGCGAGAAGTACGTCATCCACCCCACGAAGCAGCCGAGCCGACTGCCGTTGGAGAGCTGGTCCCACAGCCCCTGCGCCGTCGCAAGGGCCCACTCCGGCTCCCACGCCACGGCCATGGCGCGCATGACGCCGGTGAGCACAGGTGCACTCAGCATGCGCTCGTGGCCCAGCGCCTCCTTGGGGAAGAAGAGGCGCAGGTAGTTGGGCGCAACCTCCGCCTTCGACCCACACCAGAACATGACCATGCCGCCCTGGTCCTGCGCCTCGTGCCCCGTCCAGGCGCCGAAGTTGAAACCATCATCCCAGTTCCGGGAGTCCTTACGTCCGAAGAACTTCACGAAGGTCTCCTGCGTGGGCTTGAACTCGAGCCGCGGCGACTTCCGGCCGGAATCACTCTTCTCATACCAGCGGGCGTAGCTCGGGTGGCTCTCGGCCATGAGCCGGAAGAACGTCTCCGCGCGCCGGGCGCACTCCTCGGCCGACTCTGGCCGGCGTCCCCAGTAGGCTCCAGCTTTATAGATTTCACTCATACGTCGTGCCCATCAATGCACTGGTTGGGTGTACACGATGTCTAATGACTGAAGACCTACGTCATCGAACGCCTTCCTGAGAATGGCCACCATCCGCGGCTCCGCGACGTGCCAGCGCAACGGCAGCCCACCTGCCAACTGCAACTGCCGCCGGGCCTGGCGAACCAGTTTATCCAGCCCCTTGTACCCCCATCGGGCCTCGAGTTCCTCGTCGAACCACTTGTCGTACTCGCGCGCCTTGGCTTCCAGCAGGGTGCCCGTCTTCGGCTCGTAGCCGTCGTACTCCACGCACGTCCCATCCCGGCAGATCTTGTAGCACCAGCCCTTGGGAGCGCCCGTCACCTGGGCCTGGTAGTCCCGGGCCTGCTCGGACATGGCCGAGGTGTCCTCCACCCACTGCCCGGGACCGCCTACCGGAGGCCAGCCCCCACCCCCCGAGCCCTGCGCGCCCGTGTTGGCCATGTGCAGCACGTAGGTGGCCCCCAGTGCCGGTGACGCCGCCGTGGCCACACTGCCCACCGGCACGGCCACCAGACGCACCGCCAGCAGGCCATCGCCCGTGACGGACAGCAGGGGCACGGAGAGGCGCCCCAGCCTGCCACCCCAGTCCATCACCTTCGCGGTGCCCGCCCCGGCCGTGCCCACCGTCAGCACCGCGCCCGTGGCCAGCCGCGACACGGTCCGCACCCGCTCCGCATAGGGCTTGTGGCGGAACTCCTCCCACAGGTGCGGCGCGTTCTCGTACATGGCGCGCACGGCCCCGGGCAGCTGCGTCAGCCCTTCCAGCGTCTCCCCCGTGTGGAAGATGAGCCGGTAGAGGCCCTCCACCATGTCCACCACGGCCCTCGCGGCGCCCTCGGCCACCGCGAGCCCGGCGTTGTCGTCCGGCGCGTAGATGCCCGCCGGCCCGGCGCCTCGAGGCACCGCGAGCGTCTGGTCCACCGGGAAGAGGCGCCCGCCGTCAATGGCGTAGAAGGGGCCCACCTCGAAGCGCCCCGCGCGCAGGGTGCCGTCCTCGGCCAGCACCACCTCGCCCGCCTTCTGCACGGCCTCGCCCGTGCCGGGCTTCACCAGGTAGCCGTCCGGGCGCAGCACCAGCAGCCGCCAGAAGCGCCGCATGCGCGCGTGCAGATCCTCGCGCGTCACCACCTGCCCGCCCGTGGCCACCTCCAGCAGCAAGTGCACCGCCATGCGCCGCAACCCGAAGTTGCCCAACGTCACCGGCGTGGACAGCAGGTAGGGCAGCAGCTCCATCGCCCGCGGTGGGCTCAGCGTGCGCCCGTCACCCGGCAGCGCGGTGACGGGAACTCCCGCCCGCACGAGGAAGCCCTGGAAGTAGTCCACACTGAAGGGCACTTTGTAGGAGCGGCCGTCGCCCACCCCATCCGGCCCGCCCACGCCCTCCCCTTCCCAGTCCTCCGCCTCGTCCCCCGCGCCAGCCCCCCTGGCCTCGAGCCGGGTCCGCGCACGGGCCTGGAGACCCTCCACCCCCTGTCCCCGATTGACGCCCGGGTCGTCGAACCCCTCCTCCCCGGCCCCGGCGGGCACCCGGCCCTCGCTGGCGGCGTCCACCCCCGTGGCGGCCACCAGCCAGGCCCCACCCGGGTGCTCCCCTTCTCGTGAGCTTCGTGCTTCTGGCGGAGCCCTGCCCCGGTGTCGAGCGGCGCCCGCCCGTGTGCCCCCCATGGGGTAGCCGGTCGCGCATGCCGCCTGCACTCCGAGCAGCACCAGCGCCAACACCCCCGCGCCCCACCGGGGGCAGCCGCGCGAAATCCTCGGAGCCTCGAACCGCCTGCCGCCGCCCTCCGCCGCTCCAGGATTCTGGAACTCCTTCGTCATGACCGGGGCCTTTCTCCAGGCTCAACCTCCCTGAAAGATAGGCCACTGGTCTCACAACCCTATGGGGGGGGGCTTCGGGCACTCTCCTGACGCCCCCCTCCTGGTGGCTCAGCTCCCCACGCCAAGGGCCGGAGCGCCCACGGCCCCGTGAAACCCAGCGCTACCGACGACATGGGTTTGTTGCATGACCGGCTCCAGCGGCCGGGTGTCGGGGACCCGCCGCCTGGGGTTAACAGGTGGAGGCCCGATGTAACCTGGAGAGCGCAGCACTACTCGGCGCGAACAGCCTTGTCAGGCTGACTGACGTCCCTCCCCGCCCGGTGACTTCACTTCACGCGGTGGCGTGCTTCTGCGGCATCGCGAGGGTGGGCTCGGCGTCCATGCCATCCTGGATGGCCCGCTTCGCTCGCGCGGCGCGCTCCACTTCATCCACGCCGCACTCGGCGAAGGGCCTCTTCACCACCGACTCGTCATCCTGCGGCACGTCGATGAGCATGGGGCCCGGATCCGCGAGCGCGGTTATGTTTCGTGGACTTACGGACGGCGCGGGTTTTGGACGGGTTCACGCGTTGGGCATACCGTCCAAGAATCAGGCGGCTCAGGTGTAGACATCTACACCTGGACATGTAGGCCAAAGCCCTACCCCAGGTGTAGACGTCTACACCTGGACCGGGTCGGCGCCCGTTTTCTGGCGTGCACCGCGCGCGCGTCTTTCCCCTGGAGGATGAGCGGGCCGTAGTGGAGAGCCGCTACTCCACCTCCCCACGTTCAGGCTATGACTGTCCCATTGGCAACAGTCACTCCCGGGGAGGCACGCACATGAGCGAGGAGGGCCCACGGGCGAAAGGGGACTCGGGCACCGGTAGCCCGGAGGCGGACGCCACGGTGGTGCGCTCCCAAGCCGCCCCGCCGGCGCAGACGCTCCTGTACGCGGCGGATGCGCTGGGAGAGGCCGCTACCCAGGTGCGCAGCTTCGCCACGCCGCTGTTCGCCCGGGAAGGGGCCGCTTCCGAGCCCCGGCGGAGCGGACCCGTCTCCACGGCGCCGGGCCACACGCTGGCCGAGCGCTACACCGTGCTCAACCGGCTCGGCCAGGGCGGCATGGGCGAGGTGGTGGCCGCCTATGACTCGCGGCTGGACCGGCGCGTGGCCCTCAAGCTGCTGCGCCGGGATTGGGACCCGGGCCTGTCCCAGCACGACCTGGAGACGCGCATGCTGCGCGAGGCCCAGGCCATGGCGCGCCTCTCGCACCCCAACGTGGTGGCCATCTACGACGTGGGCACCCTCGAGGACGGCGCCATCTTCATCGCCATGGAGATGGTGGAGGGGCAGACGCTGCGGCGCTGGAGCGAGCAAGCCCCGCGCACCTGGCGGGAGACGTTGGACGTGTACCTGGAGGCGGGGCGCGGGCTGGCCGCCGCGCACGAGGCGGGCCTCGTCCACCGGGACTTCAAGCCCGAGAACGTCCTGGTGGGCAAGGACGGGCGGGTGCGGGTGACGGACTTCGGGCTGGCGCGCGCCGGCTCCACCCCGGAAGCCCCCTCGAACACGCCCCTGCCCCTGCCGCCGGGCGCCCTGGACAGCCCCCTCACCCTGCAAGGCACGCTGCTGGGCACGCCCCGCTACATGGCGCCCGAGCTGCTACGGGCCGGGCCGGCCGATGCGCGCAGCGATCTGTTCGCCTTCTGCGTGGCCCTCTACGAGGCCCTCTACCGGCAACACCCCTTCTCCGGCGCCAACCAGGCCGAGTCCACCCAGGCCCAGCTCGAGGGCCGGGTGAAGCCCCCTCCCGCCACCTCGGACGTGCCCGCCTGGGTGGAGCGCACGCTCGTGCAGGGGCTGCGGGCGGACCCCGCCCAGCGCCCCGCGTCCATGCAGCAGCTGGTGATGGCGCTGGAGGTGGACCTCGATGCGCGGCGGCGGACGCGGCGGCGCAAGGTGGCGCTGATGGCCCTGGTGACGGGCCTGGCGGGACTGACGCTGTGGAGCGCGCTGCTGCATACGGAGCAGGAGCCGGGGTGCGCCAGCATGGAGCGCAGGCTCACCGGCACGTGGGACGAGACGGTGAAGGCGCGGATGAAGCGGGCCTTCCTGGGCACCCGGTTGCCGTATGCGCAGGACACCTTCACGCGCACGTCCTCGCTGCTCGACGGCTACGCGGGCACCTGGGTGCGGATGCGGACCGAGGCCTGCGAGGCCATGCGAGTGCCCTCGCCCGGGAAGCTCGACGTGCTGAAGGTGGACTGCCTGGAGCGGCGCCGCAGCCAGCTGAGGGAGCTGACGGAGTTGTTCGCCCGCGGCTCCGACCGGGACAACCTGTCCAAGGCCGTGCAGGTGGTGCAGTCGCTGCCGGCGCTGAGCACCTGCGTGGATGCCAAGGCGCTGACGGCCACGGTGCCGCTGCCGGAGGACCCGGCGGTGCGCGCCACGGTGGAGACGCTGCTGCCGCAGGTGGACCGGCTGGCGACGCTGCGCATGGCGGGCCGGTACCGGGAGGCGCTGGCACCCGGCGAGGCGCTGCTGCCGCGGGTGGAGCAGGTGGGCTACGGGCCGCTCGTGGCGCAGACCCTGTACGAGGTCGCCTCGATGAAGGACCAGGACGGGGAGTACGCCGACGCCGAGGCCCTGGCGCGGCGGGCCATCGCCGTGGCCGCGAAGAGCAAGGATCTGGTGATGGTCGCCAAGGCCTGGACGCTGCTCTTCCGGGAGGTGGGGTGGAGGCAGGCGCGCTACCAGGAGGCCCAGGGGCTGACGCTGGCCATGGAGTCGGCCGTGGAGGTCGCGGATGACGACGAGACGCGCGCGGACTCGCTCAACGACCAGGCCATCGCCTTCCAGGAGATGGGCCGCTACGACGAGGCCCGGTCCCGGTACGAGCGCGTGCTGGAGCTCCGCAAGAAGGTGCTGGGCCCCGAGCACCCGAAGGTGATCTCCGCGTACAACAACCTGGGCGTCGCGCTCGGGGCGCTGGGGAAGTACGAGGAGGCGCGGGCCGCGTACGAGCAGGCGCTGACCCTCCGGCGCAAGACGCTGGGGCCGGACAACCCGCTCGTCGCCAACTCCTACAGCAACCTGGGCACGGCGCTCGGGCAGCTGGGCAAGCACGACGAGGCCCGGGATCTGTACGAGCACGCGCTGGCCATCCGCAAGAATGCCCTGGGGCTGGAGCATCCCGACGTGGCCATCTCGCGCAACAACCTGGCCGTCGCACTCGATGCCCTGGGCCGGCACGAGGAAGCGCTGCGGGAGCTCGAGAGCGCACTGGCCCTCCGGGAGAAGGTGCTGAAGCCGGACCATCCCGACATCGCCAACACCCTCAACAACATGGGCAGCGCGCTCCGGGGGCTGGGCCGGTACGAGGAGGCGCGGCGGCGCCTCGAGCGCGCGCTGGCCCTGCGCGAGAAGGTGCTGGGAGCGGACCATCCCGACGTGGCCAGCACGCTCAACGACCTGGGCGAGGTGCTGCGGCTCATGAAGAAGCACCCGGAGGCCCGGGCGCAGCACGTGCGCGCGCTGGCCATCCAGCAGAAGGCCCTGGAGGCCGGGCACCCGGACATCGCCGTGTCGCTCAACGGCCTGGGCAACGTGCTCCGGGAGCTGGGGAAGCACGAGGAGGCGCGGGCGATGCACGAGCGGGCGCTGGCCCTGCGAGAGAAGGCGCTCGGGCCCGGGCATCCCCTGGTGGCGGAGTCTCGTGACACCCTGGCCCGGACGTTGGAGCGAACGCGCCCGGGAGGCACCCGGAAGAAGAGCGAGCGGACGACCGTGGCGGAACCCATCCCCTGAGCGCGGGGCCCCCTGGACATATGCGCTGAGAACCGCGCCCATTTCCCCTCGCCCTCCGGGAGAGGGGATATCTCCGGCCACTTCCCTCGAGGGGCTCAGACGGTGAGGGCGAGGTGCGAGGCCGCGTCGCGCAGCGTCACCACGTCGTAGTCGGACTTCAACCAGCCGAAGAGGGTCCTCAACCGTTCCAGCTTGTGCGTGGCGGGCACCCGCAGGTCCCGCTGCTGGCGCACCAGCTCGGGCGGAATGCCGTCCTGTTCGTCCAGCACGTCCGCCGCGTGCAGCTCGAGGTTGAAGAAGGTGTCGCCCTGGAGGGAGCGGTACGCGGCGCGGACGGCCGGCAGGGGCAGCGTGAGGGCGAACGTGCCGATGAAGGGGAAGCGCACGCCGGGCGTCACCGCCATCGGCAGCTCCAGCACGGCCCCCGAGCCCCGCTGGTAGGGCCGAGCCGGGTCTGGCCGGTACGGCGTACGGGGCGCGAGCAGCACCCGGGGCGAGTCCAGCACCGCGCGCGAGGGGCGTCCCAGCAGGGCCAGCGAGCCCATCACCGCCGCCTTGGCCGTGTAGTACGGGACGGCCGGAAAGGCGGAGGAGCCGTAGCGGTAGCCGCGCTCCACCGTCGCCGCGTACAGGGCGGCGTTGAGCGTGTAGCCCGGCGCGCGGAAGCCCACCGGACGCACGCCCGTGGCGGCCTCGAGCACCTCGTCCGCGCGCCGCAGGTCCTCGCGGATGCTCTCGGGCGCGCGCCGCGTCAGCGCGTAGTCGTGCGAGAAGCTGTGGCTCGCCACCTCCACGCCCGCCTGGTGCGCCGAGCGCAGGGCCTCCGCGGCCCCCGCGTCCGCCGCCACGTCCTCGCCGATGGCGAAGAACGTCCCCGGCACGCCCACCGACGCCAGCAACTGCCTCAGCCGGGGCACCGCCGTGGTGTAGACGAGCCCCCGCGCCCGTGCGTCCAGCAGCGACTCGGGCAGGCCGTGGATGCGGCAGTAGTGCGGCAGCGAGTCCAGGTCGACGGAGATGGATGCGAGCCGTCGCGCCACCCGCGCCTCCTCAGGTGCCGCGGATGCGGATGACGTAGACCAGCTTCCCCACGTTCCTCAGCACGTTGGGCACGCGCTTGAAGAGGTGGATGGAGGGCTGGCGCTTCTCGTGGAGCTGGATGGGGATCTCCACCACCCGCAGCCCCTCGCGCCAGGCGCGGATGACGAACTCGCTGGCGAACACGTCCATGTCCACCACGCACTTGGCCACCACCGGCATCAGCGCCTCGCGCCGGAAGGCCTTCAGCCCGTGCGTGTCCGTGCCCTGGAAGCCCAGCGCCACCCGCAGCAGCTTGTTGTGCACCCGCGTGGCCACGCGCCGCACCAGGGGCCGCTGATCACTCGCCCCCTTGGCCGCCTTCGAGCCCACCACCATGTCCGCCCCATCCTTCTCCAGCACCGGCAGCGCGGCGTCGTAGAAGCTCAGGTCGCACAGGTCGATCTCGTCGCAGAACACATAGGTGCCGCGGGCCTTCTCGATGCCCGCCTTCAGCGCCACCCCATAGTTGGGCCGCTCCGAGTGGAACCAGCGCAGCCGCGGGTTCTTCGCGCACAGGTCCTCGAGAATCTGGGGCGTGGCGTCTCGCGAGCCGTTCTCCGCGAAGATGATCTCGTAGTCCCACCCACGCGCGTCCAACCCCTGCGAGAGCTCAGCCGCGGCCGAGGCGACGATGGACGCCTCGTTGTAGACGGGAATGACGATGGAGAGGTACGGGGCCATGGGCGGACGTGCGACCTAGCATGCCCCCGCGGGCCCCGTCGATGACAACTACCGCCC